>JAAZKF010000308.1 GCA_012799975.1 Burkholderiales bacterium
CGCGGGGGAAACGGGCGACGGGAACGCAGCTACGGGCCGCCGCCGGAAGTTGCCAGACCCCACCATGGATAAGGAGGTCGACTTCTAACCGACTCTACAACTGAAGAATCCCCACAGCCAGGGGGGGTCTCTTTTCAGCGAGCAAAGGGGTCTCTTTTCAGTTGACACGGACAAGAAGGGTTACACTTGGCGCTGGATTCCCAATCGGCTGCAGGATGCCAAGGGGAAGGTGGTGCCCCGGTCCATCCTGACCCTGTTGGGCGAAGCAGCCCGACAAGCGTTGGAGCGCGGGTCGGTTCCCAGCGGCCAGCGTCTGCTAACACCCCAGGACCTGGCCGCAGCCCTGGGGCCCACCTCTCAGCAGCGGGTCGCAGAGGTTCAGGAGGAATACAGCCTGACGGCACGCTTGCGGAACCTCGAAGGGCAACAAGTCATGATGCGTCCTGAAGAGGCCGAGAAGCTGCTGGGACGGCCACGGCCCGAAGAGCCCCCCGGGGCCCCGACGAATGGAAAGATGGTCCTGGAGGAGCTGATCAACCTGGGTGTGCTCTCACGCCGCAAAGACGGGCGCATCGACGTGCCTGACATCTACCGCTACGGGTTTGGCATCAAACGCAAGGGCGGAGTCGCGCGCCCTCGGTAGTTACCCCCCCTGCGTCTCCTTCCGGATCGCCGCCAGGACCTCGGTGACGCTGGTGGCCGTGGCCACGGGGCCGGCCAGGCGCAGCAACACCTCGGGATCATCGATGACTTCCAGCGCTTCGGCTATTGCGCTGGCAGCTTCGCCAAAGCGGGCGGAGGCGAACCCCTGCAGCATCCTGCGCTGTCCCTCCAGATGCCCCTCCAGACGGCCCTTCTCCAGGCCCCTCCTCTCGAAGGTGGTCATATGTCGCATCTCCGTGCTCCTTTCGATTTCTTCGACCTCGTGGCAGAATTCCGAATCCAGTGTTGGGGTCAGGTGCAGGATCCAGTCGATCAGCCCGAAGAGCGAGCGGGCCCTCTCCTGGTCCACGCCCCTCCGGTACAGGCTCCGGACCAGATCCAACTTCCAAGCCAGGCGGGTACGGGTGGCCGGGCCTGACTCCAGGGCCGCCAGGTGGGCTGCCGACAGAAGGGCGAAGGGGTTCGACGAGGCGGCCAGCTCCAGCCGGCGGTCCCGCAGGTCCAACAGCTTGAAGGCCCGGAACTCCAGGAGCGACCGGGTTCCCCACAATTCGCGCTCGTAGCGGTCGGGATACCAGCGGGGATCCGGGTCCGCCAGGATGACCAGGCTGACCAGGGGCAACTGGTGCACATCGAAGATCCGGTGGTTGTAGGTGGCCACGCGCAGGGTGAAGAGCTGGTCGACCTGGGATTGGATCTCGATATGGACCAGGACGTAGCCCTCTTGCCCATTCCGACGCACCACCCGGACCAGGGCGTCGGGGAGGCGTCGACCTCCTCGGGACTTGCGCCCCAACTGCCGCAATTCGGCGTCCAGGAACTCATGGCCCAGGCCCCAGTCGATGTCGGCATGGATGTCGGGGAAGAAGAATTCCAGGAAGGAGGGGAAGAACTCATGCAGAGCCTCCTTCCAGGGGTTGTCGAAGTCTTGTCGTTCCTGGCCGGACGCATCCGGCTTCCCTGACGCCATGATTGTAGCCTCCCGAAGGGCGCCCCGCCAGAGTGGGGCGGATGCCTTCAGGATAGGCGGACCGGTTGGGCAGAAGCTGGGAAACCGAGGCCAGGTATGAACGCCAGGTTGCCGGAGTGTTCCAGCCTGTCCCGGGCGCGATGGGCCCCTGGCCTGCCTTTACGCCCAGGTCCCCGTGCCCTGCTCGCCAGCGCGGCCCTGTAGGAGCCGGGTCAGGTCAGCAGGGCGTCGGTGAAACGGAAGGAGAAGTAGTCCCCCAGACGCGCCCTGGTATCTTCCAAGGGGGTCAGGCGGAGGCCGGGGAAGTCCGCGCGGAGGCGGGACAGATCCACCAGCCTGTCCTGGGAGAAGTAGCCGCTCTCTACCAGGCCTCGCAGGTCTGGCGGCAGGGGCGGGGGCTGGGGCTTTTCTCCGGGCAGAGGGGCTATCGGCACCAGGAGTGGGCGGTCGGGCCTTCCCAGGGCCCTGCGGAAGCAGGCTCGGATGAAGTCCGGGAGGCGCTGAACCAGGGGCCGGGCCAGCCTGCGCAGAGGAGGGGCATCCAGGAGGATCCGCAGCATTTCCCGCAGCTCCGAAAACCTCTGCGGACGGGCCGTAGGCCTGGGGCCGGTCTCCTGGAACCTGCCGCCTCCAGCGACTTCGCCGAAGAAGCGGAAGAAGGCACGCCACTCCAACTCCTCGGGGCCACCCACGTTGTACAGGCCGGGCCGGAAGTTCTCGCAGGCGTCCGCCATCAGGCAGGCCAGGTCGTCCACCAGCACGGGCTGGACCCTGCCGCCGGCGTCGGGCACGCTCACGTCCCCGGCCCGGAAGGCGGCCAGGAAGGCATCCGTCCAATAACGCCCAAAAGGCCCGTAGACGATGGTGGGGCGCAGGATCAGCGTCCGTTCCCCCGCCCCTTGCTGGAGCTCCCGATCCAGGAGCAGCTTCGACTGCGCGTACTGGTCGCTGGCAGGGGGCGAGCAGGCCAGGTCTTCATCGGGACGCAGGCCTGCGGCAAAAGGCTCGTAGACGGAGATCGTGCTCAGATGGATGAGGGGCCGGCCGGAGGCCAGCAGGTTGTCCAGCAAGGTTCGCATCTGGGCTTCCAGCGAGCGGTTCCCCCGGACGGTGAAGGGGTGGGCGCAGTTGACGACCACGTCGACATCGCTCAGGTCCAGGTTCTCTACGGGCCGCAGTTCCATCCGGTGGCGGGCCAGGAGGACCAGACTTCCAGGCGAGCCCCAGCAGGCCACCGGCGTCATGCCTCGGCGGAGGGCCTCACGGACGAAGGTGTAGCCGATGAAACCACCGGCACCCAGAACCGCTACGCGCATCAGAAACCTCCCTGCAGGGGGCGGGCCACCCGATAGGCCTCGTCCAGAAGACGCATCACCTCGAGCGCGCGGTCGGAACGGGAGCGCCCCTCGACCACCCGACGCTGATAGAAGCGGGCCACCAGGGTCCGGAACGGGACCGGGTCTGTATCCTCGTCGGGGCACAAGACAATCCCGGGGCCCTGGCGCGGAACCAGATGGACCGTGGGAGCCATCAGGCCCACCCGGGCTTCGGCCTCGGCGAAGGTGAACACGGCCGTGCCGCTGAGGTGGCGGTTCCGACTCATCTCGACGGTCACGGGGATCCGGCCATCTCCCCGCAGGTGCAGAACCGCGTTGGCCTCGACCGCTCCCCGATCGCCGTCCACCAGGCATTGCTCGACTTTCAGAGTGGTGAACAGGTGCAACAGGCGCTCCAGGATGTGGGGGCCCAGGTCCATCATGACCCCTCCTCCCGACATCTCCTTGGAGAAAAGGGCCGGCGACACGCTGGGCCAGTCGAAGACCCGGCCGTCATGGATCTGGACGGACTGCAGGGTTCCGTAGCGGCCCCGGTCATAGAGGTCCTTCAGCACGTCGAAGGCCGCCAGCTCCGCTCGAGGCATGTGCACCGCCATGAGCGCCCCTTCCAGGTTGGAGACGATGGCACGGGCCTCCTCCAGGGTGCGGGCCATGGGCCTCTCGATGACGAAGCGGGGGCAGGATGGTCGCCAGCGCAGCACCTCCTGCAGGTGGCAGCTCGGCGGCGTGGCCAGGACGGCCAGATCGAAGGGTCCCTCGGGAAGTTTTTCAGGCAATTCCAAGGCGACGTCATCGCGATAGCGTTTGCGGATCGCGGCGCGTCGAGCGGCCGAGAGTTCGTAGAGGACCACGCACCGGTTCCCCGGCAGGCCGCGCAATTGGGGCAGGTGGGCTTCCAGGGCGATGGCTCCGCCACCCGCCAGCAGGACCCTGGGGAAGGTCGGAGACGCCGGGGTCGGGTGGGGCTCAGGCATGGAGGGCGACACACTCCTCATAGGCTCTTTCCAAGGTGGGGGCCAGGACGGCCCAGGAGAAGCATTCCTCTACCAGGCGACGCCCTCTTTCAGCCAGGCGGCCTCTCAGGGCTTCGTCGGTAAGAAGCGAGTTCACCGCCTGGGCGAACTCCTGCGACGTGTCGGACAGCAGGGCCTCCTCACCCTGAATCCCCTCCAACAGGGGCAGGGTGATGGTGTGCTCGACCTGGAGCAGGTCGGGGCGGAAGGTCGTCAGCGCACGGCGGATCAGCTCCTGGGCGTGGTTCCGCAGGGGGAGCAAGCCCGCGACGAGCCGTGGCGTAGAACTCAATCGACGGCGGACGCTGGTCAGGAGTCGAGGCAGACGGCCAGACGGGCGCGCGGCGGGCTGCACCTCCTCCCAACCCTCCAGCAGGGGCGCCAGGATCCGGGTATCGGCCTGCCCTCCGAAAGTGCTGGAGGCCAGCAGGTGGAACTGATGGCGGGAAGCGCTTTCGCGCAGCAGACAATAAAGGGGCGAAGGCGCCAGGATCCGCATCGGGGCGGGCCCTTCTTCCTCATCCGGACATATCCTGTCCTGACTCGGGCCTGCCCCGACCAGGTCAGACGGGGCTTGGGGGAGGTGCTCAGGTCGTTTCCGAGCAGGCTCTGCTCCTCAGAACACCTGCCTTGTATCCAGATCCATCTTGATGGCCTCGATTCTCTGGCCAGAGGGCGGATTCAGGCCTCTCTGCCCTCCTTGACCCACCCTGCACACCAGATTCTCGGGGCTGAGCAGGTCGTCCAACTTGGCCAGACGCTGCTCGATGGCGTGGATATTGCTCTCCAGGTTGCCGACCCTTTCCTGCAAAGCCTGAAAATCCCGACGGCTCACTTCCATCGGTCTGAACCTCCCAGCTCTGGCGCCCTTCTGGTCCCCCATCACAGCGCTTGGTCTTCCCGAATCCTACCGTCGCCACCATTGCCATATGGGAATCTTGGCCGACTCGGGGTCGGCAGTGGTGCGGTTTAGATACCACCACCAGCGGGTCTGGGGTGGATTGTTGACGATCTGGTACTGCTTGAAGTTGGCGTGTCCCACCTCCCGGACCAGCTCGACGGCCTTGCCCCGAAGCGTGAGATCCAAGTCGCGGATCTTCTTCCAGCGGGGCTTGAGGTCCACCCCGGCTTCGGGAGCCAGGGCTTCCATCAGGTCCTGGACCTCGTCACGATAATATAGCAGTTGCGGGGCAGCATAGCCCAGTCGGCCGATATCCCCGACGTAGCGCTCGTAGTCGTGCAGAACCTCGTCCAGATAGGCGACGAGTTCCTGGACCTCGGCGTCGAGCGGCTTGCCGGGCTTGTCGGTCATGGCGCCCCCGCGCCCCCTTCCTCCAACAGGCTCTCGGCCAGGACGAGATCCTCGGAGGTGGTGACCTTCAGGTTGCGATAGTCTCCGGGGACGACCCGGACCCGGCCCTGGGACCACTCGACCAGCGAGGCGTCGTCGGTCCCCAGATATCCTTGGCTCAAAGCCCGGCGGTAGGCCTCCAACAAGACCTCGGCCCGGAAGACCTGGGGAGTCTGCACGGCCACGAGCTCAGAGCGCACCAGGGTCTTCAGGACCTTCCCGTGCTCATCCACCTTCTTGATGGTGTCCTTGACAGGAACCCCCGGGACCACTCCTTCCCAACCTTCCAAGGCCTCGCAGAGGCGGTCGAGGAGGTCCGCTGAGAGCAGGGGACGCGCGCCATCGTGCACGGCCACCAGATCCCCACTCTTCGGGTCCAGCGCCTGCAGTGCCTGGAAGATGGAATCCTGACGCTCGGCTCCGCCGGTTACCACCCGGCGGACCCGATCCAGCCCGTGACGACGGAAGAGCGAGCGATATTCCTCTTCCTGGCCGGCCGGGGCGGATACGGCCACCTCGGCCACCCGGGGGTGGTCCTGGAAGACCCGCAGGGTGCGCACGAGGAGGGGTTCTCCCCCCAGGGGGATCAGCATCTTGTTCCCCCCGCCCATCCTCCGGCTCTGCCCAGCGGCCGTCACCACGACCAGCAGGCTCAAGGCGCCCTCCGTTCCCTTCCGGAGCCCCGCCGCCCCTCCGAGCGGGCCAGTCGACGCCGTCTTCCCCCTTCGACCGGGGTCGAAGACTCCGCGTCGATCGGCGAAATGTCGGCTGCGCTTTCGACGGCTGCCTCCTCCAAAACCGGCTTCTCGGAAGAGGCAGCCGAGCGACTCGCAGGCTCCCTATAGCGGGAGAAGAACATGCGACCCGCCGCAGTCTGAACCACCGAAGTGATCTCCACCAAAGCCAGCTCACCGATGCGGCGTCGCCCCTCCTCCACCACGATCATGGTGCCATCATCCAGATAGGCGATACCCTGGCCGGACTCCTTGCCTTCGCGGAGGATCTTCACCTCCAGCAGCTCCCCGGGCAGAACCACGGGCTTGAGCGCGTTGGCCAGTTCGTTGATGTTGAGGACCTTCACGCCCTGGACGGCCGCGACCTTGGCCAGGTTGTAGTCGGTCGTGCACAGATGGGCGCGCAGGTCCTGAGCCAGGCGGATCAGCTTGGCATCCACCCCACGCTCTTCATAGTTACGGTCGTTGACCTGGATGCTGTGAGACTTGCGCATGTCATTGAGAAGGTCCAATCCCCGGCGTCCCCGGTTACGCTTGCAGGCGTCCTCGGAATCGGCCAGTTGTTGGAGCTCGGCCAGCACGAAGCGAGGGACCACCAGCATCCCATCCAGGAATCCCGTCTCGTGCAGGTCGATGATGCGTCCGTCCACCACGACGCTGGTGTCCAGCAGGACCATACGCTGCAGGCCATGGCCGACACCCCCGGTCTCCAACAACTGCTTCAGGCTATGGATGAAGACCATCCGCCCTCCGAAGTAGGCTCCCAAGGTCCCCAGGAAGAGGGTGGAGACCAGGATGGCCAGGGGGCCCAGGTACTCCCCGATGATGGGGATCACCTCGAATTTGATCTGCTGTAAGGCGAGGTTGACCAGGAAGGCTATGATCAGCCCGAAGAGCAGACCGATCGAACCCATCAGGACTTCCTGGATGGGCAGTGCCTGGAGCGCTACCGCCACGCGATCGACCAGACCGGTCATCAGGCTGGCCAGCCACGGGGCGACGGTGACCCCGAGCAGAACCCCCACCAGGATCAGCGCGCCAAAATTGGCGTACAGGGCTCCCGGGGGCAGGCTGTCGGCAAAGACCTGCCAGGTATGCCGCGCCAGGCTATAGCCAGAGAGCCCGCCGAAGGTCGCGAAGATGATGTAGAACATCCCCCGCATCCATCTGGCCAAACCTGGTCACCTGTCCCTCTCCGCCAGTTTGACGAAAAATACTCAAACCTCCTCGGAACGGCCCAGCGCTCGAACCGAAGAGAGTTTCGCCTGTCGGGTCTTTCCCCCCCGCAGCGGATCTCCTTCAGAAAGGGTCGACTCGGGGGGGGCAGGTGCCGGGAGCGGGAGGGGGATCCTCGGGGCGGATTCTGCGCACCTGCCTTCCGGCCGACTCCGAGCGCTCGACCGAAGTGCGCAGGCCCATGACCCCAAGGGCCTCCGACAGGGTCGTGACAGGCTGCAGCTTCAGGCCCCCCAATCCCTCCAGGACCGCTCCGGAGAGGGAATGCGCCGGGATCAGGCAACGCTGGAATCCCAACTTGGCCAGTTCCCGAAGACGCGCCTCCAGGCCCGAGACGACCCGGACCTCGCCTCCCAGGCCTAACTCCCCACAAGCAGCCACTCCGGGATCCAGTGGCAGGTTGGCCCGACTGGAGGCGATGGCCAGGAGCAGCGGCAGGTCCAGGGCCGGTTCCATCAGGCGCATCCCACCTGCCACGTTGGCGTACACGTCGCATTGCTGCAGGCCCAGCCCTCCGGTCCGCTTCTGCAGGACGGCCAGGAGCAGGCTCAAGCGGTTGCCGTCCAACCCGACTGCCCGTCGGGTAGGCGGGACCCCCTGGGTGGCCAGGTAGTTTTCGGCCACCAGGGCCTGTACCTCCACCAGCACGGGTCTGGAGCCCTCCATGGACGGGAAAACGACGGTGCCAGGAGCCCCTTGAGCTCGCTGCGACAGGAAGAAGCGAGAAGCGTCCGGGATGGGCTCCAGACCTCGGATTCCCATCTGGAAGAATCCCACCTCGTGGGTCCCCCCGAAGCGGTTCTTTACCGAACGCAGGGCCCGCACGCTGTGCAGCCCATGGCCTTCGAAGTGCAGGACGGTGTCCACCAGGTGCTCGAGAACCCGAGGGCCCGCGATCTCTCCTCCCTTGGTGACGTGTCCCACCAGGATGACCGGAAGCCCGCGGGTCTTGGCCAGACGCATCAGGCTGGCGGCACACTCACGAACCTGTGTCACGCTTCCCGGCGCCGGGGCCAGGTCGGCTCGGAAGAGGGTCTGGATCGAGTCGACGATGACCAGGCCGGGATCGACCTCCTGGATTCGAGCCTCGATGGCCTCCAGGCTGGTTTCGGGCAGGAGCAGGACGCCCCCGGGTACGGGGCCCAGGCGCTCGGCGCGCAGTCGGATCTGACGCGGGGACTCCTCTCCGCTGACGTACAGGACCGGGGGACGCTGCGAGGCCAGATGTCGGGCCACCTGCAGCAAGAGGGTGGACTTGCCGATGCCGGGAGCCCCCCCCAGGAGGACCAGCGAGCCTTGGACCAGACCCCCTCCCAGAACCCGGTCCAACTCCTCCAGGCCGGACGAGAAGCGCTCTTCGGCCACAAAATCCACGCTGTCCAAGGCCACGGGGTGAGCTCCTGCCCCAGGGGAGAGGGCCATGCCCAGCGTCTTGCGCTCGAAAAGCTCCTCCTGCAAGGAATTCCAGGCCCCGCACTCGGGGCACCTGCCCTGCCAGCGGGCCGACTGTCCCCCGCACTGCTGACAGATGTAGACGGAACGGACCCGAGCCACCGCGCCTCCTCCGGGCTTCCCCTGCCAGGCAGGTCGAATATGCCTCCAGGCTAGCTGGAGGGAGCCTTTCCCCTCTCGGCCTCCCGCAACTCCTGCAAGGCCCAAAGATAGGTGCCGGCGCCCCAGAGGAAGTCGCGTTCGGACTCATAGGCCCAGGTGCGCACGGGACGAGGCTCGTCTCCAGGGGTGTAGATCTCGAAGAAGGTTCCGTCCCTTTCTGCGGCTGCGGCCACCTTCTCCAGGGCCTCGCGGGCCATATCAGTGTGTCCCTGGCGCGCTGCTGCCACGGCGAAGGCAGCTCCCTGCCAGGGCCACACGAAGGCGTCGTGATAGTGGCGCATCCCCGCGGCGCGCAACCACAGGGGCACGTAGCTCTTGGGGTAGTTCTCGGGCGTAGCCTGGAAGGGCAAGGGGCCAGAGTCCGCCACCTGATCCAGTTTTTCCAGGACCCGATCGGCCTTGGCCCCCTCCGCCAGGCCGTAGACCACGGCCAGGATATTCCCATCCGGGCTGAAGCGTGCATCCGCCTCGGAATCCCGGTAGTAGCCGGACTCCTCGTCCCAGAGGCGCTGATTGAAGTCTTCCTTCAGGGTAGCAGCAAAAGCCTCCCTCTTCTCTGCCGTTTCGGGATGGCCCAACAGACGATCGATCGTGGCCATGCTGCGATGGGCCTGATAGGTGACGGCGTTGGTGTAGGCGACCACCCCCTCGCGACCCACGACATCCTTCCAGTCGCTGCTGGGCTTCTGGTCGATCAGGTCGAGACGCCGCTCCGGGGTCTTCAAGAACTGCTCATCCTGTCTCTGGAGCCAGTCGGCTCCCCGGGTAAGCTTCTGGTAATTCTCCTCCAGGAAGGCCACGTCGCCGGTCCGCCTGGCGTACTCCGCTGCGGCGATCAGGGGCAGGGCGTTCCCGTCATATTGAAACGCGTCTCGCTCGTTGCGGAACTCGACCTGATCCAATTCCTTCATGTTCTGCAAAGGCAGATGCAGGAAGTCGCCGACCATGGCCGTGATGTTCTTGTGGTTTCCCTGGCGCCGCGGCATCTCTCCGGAGGGCCTTTGCCGATTCAGGATGGCCTGCAAGGTGTCGCGAACCGTGCCCGGATCCCTCCCCGAGGCCAGAAGTCCCAGACATCCCCAACAAGCATCGCGAGTCCAAAGGGCTTCAAAATGCGTACTCCCCGCGGCCAGCACCGACAGCTTGCGGGATTCCCCGGGCTGATGGGTCAGGTGGGTATCCCGGCGGAGGACCTGGTGAGCCAGTTCTTCGGCGCGGCCCAGTACACCGTCGCCAGACGGCCTGGGCGACGAGACCGGTGTGGAGGAAGGAGGGGGGGCTGGCGCGGCCGATAGGCCGAAAGACTTCGGCCCGCAGCCATCCAGATCGGGACGAGCGCCGAGCAAGACCTGGTCCCCTGGGACTCCGGTTGGCTGGGGGGTCGCTGTGCCCGGCCCCTGCCACTCCTGGGGGTAGCCCCGAAAACCCTCGAGCCGATGAATATCCATGGCCTTCTTCTCCAATGCAAGCCAGGCAACCCAGCCTGAATCCGCCGCCTACCGTGGCATTCGGCCGTCGAGGCGTTGAGGCCCCACCCACACCAGGGGTGGGTGGGAGGGGCCCGTCTGCGTCGTCAGGCGCACCTCTGCGGTGCTCACGCAGCTTCCAACTACGCTCCGCTCCTCAGAACGCACGCCTTCCTGGCATCCAGCCCCGCCTCGATGGCCTCGGTTCTCACGCCAGGCGGCGGATTCAGGCTCAGGTCCTGGTGGCTTAGTCTCCGAAATATTTCCCGATACAGACGATCGCTCCTCCAGCCCGGCCAGGCGACCATCTGCCAGACGCGCCCCGGAAAAACCAACACCCTGCGGCCTCTTGGAGGGATGTGGGTGGAAAGGCTTCTCGACAAGCTGCCTCCGAGGCCCTCGGCTCTCAAGGCCAGACGGCGGATTCAGGCCTTGTCCCACCCGGAAGGCGATAGGTCTGCGCTTCTCGACCCCGAAGAAACCCCAGGGAGGTACTTCCGATGCGTCGTCTTGTGATATCCGTCCTGGCCCTGGCCTTGCTGAACGCTGGGGCCCTGGCCCAGGATTTCAACTGGCCGACCGAGGGGCAGGCCTACCAGCGCTTCCAGGTCGACCTGAATCGTGACGGCCGAGCCGAGACGCTCTCCCTGGTCGCCTACAACGTCGAAGAATCCAGCTACCTGGGGCAACTGGTGGTGACCCGTTCCAACGGCAGTGTCTTGTGGAAGGGCCCCCGTCCGACCGACCCGGCAGACCCCATGATCTTCGGGACATGGGATTGGGGGAGCGCTGGACTGGAGGTGGTCGGAGACCTGGACGGCGATGGCCGGATCGAGATCCTGGGGGCCCTGCCCCAATCGGATGTGCGCCCCGCCACCTTTCGCGTCCTGCGTTGGAATGGAAAGGCCTTTCAGAAGGTCTTCGCCCGCTGCCTGCTGGAAGAACCCAGAAAATCAGGCCGCTACCAGTGGACCGCGCCTTCGGATAGATTCCAGGGATGCCGCTGGATCGGCTCTTTCGAGTCCACCTCCCGGGACGGCAGTTGCGTGGCCCGGATCTACGACACCATCGGTTCCGGCGTTCGACTGGGGACGGCCCAGGTCGCCCCGGACCCCAAGGGGTTCCACGTCGTCCGCTGGATCGATCCACCCCGCTAGGAACCCGTTAGGAGCCTGAACAGATGAACTGTACCCGCTGCGGACAAAACCTGGATGCCGACTCCCATTTCTGTGAAGGTTGCGGAATGCCCGTGGCGGCGTCCCCATCTTCCCCGACCCTTCCGGCTCCGCCGGCGGCAGCCCCTCCACCCGGTCGCAGTCGCCTGCTCATTCCCTTGGTGGTGGCGGGCTGCGGATTCCTGCTCTTCCTCATGCTGGCAGGAGGGCTGGGGCTGTGGTGGTGGCTCGACCGGGACGGCGGAGTCGAGCTTCCAAAACTGGCCGGCCTCCCGAGTCCCCCTCCCAGCACAGGCATCCAGGTGGCCGTCGCCTCCATCTCTCCAGACGATTCCACCCCTTCAGAAGATCCCACCTACCCCGCTCAGGAAGTTGCCTCCGAGCCATCCCCTCCACCCTCCCCCCCCACTCCCCCAGCACAGGGAACCGACCAGGTCGAGTGGGGTCCCAAGCCCGAAATCCCCGTCATCCTCTTCGTGGATCAGGCTGACGTCAACGGAGACGGACGCATCGAGCAGGTACAGATCATATCCAGCGCCGGCAACAGCGACCCGACCGTCTCTGCGCCCCGACGCTTCCGGGTGGTGGATGAAGCGGGGAAGACCCTGTTCCAGACCGAGGAATTCACCGAACCCTTCCTGGTAGACCTGGATGAGCTGGCCGACCACCCCGCCAACCGTGCGGGGATCCACGTCGTGAAAGGATCCGGACGTTGGCCGGACATCCGGATCGTGTTCGCCTCGGCCAGCGGGAACTTCGTGGTGTTCCGCTTCGACGGCTCGACCTACCAACTCGTCGAAACCGGAGGCTGATCCCAGGAACTCAGCCCTCGGGGTGCTCCCTCCACCACTTCTGCCCGGACTCGGGCAGGGTGTAGATGGGGTCGAAGTACTCATAGCGGCGGGACAGGGCCTCGGGATCGTCCATCTCCACCGAAGTCCGGTAGTTCTTGGTCCAGCAGGAGATGCCTCGCTCGCGATCATAGTCCACCAGTTGGTGGATCCAGCGCTTACCCACGAAGGGCACGTCGCAGACCACCCGCGGCGTGGCGTACCCGGGAAGGTAGCCCATGATATCGTGTTGGAGATGCTGGGCCTCGTGGACCGCCAGGCGCCAGTGCTCGGAGTTCGGGATCATGTCGCACATGTAGAAGTAGTAGGGCATGATCTTGGCGTGGTCCAGCAGCATGAAGCACAGATCCAGCATCTCGTAGGGGTCGGAATTGATCCCGCGCAGCAGGACGCCCTGGTTGCGCACGTCGCGATAGCCCATGTCCAGAAGATTGCGGACCGCCTTGCCCAGCAGGGGCGTCACCTGGCTGGCGTGGTTGACGTGGGTGTGCACGGCGATGTCCACGTCTCGCTCCCGCGCCCGCCGGGCGATCCGCTCCAGGGCCTGCAGCACGCTGTCCTGCAGGAAGTGCTGAGGCAGTGCCTGCAGGGCCTTGGAAGCCAGACGGACATCCCGGATGTTGGGGATGTCCAGAAGCTTCATCAGGAAGTCTTCCAAAGCCGGGAGCGGCAGATTGGCGATGTCCCCACCCGAGACCACCACGTCACGGATTACCGGATTCCGGCGGAGGTGTTCGAGGATCAATTCCAATCTCTCGCCCTGCTTGAGCTGGAAGCGTCCCTTCTTGAGGCTGGGCATGTCGTTGCCGACCAGGTCCATCCGGGTGCAGTGCCCGCAGTACTGCGGGCAGGTGGTCAGGAGCTCGGCCAGCACCTTGGTGGGGTAGCGGTGGGTCAAGCCTTCTACGGCCCACATTTCCGCTTCATGCAAGCTGTCCCGCTCGGCCTTGGGGTGGTTGGGCCAGACCGGATGCCGGTCGGCCTGGGCGGGAAGCATATACAGGCGGACCGGATCCTTCCAGAGGTTGTCGGCGTCCATGCAGTTGATCATCTGAGGCGGGACCAGCATCGACATGGTCCCCTGCCCCTGGATATCCGCGGCGATGCTGTCCAACAATCCCTCAGGAGCCCGATCACCCCACACCTCGGCCAGTTCCCGCAGGTTCTTCACCGAATTCTTGCGCTGCCACAGGGCGCTCTCCCAGTCCTGCCGGGTAACCGAGCGGTAGCCCGGCCAGCGGGTCCAATCCGGCTCGACGAACTCGCGGCGGGGCGGATAGGTGTAGGGTTGAGCGTTCGGCGGACTTTGCGTAGGGGTCTGTGTGATCATTCTTTTGGCTCCATCCTGAAGGTGGGTGGTCCTGGCCGCGGGGAGGATTCGGCCCGCCAAGGGATGATCCCGACGGACCGGAGGCAACTCGGGCACAGACTCAAACCCTGTTATTTGCAGCGGAAATCCAACTTGATCCCGCCAATCCTGATATACTCGCCGTCGCGCTCGATGCCCCCGGAGTCTCTCGGGAGCGCGGAAAACCGGGGAGAGCGGGCTGGGGAAGAAAATCGGGTCTATAGGCAGCATCTTACCTGAAGGGGCCGCGAAGATCCAGATTTCACGCACTCGAGGAGGTATTGTCCCCCAGCCGGCTCCCCTCCTGGAGGACTCCCGCTTCAGGTCGGGAA
>JAAZKF010000309.1 GCA_012799975.1 Burkholderiales bacterium
AGCCACTGGCCATGCCCCCGCCACCCCCACGGGAACCCGAAGTGCCCCTGGCCATGCCTCCCCCCCAGCCGCCTGTCCAAGCGGAGGAACCGCCGGAGCCCGAAAGCCTGGAACCAGAGCCCCTGCCGGTAACCTCCCTGGAGACTACCGAGGAGACTCCCGAGGAGATGCCCGCGGTCGGTGGGATCGTGCTCCGGGGGTTGCCGCCCCACCTGGAGCGCTCGCTGCGAGGCGGACGGATGGAACTCGAGCCCCCAGCAGCCGAGGTCCCGGCTGTGGCCCAGCCGGATGTCCCCCTCTTTGACCCCGAGGCCTTCGGCAGATCGACCACTGCCTGGAGACACCATGCCGACTTCGTGGTGGGCTACCTCGAAGGAAGCCGCAAGGGGCAGAAGGTGGACCTGCTGGGTTCGGAGTTCTCCGAAGACCGGGTCCTCACCATCGGGTCTCCAGGGCAACGCTTCAACGACATCGAGGTCGACGATGCGGAGATCAGCAACGACCAGGCGATCATGCGCTACCGGAGCGGTCGCTTCACCCTGGTCAACAACCGTTCCGAGATCCAGGTCAACAGCCTGGCCCTGGGCGAGGGCGACGAGGTCGTCCTGATGACCGGAGACCGGATCCATCTGGGAGATACGGTGCTGCTCTTCCTGGAGCGCCGCGTCGTCGAGGCCCTGCGCAATCTGCGCATGGAGGTCCTGGAGGGCGTCCGGGCCGACATGGGCAAGACATTCGACCTCAACAAAGAGCGCCTCATGATTGGCCGTGGCCGAAACTGCGACATCCGTCTGGCCGACCCGGAGGTCAGTCGCGTCCACTGCGTCCTGGTCCTGCGCAACAACCGCTTCTTCGTGCAGCACCGCAGCGAGACCAACCCGACCTTCGTAAACGGGATCTCGCTACTGCCTGGAGCCGAGCGTCAGGTGGTGGTTGGCGACCGAATCCAGGTCTCCAGCCAGACCGTCCTGCAGTTCCTCACCCGGAGCTGAGCGGGCCGGCTGCCCCCCCGGCTGGGCAGGAACCCCCGACTTCCCGGGGAACCGGCGCCCCATGAACCACGCGGACCATCTGACCCGCCTCTCTCTTCAAGACAAAGCCGCCCGCTTGATCATGATCGATCTCCCCGGAACCGAGCTTTCCGAAGCCGACCGGGAGCATCTGGGGCGCCACGCCTGGAACGGCGTCATCCTTTTTGCCAAGAACGTGGCCAGCCGGGCCCAGGTGACGGACCTCATCGAGGCCATCCACGCCGCCTCCCCGCAACCGGCGTTGATCGCAGTCGACCAGGAAGGCGGTCTGGTGGACCGCTTCCGCTTCCCCGAGATGAGCCTCTCGCCGGGGGCCATGGCCTTGGGAGCCACGCAGGATCCCCAAGCCACCTACCGGGCCCACGTCCTCATGGGACGGGAGCTTCGCGACCTGGGGGTGCATATCGACTTCGCTCCCTGCCTGGACGTCAACGTCAACCCCGCCAACCCGATCATCGGCGTGCGCTCTTTCGGAGAGGATTCCCAGAGCGTCGCCGACCATGCCTGTGCCGCCATCCGCGGTCTGCGCGACGGCGGGGTCGCCCCTACAGCCAAACACTTCCCGGGCCACGGAGACACCTCGCTGGATTCCCACCTTGCACTGCCCACGCTCACCCACGACCGGGAACGCCTGGAAAAGGTAGAGCTCCTTCCCTTCCGTGCCGCTATCGCCGAGAAGGTAGAAGCGATCATGACGGCCCACGTGACCTTCCCCGCCCTGGACCCCACCGAGGGATTGCCCGCCACCCTCTCGGAACCCGTCCTTACCGGCCTGCTGCGCCGGGAAATGGGCTACCGGGGTGTCATCGTTACCGATTCCCTGGCCATGCGAGCCCTGGCCGACCACTGGGGATTCGCCGAGGCCACCGTGCGCTCGATCCAGGCCGGGGCCGACCTGGTCCTGGCCCTGGGCCCCTTCTCTCAGCAACTGGAGGCCGTTCAAGGCCTGGTCGAAGCCGTGCAACAAGGCCGCCTTTCCGAGGCCCGGCTGGACGAATCCCTCCGACGGCTGGCCGACCTGCGCCAGCGTTTCCAGGCCAGGCCCTCCGCGCAACCCACCTGGGATGTGGCTTCCCACCAGGCCGAGATGCGAGGAATCGCCTCCCGGGCCATCACGGTCCTGCTCAACCGCGATAACCTCCTTCCGCTGAATCTGGAGCCCTCGGAGGAACTCCTGGTCCTGGCCCCCGACCTGCTCCCCCTGAGCCCGCTGGGCGAAGTCTCGGTCCGTGCTCCCCTGGCTCCCCTATTGAGCCGATTCCACTCCCGGGTTACCGAAAAGGCCTTCCACCTCTCGGTGGCCGGGCCTCCGGTCCGGGAGGTGGCCCGGTTTGCCTCGGAGGCCTCGGCGGTGGTCCTGGCCCTCTACGCCAGGGGCCGACTTCCCGATGCCCAGAGAGAACTGGCCCAGGCCGTCCTGGAAGCCAATCCCCGAACCGTGCTGGTCTCGCTTTCCAGCCCCTATATCCTGGGCGACCTCCCGGAAGCGGGAGCCTGCGTCCTGGGTTATAACTACGGAGACTTCACCCTGGAGGCCATCTCCGAAGTCCTCATGGGACGCC
>JAAZKF010000310.1 GCA_012799975.1 Burkholderiales bacterium
CCCTCCGCGGCCTGGGGCTACCATCAACAGCCGCCCATACACCCCCTCAGCCGGGCTCGGGAGGCCCCTGTCCCACCCGGAGGACTCCCTGCGCGCCGTTGCCAGGGTCCAGGCGGCGGATTCAGGGCACCCCGAAACTATTGACGCGGGGGCCGAAGACCGCCTATACTTCCAAACGGCCAGAGACAGCAGGTGCATCCGCTCAATCGCCCCTCGGGGCTGCCTGCCGAGGCGAAATGGAAGAAGACTCCAACCATGAAGCGCCGGATGGTGCTTTGGTTTTTCGCCCTCTGCGCCTCCCTTGAAGGGAGGCGTTGCTGTTTTCCGGGGAACCGGCAGACAGCGGCCCAATCGACTCCGGCTTGTCCGGAGGAGGAAGGGAGGAACCACACATGCACCAGAAGACTGCCGCCCAGAACCGCGAGCGCAGACAGGAATCCCTCCAGACCCTGCGCGAGTGCTTCGACAAGTCCAGCATCGCCATCTTCACGGACTACCGTGGGGAGGCTGCCGGCCTGACGGTGAAGGAGATGACCGATCTCCGCGGCAAGCTGCGCGACCAGAAAGCGGAATTCCGGGTGGCCAAGAACACCATGATCCGCCGGACGCTGCACGATCTGGGAATCCAGGAGGTTGATCCGCATCTCCAGGGTCCCACTGCCGTGGCCTTTGGCTACGAGGATCCCGCCGCTACCGCCAAAGCCGTCCTGGACTTCTCGAAAGAACGGAAGCCCAACCGCCTGCCCCAGGTCAAGGTAGCGATCATGGATGGTCACGTGATCGACACGCAGGCCCTGGAAGCCATCGCCAGCCTGCCATCCCTCGAGGTGCTGCGCATGCAGCTCCTCGGGCTCATGCTTGCCCCGCATCGTCAGTTGTTGGGGATGCTCAAGGCCCCGGGACGCAGCATGGCCACCGTGCTCGACGCCTGGAACACCAAGCGCCAGGAAGGCTGAGGCCACCGAAGCGCATCTGACGAGAACAAGAATCTGCCTAGGAGGAAATCCGAAATGTCGAAGTCCGAATTGATCGATGCCATCTGCAACCTGACCCTTCTCGAAGCCGCTGAGATCGTCAAAGAACTCGAAGAGCGCCTGGGCGTCTCCGCCGCCGCCCCCATGGCCATGGCTGCCATGCCTGCCGCCGCGGCCGCCGCTCCCGTCGAGGAAAAGACCTCCTTTGACGTCGAGCTGACCGCCGCAGGCACCAACAAGATCCCTGTCATCAAGGCCGTCCGCGAAGTCACCACGCTGGGTCTGAAGGAAGCCAAGGACCTCGTTGAGGGCGCCCCGCAGATCCTCAAAGAGGGCGTCAGCAAGGAAGAGGGCGAAGCCATCAAAGCGAAATTCGCCGAGGTCGGCGCCACCGTCACCCTCAAGTAAGAAGTCGCTTACAGCGTCTTGCCATGACAGGCCGGGCAGGTTGCCCGGCCTGTCGTGTTCCAGCCAGGAATCGCAGAGCCTGGGCGTCGAAGACCTCACTTGACAGGTGACTCGCGGCATCCAAACTCCAGCCGATCATGCCGCCACCAGAGCCTTTCTCGCCGTCGGAGGCGTATCATGAAGAGGATCCGGGTGCGAGCCGCCGTGCTGCTCCATCAAGCAGATTCGGTCCTGCTCGTCCGGCATCAGAAGGGGGCCAGAACCTACTGGCTGCTACCCGGTGGAGGCGTCAATTACGGCGAGACCGCTCCCGAAGCAGCACGCCGGGAAGTGGCTGAGGAAACGGGCCTGGACGTGGAAGTTGCCGACCTGCTCATGGCCTCTGAAACCATCGCTCCGGATGGTTCCCGCCACGTCCTCCACCTGGTCTTCAAGGCCAGCCTGCGAGGCGGAGCCCTGAAAGTCGGGAATGAAGAGCGGCTGGCAGAAGTCCGTTTCGTGCCCCTGGCAGAACTCCCGGCTCTGGAGTTCCACCCTCCAATCGCAGAGATTGTCGGGGAACTGGCCCGCGGGCGTACCCCCGACCAACGCTACCTGGGCCGACTCTGGAGGGCCTGAGCCGGGCAGGCGTCTCTCTCCCGACAGAGAAGGCCCCTGCTGAAGAACCTGATGGAGGAACCCCGATGGCCATCCAGATCGTCGACGATGCTGGTTTTCGATCCAAAGTGCTGGACTCAAGCCAGCTCGTCCTGGTGGATTTCTATGCGGACTGGTGTGGCCCGTGCAAGATGATGGCTCCCGTCCTGGAAAAGGTCGCCGACCAGTTTGCGGGCAAGGTCCGATTCCTGAAGTTGAACACCGACGACAGCCCTCAGACGGCCCAAGACTACCAGGTCCGGGGGATCCCCACGCTCCTCCTCTTCCAAGCAGGTCAACCGATCGAACGCAAAGTCGGCTTCATAAACGAAGCCGAGCTGACGGAACTCATCGAGAAACACGTGAATCCCAAAGGTTGAACTGCAATAACCTCCCCCAGAATCGGTCCGGAGGGAACCTCGCCTGGCCCTGACCAGGGGACCGGTAGCCTTCTATTCCCCGGACCGTGGCGGGGGCATCGCCCCGGGAGGCGGGATGCTGATCCTGGACTGCAGGGCAGCCTTCACCACACCCCCCAGACGCCCGGCCTGCAGAGGCGAAGCCACCGAGCGACGTTGCTGGCGGAGGAAGGAGGCAGGCTGCACCGGGGCATCCTGGTCGCCCGCGTCTGCTTCGGGAGTCAGCAGGTTCCGCCGGCACGCGAGCTCGGCCGCGACGTACTCCAGGTCCACTCCCTCTCCGTTCCCCTCTCCGTTTTCCTGCATTCCGGATTTTTCCCGATCCTCAGGGACCGCCAGTTCTTCACCCAGATAACGACAAAAGTTGGACTCCTGAACCTGTGCGGGGGTCTCTTCGACTTCTGGTTTATGGGTCTGGATCTGCTTCTGGATCAGGGAATAGGGGCGAATCTCCTGCACTTCATCCTCCCTCCAGGAACCTGCGTGAGTATCCGGACCGAGGGGACCTTTGCACCCCACAAAGCGCGCAAAGTTGCGGTTTGCTTGAAGCAAACGAGACTCTTCGCGACACAGCAGGTACATCCATCGGGTGGCGAGGCAACCGAGGGTTTTCCGGCTGGGCTCCCAGCTTCACTTTATCACAAATCTGCCTTCGGGGAAGGTCCAGGATGGCCTGATGGATTCCATCCGGGGGGGTGGAATCTTCGGGAGTCTTGCACCAACATGGATTCAGGGCTCTTCATGAGCCTCCGCCATCTTGAAACAGATTCAGCAGACAGAGTCCCGCCCCCCGAATTATCTTGCATGCGACAGCATGCCCGTGCTATGATCCTGACGAGAGTCACCCTGCGGTGCTCGCAAAAAGGCGGGACACGTTACTGAGCCAACAAAAAGACATTGGGCGCATCACTCCGCACCGAAGAGTTGAGTTACGCGCCTCGTGCGCGGAGTCCTCGGAGGGGCGGGTCAGAGGTCGCACCCACCTGCGCAA
>JAAZKF010000311.1 GCA_012799975.1 Burkholderiales bacterium
AGCCTGCCGAGAAGCGCCAGGCCGCCAGCGGCTGCAAGGCGCTGGACCTCGTGATCAGCAAGAACCGACACGGGCCGAGCGGACAGGCCATCCCCCTGGTTTTCCGCCCCGATCACGGCATCTTCCGAGAGGAGGAACCCGGACGATGAAGCCGGGGCGGTTCTGGGCCGAAGCGGTTCAGCCTGCGCTGCTGCGCTGCTGGACTCCGGCAACCTCCTGGCCCGCCCATCGCTGGACACGACACGGGGACAGCGCCTGGCGGGGAGCCTGCGTCCTGCACGGGGGCGACAACCAGACCGCCATGGAGTGGCGGAAGACCTCGGACGGCTGGCGGTGGACCTGCTGGACCAGATGCGGCAGCGGTGATCTGCTGTCGGCCCTGGCTGGCGGACGAGAACCCCGGGGCCGGGAGTGGATGCAGATGCTGCGCCAGGCAGCAGCCCTGGCCGGAGTGGACACGGGGCCCATTGATGCTCCTGCAGAGCCCCAGGAGGGACGACAGGCCAACCAGACGCCCCAGAAGCCCCCTGCGCTGCCCCTGCGACGCCAGACGGCCCAGGAGCCAACCTCGAGCCCCCGGAGCGACCTGGAGGCCCTCCTGGCCCGCTACCAGGCCGCCCTTCGGGTGCCCGGGAACCTCGGTGCCCGCTACCTCGAGCAGCATCGCGGCATCCCCTTGGACCTGGCTCTGCAGTGGGGCGCTGGCTACGCAGAGCCTGGGACCTGGCCCGGTCGGCCCTGGCGGTGGGGACGCCTGGTTCTGCCCCATCGTGATCACGACGGGGTGATCGCGAACCTCTACGGCCGAGCGGTCGGGAGCGACGACAAGACCCCCAAGCCCCTGCGGCACGACCATCTCCCAGGCCCGAAGGCGCTGTGTTGCCCGCCCTGCGGTCTGGCGGGCCCAGGCCCCCTGCTGCTGGTGGAAGGTGCCTTCGATGCGCTGGCGGCTGCTGCTGCTGGCCATCGTCACGTCGCGGGGCTGTATGGCCTGGCGGGGTGGAAGTGGCGGCTGGCCCGGCTGGCGGGAGTGCTCGAGACGGTGCTGGCGCTGGACCAGGACGGCCCAGGCCAGGAGGCGGCCCAGGCCCTGGCCCGGTCGGGTGCTCTGCACGGGATGAAGGTGGGGCTGTTGGACCCGGCAACCTGGGGCGGACACAAGGACCTGGCCGAAGCCTGGCTGGCGGGTGCGCTGGACCTGCAGAGCCTGGAACTCGAGGTGGGGCCGGAGCGGTCGGCCCTGGACACGGTGACCGAGCGCCAGGCTAAGGAACCCCCTGCGCTGGCCCAGCCCCTGGACCTCGAGCGGATCTCCGAGCGGATCTCCGAGCCGGCCGACGACGACGGGAACCCCTGGTGCGGCATCTGGGACCGGGTGTTCGGCACGGCAACAGAAGAGGCCATCTGGCTTCGGCGGCTGTGCGCTGCCCGGTGACCTCCCAGGCCCGTCATGTCGGGGTTCCGGGGCCCTTTCGGCGGCTGCAGCATGACGACCAATGACGACCTGAGCGATCGGCCTGGAGGTGGAGTGATGTCCTGGGATGACCCCAGCCCCTATCCCGTGGGCCCCTGCTGCTGGCGGGCCCGATACGTGCGGAGTGAGGGGCGGTACCGCTGCTCCGTCTGCCACCCGGAGGACGAGCCACAGGCCGAGGAGGTGTCCCATGACTGAGCACGAGCTGCGAATCTATCAGGCCCTGGAGGCCCTGGATGCTGTCGAGGCGGGAGGTGAGCCATGAGCATCCCCATCACCCGCCCCGGCGGTCTGGAGGGCCAGTGCCTCCGCGCCGCCCTGAGTCACCTGGTCGACCTGCGCAACGTCATGGGCGTGCTGCAGCGACGCTGGCCGGACACCTACCACGACGGCGGGGAGATCCGCCGGATGGAGGAGGCCATCGCGAAAAGGCTGCGCGAGGTCGTGCGAGAGAGCGAGGAGGCGAGACCATGAGCAGCCCAACCGAGCGCATCATCCTGGGTCACAAGGCCTGGCGCAAGGCCGCCTCGATGCTCAGGCAGCGCTGCCTGCGTCTCCAGCACCGACTCGATACCCAGGACCAGACCCCCTCGCGCACCCTTCCCCATGTGCGCGTCCTGCGCCATCAACACCCAGGCGCCCACCCGGAACCCCCGCCATTCGTCGCAGGACGGCCGCTGGCAGCGTTTCGGGACCTGAAACGCACTGCAAGTCGCCCGCGCCCCCTGCGGGCCGTTACAGGGGCCAATACGAGCCAAACAGGCATATCGCGAAAAGTCGCGAGAGAGAGGAGCGAACATGAACGCAACGAGGAGAGCACTGGCCACACTGGTCCTGGTCCTGACGCTGGCGGGGGCGGCACACGCTCTTGAGTTTCGCCGGATCGGACAAGTCGAGGATGACCTCGGCGGATCCGTGGTGGGAGTCGACACTTCCGACACTGGCAACGTGTTCCTGGCCATCCAAGAGGACGGCCTTCATTACGTGGTGGTGATGTCGCGGGATAACGCAGTGGGCATCGCTGGACTGCTGGAGACTGCCTTCGCGCAGGGCCGACACCTGCCCGAGGGCGGGGCCAAGGGCCTCTATAGCAAGTCGCCCAACGGCTCAGGACAACTGACAGTCATGGCCATGCGGGAAAACGGAGAACTCTGGGTGGTGCTGGGCATCAGGGATGGCCTGAGAGGGTCAGCGCTCTTCCGCTCGCCCCAGAGCCTGAAGCGCGTCGCCAACCTCCTGCGGAGGGCGGCGCGCTGATGTCAGCCCACACACGCCGCCTGATGGGGTCCCTGGGGCTGCTGCTGGAGGCCGACGGGAGCAGCATCCCCAGCACGGCGGCCGACTACATCACGGTCCCCCGGGAGACCGAGGACCAGCGCCGAGAGCGGCTCGCCGCCGAGGCCGGACACACCCTGACCACCTGTCCCGAGTGCGGAGGCCGGGCGACGCGAGAAAGCGTCCTGGTCTACCGCACCGGGGAGGGCACCCTGCAGCAGACGCTGATCCGCTGCTGGAGGCCTGGCACCGCCGCCAAACCCAGGTGCCAGGTGCAGACCCTGAG
>JAAZKF010000312.1 GCA_012799975.1 Burkholderiales bacterium
CCGCACGTCGCTGGACGAGCTGCGCCCCGCCATCGCCCAGGCCATGCAGGCGCTCGGAATCCTGGGCGCCCCCTCCGGCACCTGGTGGACCAGCGTTACCGCCTGGGCCGCACCTGCCATCGCCAGCGGAGCCACCCTCGACGACGTGCGCGACGCCATTCGCTACGGCGCCGTCAAGGCGGCCCACGACCGCCCCCGCCGCCCCTGGCCATACGCCATGACCATCGCGAGTGAGGAGATCGGCCAGATCGCCCGCCGCAACCAGATGCGACGCGACTGGGAGGCCAACGGCCGGCGCGGACCTGAGCCACTGCCCTACGTCTGGACCCCGGAGGACGACACATGCAGCCGCTGAGCGCCCGCACGCGACCCATGCTCCAGGACGACATGCCGCCCGTCATGTGCCCTGAGTGCCAGACCTGGTTCCACCCCGCCGAGCACGGCGGCTGGAACTGCCCGGACTGCGGAGGTCTGGCCGTCTGGGCCTATCAGCCCTGCACCTGCCCAGGCTGCCTGCAGTCCCGACACACCATGCGCGTCGGCTACGACCTGAGCCGCGTCAACTGCGACTGCCACCTGACCGAGGAGCAGCGCCGGGCCGCCGCCCGGGAGCTGGCCCAGCGCCGAGACCGCGAGCAGCGCAAGCGGGAGTGGGACCAGGCCGCCCGGCAGCAGGCGCGCGAGCTCGCCCAGGATCGCCGCGACGCCGCCGCCTGCCTGCGCGACCGAGGGGGCAACTGCCACGAGTCCAGACCCCCTCGCGCACCCTTCCCCATGTGCGCGTCCTGCGCCATCAACACCCAGGCGCCCAACCGGAACCCCCGCCATTCGCGCCAGGATGACCGCTGGCAGCGTTTCGGGACCTGAAACGCACTGCAATTCGCCCGCGCCCCTGCGGGCCGTTACAGGGGCAATTTTGGGGCAAATAGCCCTATCGCGAAAAGTCGCGAGAGAGGAGCGAACATGAACGCAACGAGGAATTTGGCCACCGTGGCCCTGGTCCTGGTCCTGGCGGGTGCGGCGTGGGCCGAACCCGTCCTGGTCGGCGACCTGCGAGGGATTTTCGGCGCGACCTGCCGGGTCTACCGGGACGGAGACCACGTGGGGGTGGCCGTGCGGATGGATGGCGTGTTGCACGTCGTGGCGCTGCAGCGCGACCAGGCCATCCTGCTGGCCGACACCCTGGAGGACGCCTGGGAGAGTCGGATGGCATTGTCGGTAGGTGAGAGCCGGATTGCCGGGCAGGTCGCGAGCCCCAGCGGCAACTCGGTCTATGTGGCCGTGAACCGCAAGGGACCTGGCGCCCGGCCAATAGTGGCCGTGGCCGCGAAAGACGAGACGCTGGGCTGCGCGTTCTTCGACCAGGCCGGCCAAGTCCGCTACCTGGCCAACACCCTGCGGAGGGCGGCGCGCTGATGTCAGTCCACACACGCCGCCTGATGGGGTCCCTGGGGCTGCTGCTGGAGGCCGACGGGAGCAGCATCCCCAGCACGGCGGCCGATTACACCCCGGTTCCCCGGGAGACCGAGGACCAGCGCCGAGAGCGGCTCGCCGCCGAGGCCGGACACACCCTGACCACCTGCCCCGAGTGCGGAGGCCGGGCGACGCGAGAGAGCGTCCTGGTCTACCGCACCGGGGAGGGCACCCTGCAGCAGACGCTGATCCGCTGCTGGAGGCCTGGCACCGCCGCCAAACCCAGGTGCCAGGTGCAGACCCTGAG
>JAAZKF010000313.1 GCA_012799975.1 Burkholderiales bacterium
CCTCTGCGGTGCTCACGTAGTTTCCAACTACGCTCCGCTCCTCAGAACGCACGCCTTCCTGGCATCCAGACCCGCCTCGATGGCCTCGGTTCTCACGCCAGGCGGCGGATTCAGGCCCGACCTCAGGGCGTGACTTCAGGTGCAACAACCCTGGAAGCAGGGGTTCCTCCTCGCGCCGGGGCTTTCCTCCGGGCCTCCTTCAGGAGCGCCGGAAGAGTTCGACCAGGCGGCCGAAAGCGTTGGCCACCTGGTCCCACGAGCGTATCCGGCCCAGAGCTCCCGCCAGCACCCGCGGGCGCAGGTAGAACTCGCGCATGGCCCGGCGCTGCAGGGCCCGAAGTCTGGCCGCCGGCAGTTCCGAGAGCCCCTCGACCGCCCGGTAGAAGAAGAAGTCCTCCCAGGGGATGGCCTCGCCGCGGCGGGTCCGATATTCCTCCCACAGGCTGGAACCGGGGAGTGGCATGCAGCAGGTGAAGGTCACGTGGTCCAGGGGCAGTTCCTTGGCGAAGCGTATGCTCTGGAGGATTTCCTCCTCGGTCTCGGTCGGGTACCCCAGCATGAAGAAGCCGGTTACCGACATCGAGGTAGTCTTCTTGATAAGGCGGATCTTCTCGGCGATCAGGTCCCGGGAGAGGGACTTCTCGACCAACTTCAGGACCCGGTCGTTCCCCGACTCGATGCCGACGGCCAGCGAGTGGAAGCCGGCCCGCTGCATGGCGGTCAGCACCTCCTCGTCCAGGGTGTCCAAGCGGACTCCGTTGGGCAGGGCCAGGGTCAGGCCCAGGCGAGCCTGGTGCAGGCGCTCGCAGAATTCCAGGACGTAATCGCGTCGGAGCGTGAAGTTGTCGTCCTCGATGTGGATCTCGCGGACGCCGTAGGACTCTACCAACAAGGCGATCTCGGCCAGGACGTTACCGACGCTGCGCTGACGGAATTGCCGCGTGCCTACCGCCTGGGTGGCGCAGAAGGTGCACCCGAAGGGGCAGCCTCGGGATGTGACCAGGGGAGCCGACGGGACCTGACGGCAGACCAGGCCGTGGGGGGCCACCGGGTAGGAGGCCGGGGGCATCCGTTCCCAGGCGGGAAACCCCAAGGTGTCGAGGTCCTGGAGCGGAGGGTTGGGGTTGACCCGTACCTCGCCCTCTTGACGCCAGACCAGACCGGGGATCTCGGCAAGGAACGCGGGGTCTCGGAGCTGATCAACAGAGAGGCGAGCCAGCCCTGCCAGCCCCCTTTCGGCCTCGCCTACGAAGCCGAAGTCCGCCTGTGGGAACCTCTCCATCGTGCCCACCGGGTCGCCGCTGACGTGGAATCCTCCCACGACCAGGACGGTTTCGGGCGAGATCTTCCGCCACAGATCCAGATGCTTCTGGACTGCCGCCAATTCGGGGGTGAACATCTGCACTCCGGCCAGATCGAAGCAGCCCTCCCGGACCACGCGGGTGAACCCTGCCCAATCCAGGCGGTCGCGGCCCGGGTCGCAGATCGTCACCCGATGTCCCTCTTCCTGCAGGGCTCGGGCCAGATACCCCAGGCCCAGAGGGGGAAGGACCGCGTGGCGGACCGGCACGATGGGCTTGTACAGCAGTACCTTCAGGGGGCGTATGGGGCCCAGAGCCCGGTTTTCCAAGAAGGCTCCTCCCTTCCGCGATTTCCCGGCCTCCCACCTTCAACACCCTTCCAGGATCTCCCATGTCGCGGTGATTGAAGAGGCGGCTAGCGGGAGGAGGAGCCCCGATTCGCTTCTCCAGCCCGGTCGCTTCGGGCTTCCACGAAGCGGACCAGACGCTCCAGGCGGTGGTCCCGACCTCCCTGACGCAGGAATTGCACATAAGCCTGGATGGCTTCGGGACCCTGCTTGGAGGCCAGCAGGGCGTGGCCCAGATTCCTCCACAGCACCGCACGCCCAGCCTCCTCCTGACAGGCCTTGCGATACCAGGCGACAGCCCGCTCGGCACTCATCTGGTTAAAGGCCAGATGGCCTCGAGCCACCTGCCCCTCCAGGGTCGTCTCCGGAGGCATACGGCGTCGAAACTGCGCGTGTGTCCAGGGGAAGCGCTCGGACTTCCAGTCGGGCGCCGGGGTGAGCAGGTTCTGGGGGGTGGGAGGCAGGACCATGTCCTCGTCCAGCAGATCCACCCTCTCGAGATCCGCCGGATCTCCAGCCGGAGGCGCGTAGCCGCGTGCGGGCGGAGGGAGCAGCCCCTCCTGGTCCAGGAAGGCCTCCAACA
The DNA here is from genome assembly GCA_012799975.1 of Burkholderiales bacterium. GTDB lineage: Bacteria > Vulcanimicrobiota > Xenobia > Xenobiales > Xenobiaceae > Xenobium. The sequence continues at coordinate 2,232 of JAAZKF010000313.1, forward strand.
ATCCAGCGAAGGCCTGGTTTCCCGGAGGCGAGAGATGGCAGTTGTCGTAGAAGAGGTTCTCGTCCGCCAGACCGCTGGGGCTCGCCCGGCGCAGATTTTCCATCCCCTCCATGACCGGCACCCCAACCTCCTGGCCGAACTCACGGATCAAGGCGGCGATCGAGGGCAAGGTTCGAAAAGGCCGAGGATCCAGTTCGACGGCCCGCTGAAGGCTGGCCAGGGCCTGCTCCCGACGTCCTTCCTGAAGAAGCCGGACGCCGGACTCGTAGGCTTCCCAGGCCCTCAACCAGGGCGAGCCCCGGCTCCAGTCGGGGGCGACGAAGGGCGGCCACATCTCGTTGCTGGGGTCGATGAGCAGGACCAGGGGAATCCCAGCCTGGCGACAGAGGCGGACCAGTTCCCCCAGGTTCTGCCTCAGGATGGGCCGGACAAGGTCGATGTGTTCGGGACCCAGGGGTTTGACGCGGGATTCCAGGATGGGGGGGGCTGAACTCGGCCGGGGAGGCGCTGCGACCTGAGCGGCCAGGAATCGGTATAGGGCGAAGCGCTCCAGGAATTGCCGCCAGGACTCCACCTGCGGGCTCCAGTGCGGGTTCTCGGAGGAGTACAGGCGAAGGCGCATGGTCTCGTTGATCCCCAGGGCGCAGACTACCAGGCCCGGGCGCATTTCGGGCAGGGCCTGGCGCAGGACCTCGAGGCTATCCAGCAGATCCATGGCCGCGAAGGCTCCGTGGACCACCTCTACGGGACGTCCGGCGTCGTCCAGGCGGGCTTGCAGGATCCCGGGATAAGAACGGAACCGGGTCGTCCCATAGCCGAATGGTGAGGAGCCGCCCAGGACCAGCACTCGCAGCACCCCCTCTTCTGGCTCAGGCACTACCGGCTGCCCCGACCTGGTCAGGGGGACCCCGGGAAGCCCTACACTAGGGTTCGGGGCATGAGGCATCCCCCGGCGCAGCGGCATGGGAAGCGGATCCCGCCGGGGTGCCCGGGGCTCCAGGAGGAGGTTGGCCAGGCTCAGGAGGCCCAGCGCCAGGAGGAAGGCCTTCAGGATACGACAGGACGCCCGTTTCACCCTGACCTCCTACACGCCTCTCAGGTCCTCTTCGGAGACCCTGCCGGAGGTCTGCCCGGGGAGGGCTCAATCCGGTGGCCTGTAGCCCTCAGGATCTCGACCAGGTGGGGGTCCTGCCCCCCCCGACTCAGAAACTCTTCCCAGCAATCCAGCGCCTCAGCCAGTTGATCGGTCTGGGCCAGCGCGTGTCCCAGATTGCGCCACAGGACCGCGTGTTCCGGAGCTGCCGTCAGGGCCTTGCGATAATGTTGGACGGCCAATTCGGGTTTCAAGGCCAGATAGGCCAGATGCCCCTGTAAAACCTCGGCTTGAAGCGGATCCTGCACGGGATTGGCTTGAAGCTGCGAGACATGGCCCGCAGGATGTTGGAAGGCCCTTTGTTCCCAACCCATCTTCACGATCAGCTCTCGGGGCAGGAAATCCCAATCCCGGGGAGCCTGCCTGTCATCGGGACGGAAGTCGTCGTGTCCCTGGAAGGCCTCCAGATCCAGGGGGTCTTGGCGGCAGGACAAAGGCGGCTGTGACGGCGCCGGCAGGATCCCCCGACTTTTCAGCAGCCCCACCAGTTCTCGGGCCACCGCCCGATTGGCCTCGGGCAGATAGTGGCAGTGGTCCAGGAAGAGCTGGTCTCCGAGGATCGGGCCGTGGCTGCGGCGCAGGCTGGCCGGGACGTCCAGGAAGAGCGCGCCCGAGGCCCGGGCCGCTCTTTCGGCTCTCAGCCCCTGGGAGGGCAAGGTCCTGACGGGAGCGGGGTCCAGTTCCACCGCCGCCGAGAGGTGGACTGCCGCCTCCTCTTCCCTTCCCTCGCGGACCAGGAGCTGCCCCAAGGCAAAGCGGGCCCAGGCCTGGTCGGGATGCCGGCGGACCTGGTCCACGAGGAAAGCTACCAGACGCCCCTCCCGGAAGGCTTTCTCCAGGTCGGCCTGCAGGGCGGGAGAGCCCTCGGGGAAGGGGTCCTTGGGTGGGAACATCTCGTTGACGGCCAAGGAGCTCAAGACCACCGGCACCCCTCGAACCCGACCGGCCCTTCCCATCGCGGTCAGGTTCTTCTCATAGCGGTCTTCGACCAGGGGCACATCCTCACGAGCTACCTTCGAGGTGAGAGCGAAGATCGATACCCCGGCCGCGCTGATGGGCGGAGAGGGCCTCTGGAAACGCGGTGCCAGCCAGCGATACAGGGCCAGGTGGTCGAGGGCCAGGCGGAGCTTCTCGGCTCGGGCACTCCAGTGGGGATTGAGTTGCTTGTGGATCAGAAACCTGAAGAATTCGTTGTTCCCCCCATGATGGACCACCAGGTCGGGCTGCAGCGTGTCGAAGGATTCCAGGAGGTAGCGCAACTGCTGGCCCGAGTCGGAACCGGGCGCCCCACCGTTGATGGTCTCGACGGCGATCCCCTCCTCGTGCAGCAGGCGTTGCAGGTGGCCCGGGATGCTCTGGAAGGGGACCACCCCTCCCCCGCGCAGGGCCGAACTGCCCAGGAAGAGGATACGGAAGGGGCCGCCAGGACGTGGAGGCGGAATGGGATCGCCCATGGCGGTCATGGTCAGACCGGACTTATCTGGTCCCATCATCCTCAGAGGCCACTCTTTGCGGTAGGGCATCAGTTCGGGATTCCGAGGAGGAGCCTGGGTTTCGGCGAGCTGATTGAG
>JAAZKF010000314.1 GCA_012799975.1 Burkholderiales bacterium
CCTGTTCCAGGATGGTCGCCCTGCTGCTGATCCTGGCCGGTTTCGGGTTTGGATTTCGGGTATTGGGCACTCCCGAGAACCTCGCCCGCCTGCGAAACCTGGCGTCGTTGTGGCCCGGAACGCCTCCCCCGACAACCGACACGGGAACCCGCCTGTATCTGGAGGGTGCCCCCGTGGGACAGGCCCTGGAGGCCCTGACGAAAAGACTTTCCGTTTCGCCTCAGGACGGAGCGACCTGGATCTACTGGAGCAATGCCCTGGCGGAGCTGCACTCGGGAAAACACCTGACCCTGGGAATCCTCATCCCCCAAGGACCCGGCGAGGAATCCCTCCTGCGCGGCGTGGCCCTGGCCCAACGCGCCCTCAATGGCCAGGGCGGAATCCAGACCCGGCCGGTGGTGCTGGTCCTGGAACGTCCCAAGCCCGAAGGGATCGGAGCAGCCCTGAACCGGCTGGTCCAAGGGCGCTCCGGACGCCAGACTCCGACGGGAGGTGACCGCGCCGGACAAGGCGTGGACGGCGTGCTGCTCTTCGCCGAACCGCAGGCCCTGCAGCAGGCGGGTCCCCAACCGGTCCCCACCTTCGCAGTTCCCTCCCAGCCCCGGGAGGGCGACCGGACCCTGACCCACCCCGGCCAGCAGGGCATGGTCCAGGCCCTGACCGAGTTGGCCCAAGGCCGCTCCCTGGTCGTCTTCGACGCCTCCTTCGAAAAGGCCCTGAAGGAAAGCCGGGTCTCAACCCGACGGATCTCCCCCGATCCGGAGGCGGATCTGGCAACGCTGCCCCAGAAAGACCCCTCCGCTCTGGTCGCCGTCTCCGCCCAGGGGCTTTCCCCCCAACTCCTGGCGGCCTTGCTGAAGACGGGCGCGGAGGTGGTGCTCCTGACCGATGACCTCCGAAAACTCCCCGAGGTTTCCCCCGAGGGGCACGGCCGGGTTCGCGCCCTGCTGGCTCTTTCGGAATTCCACCCCTGGCCGGAGGGAGCCGCCACCTCGCGCCTCTTCCCCGCCACCTTCGGCTCCGGCCCTGCCGAACTCGACCCGGCGACGGCGCGGGCCTGCGACGCGGTCCGCTGGATGGCCGGCACCGTCCTGGGGGAAGGTCCGGAATACCGGGGAGCCACTTTGGCGGCGAATCGCACCGGGCAGGTGCGCCCCGCCCCCCACCAACTCTTTGAAGCCGGACCGGGAGGCTGGTTCTTCCGCCGGTCCCTGGAGGGTCGCGAATAATGCTGAAGCGCTGGGGTCTGAACTTGCTGGCGATCCTGATCGGAGGCCTGATCGGGATTGTGACGGTGACCTATGCCTCCCAGAAGATGGCACTCCCCCCCCTGCCAGCCATCCTGATATTCCTCTTCTTCACCGTCTTGGCCTACGCCATTTCCCACATCGCGGGGTCCAAGCTCTTTCCGGGTCCGACGGTCAGTGAGCTGGTCCAAGCCGACCTCCCCCAGCGCACCTGGGCCTGGCTCAAGCCCGCCGGAATTGCCCCCCGCTCTCCCTTTCCCCTGAACAAGGACCAGGTGATCCTGGGACGCGAGGTGCGCTGTGACGTGATGATCGCCAACGACTCGATCTCGCGCCGGCACGCCGAGATCGTGCGCCTGGCCGAAGGCTGGCTGGTGCGGGACCTGGGCAGCCGGAACGGGACCTTCGTCAACGGCCAGCGCGTCCAGGAGTATGTCCTGCAAGAGGGAGACCTGATCACCATCGGCGACGTCAACCTGACCTTCGAGGCCCCCCGGACTCCGGTCAGCGCGACGGGTCCCGAGCCTGTGTCCACCCTGACCATCACCCCTGGGGACCTGGCCGACCCGGACACGGCGGTCTGGAAAGGCGACGGCAGCACCGAGGTCTGGAAGCCTCGCAAGGGATGAACGGGCTACCCCGCTCCGCAGGCAAATCCCCGGAACCGGGCTGCGTGCTGCTTTCGGGAGGGGTGGGCGGTGCCCGCATGGCAGCGGGCCTTCAGGAGGCCCTCGCACCAGGCCGACTGAGCGTCCTGGGCAACACCGGGGACGACTTCGAGATACTGGGCCTCCGGGTCTGTCCCGACCTGGACACGCTCCTCTATACCCTGGCCGGCCGGGCCCACCCCGACCAGGGCTGGGGTCTCCAAAACGAAACCTGGCAGTGCATGCAGGCCCTGGAGGAGCTGGGCGCTCCCTGCTGGTTTCACCTGGGCGACCGGGATCTGGCCACCCACCTGGTGCGGACGGAGGCCCTGAAGCGAGGGCGGAGCCTGACCGGGGTCACGGCCGATCTGGCCCGAGCCCTGGGCCTGAAGACCCGGATCCTGCCGATGTGCGACGAAACGGTAGGGACCCGACTGCGCACCCGGGAAGGCCTGTTGGACTTCCAGGACTACTTCGTCCGTCGGGGACAACGCGACCGGGTACTGGAGGTGGAGTTCGCGGGGATCCACCAGGCCCGGGCCACCCGGGAGGTGCTGGAAGCCCTGGCCCAGGCTGAACTGGTGATCCTGGCCCCCTCCAACCCTTTCGTCAGCATCGCTCCGATCCTGGCGGTCCCAGGCCTGGGGCGGGCCCTGGAGGAGTCTACCGCCCGCAAGATCGCCGTGAGTCCCATCGTCGGCGGCCGCGCCCTGAAGGGACCGGCGGCCGCCATGCTGGAGTCCCTGGGGCACGAGGTCTCGGCTTTGGGCGTGGCTCGCCTGTATTCCGGAGTGGTAGACGAATTCGTGTTGGATCTGGAGGATGAGCACCTGGCCCCGGCGGTTGCCTCACTGGGGATGTTGCCCCGGGTCCTGCCCACCGTGATGAGCGGTCCCCGCGAAAGGCTGGCCCTGGCCCGGGCCCTGATCCGACCGTGAACCTGGTGGCCGTGGTCCCCGTCAAACACCTGGATCAGGCCAAGAGCCGCCTGGAGGGGGCCGTCCCGGATCGGCCCGGCCTGGCCCTGGTCCTGCTGGATCGGGTCCTGAGGGCCCTGCAGGGAGCCCAGGCTCTGGATCGGATCCTGGTGATCAGCCCCGACCCTCGGGTGGAGGAAGCCTGTCGAGGAGCCCGCTTTCTCTGCCAGAAGAGCCGGGGCTTGAACCCGGGGCTGGAAGAGGCTCGCCAGAAGGCCCTGGGTGCCTCAGCCCTCCTGGTGGTGCTGGCCGACCTGGCCTGCCTCAGTCCGGCGACGGTCAGGAGGATGTTGAAGGTCGCACCGCCGGTGCGCGGTGCCCTGCTGGCCCCCGACCGCCTGGGTCAGGGAACCAACGCCTTGTTCCTGCGCCCTCCAGACCTGCTGCCCTTCCGCTTCGGCTCCGGGAGCCTGCAGCATCACCAGGAAGAGGCGGCCCGGGTGGGGATCCCCCTGGAACTCTTCTGGGAAGCCGAGACCATGAACGATGTGGACACCCCCGAGCACCTGTTGGAGACCGACCTGTCTTGAACCTGATCTTGACTTCCCTGGAGGGAATTCCCGAGGTGCAGCCCGGGGATGATCTGGCCGGAATGCTGCTCGAGGCGGCAGCGGACCTGCTGGAACCCGGAGACCTCCTGGTGGTCACCCACAAGGTGGTGAGCAAGGCCGAGGGGCGCCTGGTAGCCCTAGACACGATCCAGCCCTCCGACCTGGCCCTCCGCTTTGCCCGGCGCTGGGGCAAGGATCCCCGAGCGGTCGAACTGGTTCTTCGCGAAAGCCGGGAGGTGGTCCGCATGGCGCGCGGGGTGATAATCAGCCGGACCAGGCACGGGCAGGTATGCGCCAATGCCGGAGTGGACCTCTCCAACGCCGGAGGCGGCCAGGTGGCTTGTCTGTTGCCACTGGACCCCGACGCCTCGGCCCGGGGCCTGGCCGAACGGATCCAGGCCGCGGTCGGTTTCGCCGTGCCCGTGGTGGTCTGCGACTCTTTCGGTAGGGCCTGGCGGGAGGGGATCGTCAACGTGGCCCTGGGGGTGGCCGGCATGGACCCCTTCACCGACTATCGGGGCACCCGGGACCCCTACGGATACGACCTGCGGGTCAGCCGGATGGCCTCGGCGGATGCCCTGGCTGCCGCCGCCGAACTGGCCATGGGCAAGGTGGACGGCGTCCCTGCGGTCCTGGTCCGGGGCTTTCCCTGGAGACCCGGCGAGGCCGGAGGCGTCGCCCTGGTCCGCCCCCCCGAGAACGATCTCTTTCCCTGAACCCCAGCCCCTCGAGAGGAGTTCCCCCAGCATGTGTCAGGTCGGATTCTTCGCCAGCACCGAGCAGTTCGGTCCCCGCGAACTTCTGGAACAATGCGTCCAGGCCGAGCGGGTCGGCTTTCGCGCCATCATGGCCTCGGACCACTTCCACCCCTGGACTCCCCAGCAGGGCCAGAGCCCCTTCGTCTGGGCCTGGCTGGGCGCCCTGGGCCGCGAGGTCTCGCTGCCCTTCGGCACGGCGGTGAGCACGCCGGGCGACCGTTATCACCCGACCGTGCTGGCCCAGGCAGCAGCCACTATGGAGGTGATGTACCCGGACCGCTTCCGGCTGGGTCTGGGAAGCGGAGAAGCCCTCAACGAACACATCACGGGGGGCTACTGGCCCGAACCCCAGGATCGGGTCGCCCGGCTCCTGGAGGCGGTCGGGATCCTGCGCCGACTCTTTACGGGCGAGGTGGTGCGCCATCAGGGGCGCTTCTTCCGGGTGGAGAGCGCGCGACTCTACACGCTTCCCAAGAATCCGCCCCCGCTCTTCATCGCCACTTCGGGCCCCTACCTCAGCCGCAAGACCGGCGAGCTCTGCGACGCCTTCATGACCGTGGGGGCCTCGGAAGAGAAGATCCGGATGCTGCTGGAGAACTTCGAGAAGGGGGCCCGCGCCGCGAGCAAGGACCCTGCCGCGATGTCCCGCATGCTGCTGGTACACGTCTCGTGGGCCCCGAATCCGCAGGAGGCCATCGACAACGCCCTGCGCGAGTGGCCCAATGGCGGGATGGACTTCCCCAAGGGAGATATCCGCCGCCCCGAGGACTTCGAGGCCCTGGCCCGGATGGTCCGGCCCGAGCACTTCCAAGGTCGGGTCCTGGTCTCCAGCCGGGCCGAAGAACATATCTCCTTCCTGCGCTTCCTCTTCGCCTTGGGCTTCGCAGAGATCTACGTCCACAACTGTGGCCGGAACCAGGCGGAGTTCCTGGACTTCTACGGTCAGGAGGTCTTGCCCGAGGTGCAGGAGGACTGAGGAGGATTAGGAGGACTGGTTCTGAGCTTCCGAGAGCCGATGAAAGTCCTGGACCAGCAAGTTCAGCCGGCTATCCAGGCGATGCAGGAGCATCTCCTGCTCATCCAAAAGGTCGCGGAAGACCTCACGAACATGCTCGCGTTCTCCCGCCACTGCGGATTCCAGGGACTCCAGACGCCGCGAGAGGTCCCACAACCTTGCTGACAAATCCTCGTGCTTCCGGGCCTCCAGGACCTCCAGGCGCTGTGAAAGACCCTTCAAACCAGCCGACAAATCCTCGTACTTCCGACCTTCCGGGGAAGGCATGGCTGCTGCTGCACCCTCCTGGCTCTCCAGGGCTTCAAGACGGGACTTCAGGTTCTCTATATCTGGCCTATAGTCTCGTGAGGGGGGAAGCTGCCGACGCAGTTCGGCGATGGCTGTGGGGATGGCCGTGCGCACGGCCTCCAAGCCGGCCTCCATCTCCCGACGCAGGGTCTGGAGTGCTTCCGAGTCCAGGTCCACCGAGGTCCCGGAGCCGGGTTGGGGGGGCTGAGCCTCTCGCGCGGGGGTCTTGGAAAGCTTGCCTTCCAGGCCTTGCAGAGCGTTGCGCAGGGCCTCGAACTGCTGTTTCCTCTCCTCGGCCTCGCGACCAAGCCGGGCTTCCAGGTCCTGGGCGCGCAAGGCCTCTCCCCGCTCGGCCAGGGTTTTGATCTGGTGGCCGAGTTCGTCTAGTCGGGCCTGGATGGCCTGGACCTGCGAGGTTGCCGGGGGCTGGGGGGAATGCGAAGTCCCCGTCTGCTCACGCAAGCGGGTCAGCTCCTGCATGAATCGGGGCAGGAGCTCGAGCACCTCATTCCCCGGCCCGCCCTGTTCCCGGGCCGCGCCCAGCGCCTCGACCGTCTGGCGGAGTTGTTGGAACTCCGAGTTCGAAACCATGCGCGTCGTGATGGTGGCCAGGTCGCGGCGCAAATGCTCCAGGGCCCCATCCAACTGCTGGTCTGCGGACATCGAGCGCATCTTCTGGGCATGCTGCAGGGCATCCAGATCAGCCTTTAATTCTTCCTTCAAACTCTGCAGTCGAAGTTCCAGGTCCTGGGGTTCCATCTAGGTCCTCCCTGCTCTGAGTACGGCCAGATCACGTCGATTCAGGGCCTGCAGGAGGACATCCTCCAAGACGCCCTCCAGGGCTTCCTCCGAGCGACGGGGAGCCCCCTTGGTGGTCAAAAGAAACAAGAGTTCAAAAAAAACGGCGGAATCTCTTCCAATGCCGAATGTTGCAACCGCAGGAAATGGGCCAGCAGGATCCGGGCTGTCCGACTGTTTCCGTCCTCAAAGGGGTGGATGTGGAGGAACTCGTTGACCAGCCAAGAGGCATCGTGCAGGGTCTCCAGCAGCCCTCGTGGAGCCAGATCCCTGGCCTTTTCCAGCATCTCTTCCAACTTGGGTTCGATCTGGTCTGGCGGAGCGACGTGAAAGAGCAGCAGCCCCGCGGCCACAGCCTCCTCCAAGGGGCGATGAAGCCAGGACTCGTCGGGACCAGAAGGTCTCGGACCAGTTCCTCCAGGCGGCACTCCTGGCGTGCCCAGGCGGCGACGAAGAGATCCAAGGCGCTCAGGGTCTGCCAGCGATCCGCCAAACCCGGGTCAGATTGAGAGATCGGATGTCCCATCTTCCCTCCACCTTCGGGTCCAGCCCCGAACTCCCTATCCATTCCGTGAGAGGTCCCCAAGGGAGAAACCTGGGAAGCGGGCTAGAGGATTCGCTCCTCCAGGCTCGCAGGGAGATGGATGAACGACTTCCCCCAGAACCCGACCCTGCCCGAACTGCAGGCCTACGTGGCCAGGACCTGCCGAGAACGCGGCTGGGACCGCGCAGAGGACCTGGAAACCATGCTCCTCCTGGTCGAGGAGGTCGGCGAGCTGGCCCGGGCCCTGCGCGACCAGCGCCATCTCTTCCAGGAGGCAGGCCGAACCCGCGCTCAGGTGGGCGAGGAACTGGCGGACGTGCTGAGCTACCTCCTGGACCTCTCCAACCGCCTGGGAGTGGACCTGGAGACAGCCTTTCGCCAGAAGGAAAAGATCAACCGGCAACGCCACTGGGCCTGAAACGCTTCCCAAACCCGAGTGCAGGTCTCATTCCCCTGCCGCGGCCGCCTTCTGGACTTCCAGATAGGGTCGGATGAAAGCCTGGGCCTTCTCCCTGGTCGAGATATCCGGCATTTCCAGGGGTCGGAGTTCACCCTTCCGGGCCCGGATTCTCTGGGTCTCCAGGCGGCACTCCTGGGCCAGGTCTATGGCCCTTCCCAGGATCCGTGCCGCTTCCTGTGGGGCGTGGAAGCCCAGCCCATTGGAAGAGGCTACGTAGTCCCAGTACATCTGGGCGATGCTGATCTGATGTCGGACCCCCTCCAGCTCGGCGTCGGTGGCCCCCAACCCCATGGCGTCGCCGATCTCCAGGTGTGCCTCGACCAGCACCCGCTCGACCCGGGACAGGAGTGTGCGCGTCATGCTCTGGATGGACAGGACGCGAGCCCGAATATCGGCTTCGCTCCAGCGGTGACAAACCTGGCAGGCCGTTGAGGCGTTCATCAAGGGGCTGCGCACCCCGTGGTCGCTGTATTTCATGCCTCCCTCGGAGGTGTAGGGCATGTGGCAGTCGGCGCAGGAAACCCCGCGGAAGGCATGGATGCCGGCCCGACTCAACTCGTAGTCCGGATGCTGCATCTTGATCATGGGTGCGCCCGAGATGGCGTGAACCCAGTCCACATGGCCGGTGCGCTCGTAGTATTGCTTGAAGTCTTCGACCGTCAGGCCCTGGTCCCAGGGGAAGGTCAGATGATTGGCCTCCTTCCCCTGGAAATAATACTCCACATGGCATTGGGCGCAGACCAGGCTGCGCATCTCCTGATGGCTGGCCCGGGTGACGTCCTTGCCCTGGCGTTGCAAGGCTTCGACCAGGCCGGGCCGAGAAATCCGCAGGGCCATGGTTTGGGGATCGTGGCAGTCCAGGCAGGCGATCGGGTTGGTTATTTCTGAACGATAGTGGTCGAAGGAGCTGGCGTAGAAGGCCTCCACCCCGTCGCGTGCCATCAAACGGGGAGAATCCGGGCTCTTGCAGGCCCAGCAGGTGGCCGGCGTGTTGGCATCGACCCGGGGAGTCCTGGTCACATCATCCACCGCATGGTAGTGCCCGCGCGGCTTGTTGTAGGCTTTGGTGAAGGAGTAGCCGGCCCACAGGACCACCAGTTCAGGCCTCTGAGCCAGGTAATCTCCGATATCCTCCGACAGGAAGCTGGGGCGCCTGGCGGAGTCCCGGGTGGACTCCCAGGAGATGAACTGGCGGGGGAAGGAGACCCCCCACTTCGCCGGGTCGGACTCCCACTCGTCCAGGGGCTGCAGGAACTGCACTCGGGCCACTTTGGACTCGGCTCGGCGCTCGTTGATGGAACTGGCCAGAATTCCCAGTCCGAAGACCAGGAGGCCTGTCAGCACGACCAGCAGCCATCCGGGGACCAGGGGCTTGTGCGGGGGTTTGATGGTCATCGGGAGCCTCCGGGTTGTCGTGGGGAGCCGGGCATCCAGCCGCGGGGGACCACGGGGTCGAGGGGTGGAACCGCCGCGTTGGGCGTCGCAGACAGGCTGTGCACCCGACCGTGGGGCACCTCGCGGTGACAATCCAGGCAAAGTCGGCCATGGTCGGCCAGGTCGGTGTGCACGATCTGGTCGCTGTGGCAACGGATGCAGTTGTCCTTGATCACCTGGACGGCTTCAGGACGAGCGCGGATCACCTGGGGTTCCATCCGCAGGGTGAAGACCGCGCTGTGCCGCAACCCGTCCCCGACCTTGAAGCGATATTTGGCGATCAAACTGTGGTGTGGTACGTGGCAGTCATTGCAGGTGGTGTCGTTGGCGTGGCTGGAATGCCGCCAGGTCGTGTACTCAGGGTACATAATGTGGCAGTTCAGGCAGGCGCGCGGATCATCCGAGAGGTAGCTGAAGAAGTTCGAAATCCACACCAGATACGGGACCATCCCCACCAGGACCCCGAGCAGGATCAACAAGAGCGCCCGTTGGCGTCCCGGCATGAATCGCCAGGTATCGAAGAGGCGCTCGCTGAGTTTCAAGTTGCCCCTCCCCCCGCCTGATGCAGCCCGAACTCGCGGTGCAGGGCGCATGCCGCGCGGGCCAGGTGGTATTCAGGAATCACGCAGGAGATCGTGATGTGGGAATCCGTACTGTGGATCAGTTCCACCCCCCCGCTCTGCAAGGCCCGGTGAATCCGGAACATGACCCCGGGGACTCCCCGCATGCCCTGACCGACCACCGAGACCTTGGCGCAGTGACGGCGCACCTCGCCGGGATGGCCCAGGTTCTGCAGAAGTTCTTGAGCCCCCGAGCGCAGGTCTTCTTCCTTCAACAGGAAGTACAGGCGCCGGGCCAGCACGTTGATCAGGTCCAGCGAGAGTCCGGCTCCGGCCAGGGTTTCGAAGACGCGCGAGCGCTCAGCGGGGAGGTCCTCGGCTGCTCCCATATCGATACAGACCCGGCACAGTCCCCCCACGGTCACGATCCCGGTGACCAGCTCGCCCCCCCCAACCGGCCGATCGATGATGCGGGTCCCAGGGGCTTCGGAGAAGGTCGAGCGGACCACCAGGGGGACCCGATGGGCTTCTGCCATGGCCACCGCACGAGGGTGAAGCACGCGCGAACCCTCGTTGGCCATCTCGCCCATCTCCAACAAGGTGATTTCGGGAAGGACCCTGGCCTCGGGAACCTGGCGAGGATCGGCGGTCATGACGCCTTCAACGTCGGTGTAGATCTCAACGGCCTCGGCCCCCAACCCAACCCCCAGGGCGACGGCGGTGGTGTCGCTACCACCTCGCCCCAGGGTGGCCACCCCCAGACCCGAGCAGGCTCCCTGAAAACCGGCGACCACAGGGATCTCTCCGGCTTCCAGGGCTGCTCGCAGAAGGCCGGGTTCTACGCAGGATACGCGGGCTTCACCGAAGGGCCCCTCGGTCAGGATTCCGGCCTCGGCTCCGCTGAAGGCCCGGGCAGGCAGGCCCAGGCTGCGCAGAAAATGGCTGACCACGACACTGGACAGAACCTCACCACAGGCCATCAGCATGTCCAGCTCCCGAGGTTCCTGGCATTCCCTCCAGGCAGCTACCAGCCCCAGCAGGGTGTCGGTTGCATACGGTTGGGGGGGACGGCCCATCGCCGAGATCACCACCACGGGGTGCATCCCTCGAGCCCGGGCTTCCCGGACCTTGCGAGCCAGGCCCTGGCGTCCCTCCTCCCCCGCCACCGAGGTGCCCCCGAACTTCTGCACCAGGATCCTCATCGCATCGAGGCGCTCCTCTCAGGCCTTCCCATCCACTTCAAGAATGGCTTCGGCGATCTGGACGGCGTTGGTCGCGGCTCCCTTGCGCAGGTTGTCAGCCACGACCCACATCGCCAGACCGTGGGGCACGGTCGGATCACGACGGATGCGGCCGACCAGGACCAGGTCCTGGCCTTCGGCGTCGAGGGGGGTGGGGTATTCTCCCCGCGCCGGGTCATCCACAACCCGTATTCCAGGTGCGCAGCGCAGCGCTTCCCGGGCCTGCTCGGGGGAGAGGGAGCGCTCGGTCTCGACGTAGACGACCTCGGAGTGGACGTGTAAGACCGGCACCCGGACGCAGGTCGCCATGACCGGAAGGTCTGCAAGACCCAGGATCTTCCGGGTTTCTTGAGCCATCTTGACTTCTTCTCCGGTCGATCCCTCTTCATCGAAGGCTGCGATCTGGGGCAGGACATTGAACGCAATTCTCCGGGGATAGACCCTAGGAGAGGGCAGCGGTCCTCCGTCGAGACAGGAACGGGTCTGTTCCTGAAGCTCCTCCAGGGCCTCCTTGCCTGTTCCCGAGACGGATTGGTAGGTGGCGACGGCTACCCTCTTCAGTCCCGCCGCAGCGTGGATCGGAGCCAGGGCCACCACCATCTGGATGGTCGAACAGTTCGGATTGGCGATCAAACCGGAATGCCCGGCCAGATGGTGGGGGTTGACCTCCGGGACCACCAGGGGAACCTTGGGATCCATCCGGAAGGTGGCCGAATTGTCGATGACCAGTGCACCCTGGGCGCCGGCCCTCGGAGCGTATTCCGCCGAGGCCACCTCCCCCCCTGCGAAGAGGGCCAGGTCCACCCCTCCGAAGTCGGCTCGGGCCACATCCTCGACCTGCAGAGGTTCACCCTTCCAGAGGATCCGAGTCCCGGCGGAACGGACCGAAGCCATGGCCCGCACCCGTCCCAGGGGAAGGTTCCGTTCGGCCAGGACCTCCAACATGGTCCGGCCCACCGCTCCCGTCGCCCCCACGACGGCGACCGTATATTTCTTCATCGAAATACTCCTGACCCAAGGGTCTTCGGCGGCTTGTGCTTTCGGAGCGAGCCCACCGGGGGGCCAGAATGATCAGTCCAGGATATTCTCCAGGCCCACCACCAGGCCATCCAGTCGTCGAACCCTTTGAATGGCCAGGGCGACCCCGGGCATGAAGCACTCTCTAGTGGCCGAGTCATGCCGCAAGACCAGCGTCTCGCCCACCCCGCCCAGGAGGACCATCTGATGAGCCAGCAGGCCGGGCATCCGGACCGAGTGGATGCGAATCCCCCCGATGTTGCCGCCGCGAGCCCCCTTGACCGTCTCCTCCCCCTCGGCGGGCGTACGGAAGCCGTCCGGTCGGGCGCGAACCATCAACTCTGCGGTACGTCGGGCGGTCCCCGAGGGAGAATCCAACTTGCGCTCGTGATGCATCTCGAGGATCTCGGCCCAGCGATAGTAGCGGGCTGCCTCACGGGCGAACTTCATCATCAGGACGGCTCCCAAGGCGAAGTTGGGAACCAGCAGGACCGGGTGCTTGTGGGTTCGGGCAACGTTGACGATCTCATCTTCATCCGCAGCCGGGATCGCGGTCGTCCCGATCACGCAGGCCACGTCGTGCTGGATGGCGCGCAGGACCCTCTCCTTGACAGCGGTTCCTGTGGAGAAGTCGACCATCACCCCGCCGGCAGCCCGTTCCAAGGCCTCGTCCAGATCCGCGGTTACGTGGACCCCGCAGGAGTCCCCGGCCACCAGCTCGCCGATGTCTTCCCCCAGGTGGCGGGCGTGACCCAAGGCCCCGACCAGTTCCATGTCCACCTGGCCCAGGACCATCTGGACCGTCTCCCGACCCATCCGTCCCGTAGCTCCGGAAACGACAACCGGAATCATCTCCCTGCTCTCCATAATTCCTCCTGTCGCCTCTAGATCGAGGTTAAAGACTTCGTAAGATTCTGCGGCGCGCCTGCAGCGGGGACGCCATCGACGGCCTGAACCGGTCCCAGGACCGCCAGGGTGAAATCTTCCGGAGCCAGGAGCTCACGGGCCAGGTCCAGGATCTCGTCGTGAGTCACGGATTCCACCCGTTCGATGACCTCCTCCAGCGGGATGATCCGACCGTGGAAGCTCTGGGTCCTGGCCAGACGCATCATGCGATGCGAGGTCGATTCCATGGCCAGGGCGATGGAGCCTTTGAGATGCTCACGAGCCCGGTCGAGTTCCTCGGGCCGGATCCCGTCCTGGCGCACATCCTCCAGAATCTCCCGGCTCAGACGGAGGACCTCTTCCACCTTCTCGGCCGAAGTCCCGGCATAGACCCCGAAAAGACCGCAGTCCCGGTAGGAATTCTGGAAGGTACAGACCGAGTAGACCAGCCCCCGGCGCTCGCGGATCTCCTGGAAGAGCCGACAGGACATCGAACCTCCCAAGACGCTGTCCAGGATCAGCATGGCGTAGCGCCGTTCATCGGTCACCGCCAGACCCTGAACACCGTAACACAGGTAGACCTGCTCCGAATCCCGGTACTGCACGACTCGGCAGGGGTTGGGTTGAGGGGCGCCTCCGGGGAGCGAGGGAGGAGGAGCCGGCAACCCGGCTCCCTGGAACCACTGGCCGACCCGCTCGGCCACCTCGTCGTGATCGACGTGCCCTGCTGCCGAGACCAGCAGGCGGGAAGGCACGTAGTGTTCCTTCATGAACTCCACCAGGCGGTCCCGGTTCAGGCCCGAGATCACTTCGCGGCTGCCCAGGATCGGTCGCCCCAAGGGATGACCATCCCACATCGAGGAGGTGAAAACGTCGAAGACCATCTCGTCCGGAGCGTCCTCGTACATCTTGATCTCTTCGAGGATCACGCCCTTCTCACGGTTGATCTCATCCGCGTCGAAAAGCGAATTCAAGAACATGTCCGAGAGGATATCCAGGGCCTTGGGCAGGTGCTGGTCCATCACACGCGCGTAGTAACAGGTCTGCTCCTTCTCGGTGAAGGCGTTGAGCTGACCGCCCACCCCATCCATGGCCTCGGCGATCTGGGTCGCCGATCTCCGGGGTGTGCCTTTGAAGAGCATGTGCTCGAGGAAATGAGAGAGCCCGGACTGGTCTTCCCGCTCGTGCCGAGAGCCCGACTGGGTCCAAATCCCCAAAGAACACGAGCGGAACTCGGGGATCTGCTCGGTCACCAGGGTGATCCCGCTCTCCAGAATCGTCTTGCGGACCATCTGCCTTGCCTTTCCAGCCGCCGTAGGGGCCGCTGCGAACCGCCGGTTCTCCCCCGGAGGGGGCATTCCCTCCGAGAAGGGGAGTTGGCTACCGTGGGAGGAAACGACTCCGAAAGCGCGCCCTACAGCAATCAGCGGAGGAGCTCGCCGCGCATCACGGTGACGGCCCGTCCCCCAAGGGTCACCCTCCCGGTCCCAGGCACCTCGACCCGCACCAGGCCTCCCCTCTTGGAAGCCTGATAGCCCACCAGACTGGTCTTCCCCAACCTCTCGGCCCAGAATGGACCCAGGAAGCAATGGGCTGAGCCTGTCACGGGATCCTCATCGATCCCCAGGGCGGGGGCGAAGTAGCGCGAGACGAAGTCGGCCTCAGGGCGCCGGGCCGGAGCCGTAACCATCAGGCCTCCTGAGTCGAGCCAGAGCAGACGCCGGAAGTCTGGGGTCAGGTCTCGGACCTGCGACTCATCCTCCAGCAGGACCAGCCAGTCGAAACGGTTGCGCTCGACCAACTCGAAGTTGGAGGTCCCCAGGATCCGGTCCAGCTTGCGGGGGGGAGGCGTTGCGAGGCCGGGTTCCTCGGGGAAATCCATCAGGATCTCTCCGGCGACGCGGCGGCAGGTCAGGGGTCCGCTGCGGGTCTGGAAGCGGATCGGTTCGTCGGCAGGAGCCCTTTCCTGTTCCCACAGCAGATGGGCCGCCGCCAAGGTGGCGTGGCCGCACAGCTGCACTTCGCAGCGAGGGGTGAACCAGCGCAGGAAGAAGCCTCCCTCGGAATCGGGGTCTACGAAGGCCGTTTCAGAAAGGTTCATCTCGCCGGCGATTTTCTGCATCCGGTCTTCGGGCAAAGGCCCCGGGCACAGGCACACAGCGGCAGGATTCCCCCGAAAGGGGGTTTCGGTGAAGGCATCGACGATGGCAATCGGCTGACCGTTATTCATGAGGAGGGCGGTTCTTGCCGAAGGGTACTCCTCCTGCGCCGACCGGGCAGGATTGGCCGGGGGCCTTGGGCAACTTCCCGGCCATGCTCGCGGAACTCGAAATCATCAACTTCGCCCTGGTGGAACGGGCTTGCCTGCCCTTCACGGAGAGCCTCAACATCCTCTCTGGCGAGACCGGGTCGGGGAAATCCCTGGTCGTGGAGGCCCTGGGTTTCCTGTTGGGAGGGACACCCCGCGACAAGCCGCTGCGCTCGGGGGCCGAGAGGGGTTCGGTAAGCGGGCGCTTCCTGGACCCTCCGGAAGAAGCCCTCGCCCTGGTCCGCCAGTGGGGGTTGGAGGATACCGACGACGAACTGCTCTTGAGCCGCGATCTGCACGCCTCGGGACGCAGCACCTGCCGCATCAACTCGCGGTTGACCACCCTGGCCAACCTCCGCGAGCTGGGCTCCACCTTGGTGGACCTGCATGGTCAGCACCAGCAATACGCCTTGCTCAAGCCCTCACGACACCTGCAGATCCTGGACCGCTTCGCCGGACCGGCCCAGGCCGGGCTGCTTTCGCGACACGCCGCGACGTGGAAGCGATCCCGCGAGCTTTCGGCCGAACTGGAGGCTCTGCGTTCGGGAGAACTCGAGCGCCGCCGGGAGATCGACTGGACCCTGCACGAGATCGCTGAGATCCAGGAGGTTCAGCCCCGGCCAGGTGAGGACCGCGAGTTGGAAGAGGCGATCCGGGTCCTGGCTTCTGCCGAGGACCTGCAGCGGGCCGCCGCCGAAGCCCACCAGGCCCTGCAGGGCGAAGGTGCCGCCAGCGAGACGCTGGCTCGGGCGGGCTCGGCCCTGAAAGGCCTGCTGAACGCCGACGCACGCCTGCAACCCCTCTGGGAAAGGCTGGAAGAGGCCCTGGTCGTGGTCCGGGAGACGGCTGCCGACCTGCGCTCCTATGGTGACCAGATCCGCGTGGACCCGCAGCAACTGGAGGAGATGCAGACCCGCCACGAATCTTTGCGCCGGTTGCAGCGCAAATACGGCCCTGGTCTGGAAGAGGTGCTGGCCTACCAGGACTCGGCCCGGGCACGCCTGGCCGAGCTGGAAGGTCGGGCGGCCCGTTCGGAAGGCCTGGAGGACGAGCTGGCCCAGGTCGAGGAGGAGCGACGGGAAGTGGCCGGGCTGCTCTCGGCGGCGCGGCAAGAAGCTGCCGAGCGCCTGCAGGGCGAAGTCGCCCGGGAACTGACCCTGGTGGGCCTGAAGGCCTGCCGCTTCGTGGTCCGGCTGGAGAAGGCCCCGGAACCGGGCCCCGACGGACTGGACCAGGTGGAGTTCATGATCGCGCCCAACCCCGGCGAACCCCCGCGCCCCCTGGCCCGGACCGCCTCGGGCGGCGAGCTCTCACGCCTCATGCTGGCCATGCTGAGCCTTTTCTCGCGCTTCGAGCCGGTGCCCACCCTGATCTTCGATGAGATCGACGCCGGACTGGGGGGGCGCGCCGCGGAGTCCGTGGCCCGACGCCTGCAGGACCTGGCCCGACGCTGCCAGGTGCTGTGCGTGACCCACCTGGCCGTGCTGGCGGCCGCGGGCGCGCGCCACCACCACCTGTCCAAGTCGGTGGAGGACGGCCGGACGACGACCCGGACCTCGGTGCTGGAAGGCGAGGCTCGCGAGCTCGAACTGGCCCGAATGCTCTCGGGAGACGCCTCACCCGAGGCAGCTCGCAGCCATGCCCGCGAGCTTCTCTCACGCGCGGGGAGCTAGAGGGTTTCCCGGGGAAATATTCAGGCGCGCCAGCCCTTGGGGAGGCGCGCCTGAATATTCAAAGCCGGGATGGGGCGACGCCCTTTCAGGCGCCGCCCCGGTCCTCAGCGGACCATCTGCCGGCGGCGGACCAGGGCCCACAGACCCAGCAGGGCCAGCACGCCCGCAGAGGGCACCAGCATCCCGTTCACGGCCAGCCAGGAGACAGCCACGGCGGGGTACAGGGCCACCCGGGCTGCTGGTTTGAAGCCGGGATGGGCTTCCAGCCAGCGCGCGGCAACGGGACCGTTCGTATAGTACCAGGTCACGAAACTGCGACCCGGCGCGTTGGTATCGAGGTACTGGTCACGGAAGGCGCGCAGGGTGTCCACCTGGTCGGCCATGGGAGAGCCGAAGGCGGCCGTAGCGACGAAGCAGAAGCTATCGCTGGACCCACCACCACCCGCGGGGGTATAGGGGATGAAGCGGGAATCCACCTTCCATACCTGCCCTCCCCAGAAGGGATTCGCCGTGCCGAGCAGGAGGCCCTGAGGCGTGGTGAGCAGCGTGCGTCCCCCGTAGTTGTAGGGGTCCCCAAAGCCATCGCGGGCCACCGGGGTGAAGTTCACGCCGTCCCGGGTCGCATACAGGTCAAAGCCCGGCGGGTTGTCGTTGTACTCTTCGATGGCTCTCAGGCCCTGCATGACCCGCTCGATCTTCTCAGGAGCAACGCCGAAGGTGGCCAGGGTTTCGGGGGTGATGTATTTCAGGAAATTGCGGATGTCGAAGGTGGTGACGTAGAGCTGTCCGTCCTGGACGGCCATCCACCAGAGGTACTGGTTCATCGAGAGGTTGGCCTTGTTCAGGGGAGGCGGCGCCAGGGCCTGCTGGTTCGAGATGTTGTAGAAGCCGGCCCCGTAGTTGCCCGTGCGCTGGGGGAAGAGGTCGTTGGGGTCCCCGATGACCATCTCTATCCGGTCCTGGGTATCCATCC
>JAAZKF010000315.1 GCA_012799975.1 Burkholderiales bacterium
CGAGCCTGGGCCAGGGCATGGCCGAGATTTCGCCACAGGACCGCTCGTTCCGGGGCCAGACCCAGGGCCCGGCGATAGTGCTCGATGGCCAGGTCGAACTCCTCTCCCAAGAAGGCGGAGTGCCCCTTCAAGACCAGGTCAGCCAGTTCTGGTTCCACTTCCTGGTGTCGGAGGCCGGCAGCGCAAACCTCGGAATTCGTGAAGGCTTCCAGATCAAGAGGGTCGTCTGGTTCAGCCCGGGCTGGGCCGGTCGGCTCTGGCAGAAGCCGCCGGCTCTTGAGCAGACGGGCCAGGTCCTGGGCGACCACCCGGTTGGCATGGGGATGCAGGTGAACATGGCTCAGGAATACCTCCATCCCGAGAACCGGCCCGTAGACCCGGTGCAACCCGGCCGGGACATCCAGGAAGAGGGCCCCGGAGGCCGCGGCAGCCCGCTGGACGCACAGGTTCTGCGAAGGCATGGCCCGAATCGGCAGGGGGTCCAGCTCGATCGCCCGCGCCAGGCTGGTCGTCGCCTCCTGCTTTCGGCCCTCCCTCAACAACCACATTCCATAGGCATGATGAGGCTGCGCCCGGTCCGGATTTCGCCGACAGGATTCCTTCAAAACCTCTTCCTGCTGCTCCTCTCGAGAGTCGGCCCGGGAATACATATTGAATATCCGGACGGGATCCTTGGGAGGGAATACCTCGTTGACTGCCACCGCGCATAGAACCAGCTTGACCCCCCTCTCCCGACAGAGCTCGCCCATCCTCACCAGATTTCGCTCGTAGCGCTCCTGGACCAAGGGGATGTCCTCCCGGGCGATCGTGGAGGGCAGGTCCGAGATATGCTTGCCGGCCATGTCCAGACGGGGTGAAGGCTGTTGGAAGACGTCTGCCAGCCAGCGATAGAGGGCCAGATGCTGCAGGACGGAACGAGTCCGCTCGGCGGAAGCCGTCCAGCGGGGATTCTGGTGTTTGTAGATCAGAAGCCTGAAGAATTCGTTGTTCCCACCGTAGTGAACCACCAGATCGGGAGCGAGCTGGTCGAGTCCCTCCTGCAGCATCTGCAACTGCTGGGCCGATTCGGAACCAGGAACCCCCCCGTTGATGGCTTCTACCGGGATCCCCTCCTGGTTCAGGAGGCGCTGCAGGTGACCGGGAATGCTTTGAAAGGGGACGCTCCCGTTTCCTCGGAGCCCCGAGCTGCCCAGCAGCAGGATCCGGAAGGGGCCACCTTCCCGACGGGGCGGGATGAGGTCGTTCAGCCCGGCCCACTTGAAACCCGCCTGTTCCGGCCTGAGCAGATGTGGCCTCTGCTGGTTGCGCCAGGCCAGAAGTTCTGTTTCCCTGGCAGGTCCCCAGTGCCCCGCCAACTGCTCGGCCAGGAGCAGGGTTGCCAGGGCGACCAGGAACGCCCATAACGGACGACAGGTGAGCCGGTGCCACCAAGGGAGCATTCCGATCTCGCTTTCAGTCTCCCCATAGGTCGAGGAGTGTGGGGTCGGGGAAGAGGGTCTCCTCCAACCCCTTCAGGAGGGTCTTCATACCGAGCTCACGCAGGTGTTCCGCGGCTTCAGGTGCCACCGGCCGGGGCTGGAACCTGTCTATCGGCAGGCCCTCGAAGGGCAGCGGGACATCCAGGCGCACGGTGGCGATCTCCAGGTCGCGCAGCAGTCGTTCCCGATTCTCGCGCAGGGCCGGGGCGAACTTCCCACAGAGTTCGGGGTGATCCAGAAGGGTCGGCAGGTCGCCCCCATCCAACAGGAGCTTGACCGCGGTCTTCTGACCGATCCCCGCAATCCCCCGGATGTTGTCCACCGGGTCTCCGCGCAGGGCCAGCCAGGAGGGGATAAGTTCGGGCGGAACGCCGAAGACCCCGCATACCTCGTCCGGGCCGATCTTCTCGACCTTGGCGTTCTTGCCGGTGCCGGAGAGCCGCAGCAGATCGACCTCGCCTCCCCCCGCCAGGACCTGGGCCAGGTCCTTGTCGTTGCTGACCAGGGTGGCCCCGTGGCCCTCAGCCCGGGAGCGGGCGGCCAGGGTGCCCATCACGTCATCGGCTTCGAAACCCTCGACACCGAGGGTGGGGATCCCCAGAACTTCGAAGAGTTCCATGGCGAGGGGGATCTGGGCTTTCAGCTCGGGTGCCGTCGGGGGACGGTGGGCCTTGTATTCCGGATCCAGGGTCGAGCGGAAGGTGGGCTCGAGCGACTCGAAGACCGCCACGAAGTGCTCGACGTGCTGCGTCCTCCACAGCGAGCGCATGATCCCCAAGATGCCGTAGAGGGCGTTGGTCGGACGTCCGTCGGGGGCTGTCAGGGTGGCGGGCAGGGCGTGGAAGGCCCGGAAGATGTGGTTGAGGGTGTCGAAGATGTAGAGTCTGGCCACGGCCCGGCCCTCCCTTGCAAAAGGGCGGATCCTCCCCCTGGACTTGTTTGAAAGGGGGAGGTTTGGTGCCCAGAGCCGGGGTCGAACCGGCACTCCCTCGCGGGAACGGGTGTTTGAGACCCGCGCGTCTGCCTATTCCGCCATCTGGGCAGGCCTTCGGCATCATACACTTTGACCGGGCTGGCGTCAACGGGCGTTTCGAACAGATTACATCATCGGGTTGTGCTGGGGGACAACCCGGCGGGCCAGTCGGGTCACGACATCACGCGGGGGATGTAGTTGCATCGTGGAGTTCACGTGTCCGTGCTCCCCATTGCCTGCCATTCGTCAGGACTCCGGTTGGTCAGGTCAGGCGTCCCTGAATCCGCCGCCTGGTTGACTTCAATAAATCTGAAGCGCATCGAAGTCCACGTCCTCCAACCGGAGTCGACCTGCGACGATGTCGTCCCAGAGCCTCCTGGGAACCCGGTCGAGGTTTTCGGCTCGGTTCCTAGTCCTTACGGCTGAGCCAGGCCCAGGCCAGGGAGAGGCCCAGGCCGATGCCCAGGCCGGTACGGGCGGCGCGGCCGACCTTCATCTCTTCGGGTTCGGGCAAGGGCTCCAGCAGTCGCAGACGCACCGCCCGGTAGTTTTCGGTCTGGCGGCGCAGGGTCTCCCGGTCACCGCGCCGGGGATCGATCCCGGCGAAGACCTTGGCGGCGAAGCCCGAGTCCTTCAGCACTCGGTGGATGGCGTCCAGGCGCTCCCGAGGGTCCTGGATCTCCTCGGCCCGGGCCAGCCATGAGCCGTCGGGGAGCCAGATTTCGGCGAAGGGATGCTCCTGGAGATTCTTCAGCCAGTCGGTCTTCTCCCCGAAGCCCGCCAGGACCAGGATCGAGTCGCCGCAAGGCGAGTAGTTCAGGGGGGTGCGGCGCATCTCGCCGCTCTTGCGGCCGACCGTTCCGAGGACCATGATCCGGCCAGTCAGGCGATGGGTCAGGTTCATGGGGCCGCCCAGGCCGGCGTGCCACATCCAGATCATGAATCGGTTGAAGGACCGGAACCCGTCTCTGTCCATCGCTTCAGCTCCCCGGGGCGTGGCGGTCAGGGAATCCGCGCCAGCTCACCAGAGTCTTCAATCCGTGCGACCCGATCCCTGGGGCCGGAGTGTCGGGTGTGGGGACCGGGAGTCCGGAAGATCTCCCGGAACTTCTGGCTGGCGGTCGAGCCCGAGGTATTCGAACCGTCCAGGCTGTTGAGGTCGACCTGGCTGAGGTCGATCTGGGGGGAGAAGGCCTGGCGGTGCAGGTCTTCGACCAGGTCTGCCACGGACTGATGCAGGTCCTGCTGGAGCGGGGCTACCGCGCGAGCCAGAACGCTCCCGTCGGTTCCCAGCAGGAGGGCCTCCAGTTGGTCTCCGGCCAGCGAGAGCTGCAGGGGGAGACCGTCGCCGACCCTGCGGAATCGCGGCGAGCGCCCCAGACTTCGGGCCACTTCGCGCATGGTCGGGTTGTTGTCGCCCTGAAGTGTCACCGGCAAGCGGACGCGCACGGTCCGCAGCATCCCCGGGGCCTTCTGCATGGCCATCTGGAAATGGGTCAGGGCCTGAGCGCGGTCTCCGCGTTCCTCCAGAAGCTGTCCGGCGCGGGCGTGAAGGCGGGCCCGCAGCAGGGCCTCGGCCTCCGGAAGAGTGCCCAAGGCCCGTTCCAGGTGCTGCAGGGCTGTCGAGCGGTCTCCGGACAGGGCGGCTACTTCGGCGTCGATGGCTTCCAGGAAGGGTTCTTCCAGCGGGAGCTTCTCTGGAGGATTCTGCCGGAGCTGCTGCAGGGCGGCGGCGGTCACACCCGGTCCATACAACTCGACCAGGTCGGGACGGAACCATTCGCCCATCGAGAAGGAACCGGCCCAATAGGGGCGGAGGCTTCCCTGGATCCGTTCGTTGGTCACCGCCAGGGCGGCTATCCGACGCCCGGCTGCACGGGCCTTCATGCCCAATTGCAGGCGCTGGTAGGCCAGTCGCCACCATTCCAGGTTCCGCGCGGTGGTCATACGTTCGGAAAGGCGTTCGCGCCAGGCCAGCAGGGCCGAGCGCCAGACCACCAGGTTCCCGGCCTCGGCCTGGTCCTTGGTACCGGAGGTCCCGCCCCTCCGGTCGGGCCGTTGGACCAACATGTCCAACTGCTCCAGGCCTTCTTCCACATAGCCCAGTTCCAGCAGCAACTCGCCCGTCATCTGTTGGGTGTCGGCCATGGATTGCTGGTACAGGAATGGTTTGATGGCCCTGGCCCACTGGTGCATCCGGCGGGTGGCCTCCAGGGCTTCGGGAAAGCGGGCCTGGGGGAGGTAGAGCCCGGCCAGGTCCAGGTAGGGATTGGAGAAGGTCTGGTCGTTGAACGGGACCGAGGTGGCCTCGCGGAAGTAGCGCTCGGCTTCGTCATACTTGCCCAGGGCCAGGGCAGCCTCTCCCGCGTTGCGAAGGTAGGTGCAGTCCAGCGGCCAGCCGTTCTGCCGGGCCTCGGCCAGCAGGCTCTGGAAGGCGTTATAGGAAGCCTGGGCATTGCCGCATTCCATTTCCAAGGCACCCAGGCTGTTCCAGGCGACTATGCGGGCCACCGGGTCGCCGCTTCCGAAAGCCTGGGAGAGCTTTTCGCGAGCCTCGATCTCGCGGCCCAGCTTCATCAGGGGCCAGGCGAACTCCGCGGCTATCACGCCCCTCCCTCGGAGGCGGGCGAACTCCTCCAGGATTTCCAACTGGTCCTGGTAACGGTCCATCTCGGCCAGCACCAGGCGCAACTCGTAGAGCGCCAGGACATAGAAGTTGAATCCCTCGGAGTCTCCCCGGTCGGAAGCTTTCAGCCCCAGTTTGCGGGCTTTCTGAAGGTGGAAGCGGGAGCGGGGCAGGTCCCCTTCAGAGCGATGAAGCACGTAGCCCATCAGCATCTGGCCCGCATAGGAATCTGGATCCCGAGCCAGGACCCGGTCGGCCAGTTCCCGCCAGGCGACCAGGTTCTCTGGCCGGTCGATCATGTCGGCCATCTCTTTCGCCGTGGGTGGGTCGGAGGAAGTCGCCGGGTCGCGGGCCAG
>JAAZKF010000316.1 GCA_012799975.1 Burkholderiales bacterium
ACTCGGCGATGAGGCAAACGACCTTGCTGGTCCCGATATCCAGCGCGGTCAGGGTTTCTAGTCTGGCCATCCGGGAACTCCGATCCGCCAGGGAGGGCACCCCTCCCAAAGCCGTCGCCACGATCAAGAAGATTACTGGGAAGCGCCCGGCATTTCTCCGGAGAGGGCCGATGATCCTCCAACTTCCGGGGGCTCGGAGGGCCATTTCTGTTCCTCGCCGGAGCGGCTATACTGACCATGCGGCCCCTCCCGGGGCCGGGAAGACTGGAACTGGAGGTGAGCCGCATGTATTCCAGGATCCTGGTCCCCCTGGATGGGTCGGAGCTCTCCGAAAGAGCCGTTCCCCACGCCCTGGATCTGGCCAGGAAGTATGGGGCAGAGCTCACGCTTTTGCGCTCCACGGCCCTGCCGGACCGGGTCTACGCCCTCCCGGATCTGACCGCAGCCGCCTACATGGAGCGCTACCGCGAGAGCGAGCAGGAGACGATCCGGAAGTACCTCGAGGACTGGAAACAGCGCCTGGAAGCCGAAGGGGTCACATGCAGGTCTATCCACCGCCTGGACGATGCGGCCAACGCCATCGTCGACCAGGCCGAGAGCGACGAGGTGGACCTGGTAGTGATGTGTACCCACGGTCGGGGCGGCTTTGACCGCTGGGTGCACGGCAGCGTGGCCTCCAAGGTCATGCGCCGGATCCTCTGCCCGTTGTTGTTGATCCGAGGCCAGTCGAAGCGCGAGGTTTCTTGAGCTTTTCCAAAAAACGGACCGCCCTCCCCGTATGCGAAGAGTCCCGGGGAGGGCGCAGCCGGGAGCCCGGGCCCGCCTGAGAGGAATGGACCCCGCCGGGCGGAGAAGACTGCCTCGCGGCGCTGTCCGGGCGGGGCCTGAGGGTGCCCGACGGAAGGCTCCGACTTCTCAGCCAGGGAGTCCCGGGCCGCCGGGAACTTGATGAAAGTCGGATTCTACTCGCTACTGACGGCCGATGAGAAGCAGGCTCTACAGGGTCTGCTGACGACCCGGCGTTTCTCCCGGGGGGGCGCCCTCTTCCGACAGGGAAACCTTCCCGAGGGTCTCTTCCTGGTCCTGGCCGGTTCGGTGAAGCTGGTCCAAACCAGTTCTCAGGGCCGGGATGTCATCATGGGTTTGCTCTTCCCGGGCGATTTCTGCGGAGCCCTGTGCACGGCGGAATGCATCCCCTACACCTTGAGCGCCATCTGCCTGGAGGATGTCGAAGCGGGGTTCGTCCTGCGGGCGCGGTTCCACGAGGCGGCCCTGCGCCACCCCGGACTTTTGCTCAAGGCCACGGCCATCTGTCGTGGAAAAATGCAGATACAACGAGAGATGGTTGTCGGCCTGGCTGTGGAGAGCGCCGACCAGCGGGCCGCCCGAACTCTTCTGCACCTGGCTGCCCGACTGGGCCAGATGCACCCCGGTGGCCTGCGGCTGCGCATTCCCTTGGACCGACAAGGTTTTGCTGAGATGATCGGAACCACTACCGAGACCGCCATCCGGATCTTCAGCCGATTCCGGCGCAAAGGCTACCTGAGAGAGAGCGCCGACGGGACCATGACGATCTCCGACCTGGAGTCGCTCCAGGCCCTGACCCAGACCGATTCTACCGAGTGGCTGGAACAGTTCCGCAGATCTCGCGTCAGCTCCCGCTGAGATTTTTGAATCGGTACTCGGGGGCGCTGTTGGCGAACCGTTGCCCGTCTCCTGAAGGAACCGGGTATTTCACGGCAAACCGCCGGGGCTGCCGATGATTACCGCCCTTTCCATCCGCAACCTCTACAAGACCTACTCCGGCGGGGTCGAAGCCCTTCGCGGGATCGACCTGGACGTGCAGGAAGGCGATTTCTATGCTCTTCTGGGTCCAAATGGCGCCGGGAAGTCCACCCTGATCGGCATCCTTACCAATCTGGTCGATCCCACGGAGGGCGAGATCCGGGTCTTCGGGGTGGATGCCCGGGCCGACTCCAAGAGGGCCAGGGCCATGATGGGCGTGGTGCCTCAGGAGTTCAACTTCAACGTCTTCGAGAAGTCCCTGGAAATCCTGGTCTTCCAGGCCGGCCTCTACGGCATCCCCCGCAATGTCGCCCTGCCTCGGGCCCAAGAACTGCTGGAACGCCTGGGTCTGGGCGACCAGATGAATCAGATCGCCCGACACCTGTCCGGGGGGATGAAGCGCCGTCTGATGGTGGCTCGGGCCCTGGTCAACAACCCCAGGCTCTTGATCCTGGATGAGCCCACCGCCGGGGTGGATATCGAGCTGCGGCGGGGGCTGTGGGAGATCCTGACGGATCTCAACCAGAAGGGCACCACCATAATCCTGACCACCCACTATCTTGAAGAAGCCGAAAATCTCTGTCGGAACCTGGCCATCATCGACCACGGGAGGATTCTCGAACAGGGCCCCATCCGGGACCTGGTCCGCCGCCTGGAGATGCAGACCTTCATCCTGGATTTGGCCGCCCCCGTGACCTTCGAAGAACCTCCCGCCGGCTTCCGGGTACGCCCGCTCGACCCCAGATGTCTGGAGATCGACGTGCCTGGAGACCTGACGCTGAACCAGGTCTTCGCGGCCTTGGAGACCTGCGGCGTGGAGGTGATCAGCATGAGGAACAAGGCCAACCGCCTCGAGGAACTCTTTGTGCACCTGGTCGGACGAGGTGGCCAGTGAATACCCGAAAACCATGGATCACCCTGACCACCATCCTGTACCGGGAGGTGGGGCGTTTCTTCAGGATCTGGATGCAGACCCTGCTGCCCCCGGTCATCACCATGAGCATCTACTTCGTGGTCTTCGGAAGCCTTCTGGGTTCGCGCATCCAGAGCATCGACGGCTTCAGCTACATCGAATTCATCGTCCCCGGACTGGTGATGATGTCGGTAATCACCAACTCCTTCTCGAACGTGGCCTCGTCCTTCTTCAACGCCCGCTTCCAGCGCAGCGTCGAGGAGTTGCAGGTGGCCCCGGTACCCGACTGGATCCTGGTGGCCGGCTACGTCGGCGGTGGGATGCTGCGGGGAATCCTGGTGGGTTTCCTGGTCCTGCTGGTCTCGCTGGCCTTCCACTCCGTCCACTTCCACAGCCTGCCCATCGTGGTGGCCTTCCTCGTCCTGACCAGTATGGTCTTCGCCCTGGCCGGATTCAGCAACGCGCTTATCGCCCGACGCTTCGACGATATCTCGATCGTCCCGACTTTCATCCTGACCCCCCTGACCTATTTCGGCGGAGTGTTCTACTCGATAAGCCTGCTGCCCCCGATCTGGCGCGGCCTGTCCCGCCTCAACCCGATCCTCTACATGGTGAACGGTTTCCGTTTCGGCTTCCTGGGGACCTCTGATATCCCCATCTGGATCGGCCTGGTCACGCTGATGGGCCTGGCCGGCGCCCTGGTGGCGCTGAACCTGGTCATGCTGGCCCGAGGAGTCGGCCTGCGCACCTGAGGGGCCATATCCGCCATCCCGAAGTCGACGCCGGACAGGCACCGCCTGGAGGACTTTCCCCACCAACCCATAACCTAGCGCACCCATGACCACTCTGAAGCAATCGACCCCCGAGGGGCAGGAACTGATCCCCCGCCTTTCGGACATCGCCCTCTGCGCTACGGCCCGCGCCATTCCCGGAGAAGACCTCCCCGGAGCGGCCATGTCCAACATCGAGTTGAGCGACCTGATGGCGGTCATCCAGGAGCGCCTGGCCCAGGATCCCGAGCCCCGTCACATCGAATTGAGCTCGCCGACCTTCCCCGAAGAACGGGTGGGCATCCTGTCCCGGCAGGTCCTGGATTCCGAACTCAACGCCCAGGACATGGCCATTGCCGTCGGGCGCCGGATCCTACAGGGGCGGAATGACCTGGACTCGATCCGCATCGTGATCGTCTCCACCGTCACCGCCGACCGGGTGGTGCCGAGCATGGCCTCCATCCTGCAGTCGGAGCTGGGCCTGTCCAACCACATCCAGGGCCTGGATCTGTGCGTGGGCTGCAGCGGCTTCGTGGTCGCCCTGGAGACCGCTGCCCGCATGCTGGGCACCTATCCTGTGGGCTCCAAGGCCCTGGTGGTGGGCTCGGACGCCATGACCCGCGTGGTCGACGCGTCTGACCGTGGGACCTGCACGATTTTTGGTGATGGTGCTGGAGCCTTCCTGTTGGGACGCCTGCCCTCGGGATCGCAGGAACCCTCGTGGCGGGTCCGTTCCGCTGAAACCTTCACCATGGGTAGCCGTGGCGACGCCATCGAGATCCGGCCGACCCCCGAGATTTCCGGCCCCGTCTGGCGATTCACCGCTCGGGATGGCAAGCCCGACCTTTTCCTGGATGAATTCAACCGGGACCGGGTCCTGATGCAGGGCCGGGCCGTCTACAAAGACATGGTGAACCTGGTCCCGAAACAGGTCCAGAGCCACCTGGATAACCAGGGTCTGACTCCCGAGGATATCGATTACTGGTTCTTCCACCAGGCCAACATGCGGATGCTGGAAGCCATCGCCAAGAGGCTGCGCATCCCGCCTGGAGCCATGCCCTGCAACATCGACCGTTATGGCAACACCACCAGTGGTTCGGTTCCCATCCTTCTTGACCAGCAGTTGGAGGCAGGTCTGGGCCAGGCCCGCCGTCTTCTTATGGTGGGTTTCGGAACCGGCTACTCCCTGGGCATCGTCCTTCTCGAGCGTCCCCAGGACTGAGTCCGGATCGTTGGAAGGCCCCCGGCTCTGACGTATGGCTCAGGGCCTGGGAGTCATCACTTCGAAGCTGGCTTCCAGGCCTCCCTCTGAGCTGGTTGCGGCCCATACCTTGAAGAGTCCGGGTTCGACGACGAATCGCATCTGACGGTCCAGAAAACCCAGATCGCGAGGTTTCAAGGTGAAGGAAAGGCGCCTGGATTGCCCGGGTTGCAGGGTCAGCCTCCGGAATCCCCGCAGTTCCTTGACCGGACGGGTCATGCTGGAAGCCACGTCCTGCACGTATATCTGCACCACCTCGTCCCCGGTTCGGGGGCCGAGGTTGCGCACGGTGACGGAGACCGTCTGCTCCTTATCGGGTTCTAATTTCGCGGAGGCGAGTTCCAGGTCCGACAACTCGAAGCGGCTGTAGCTCAGTCCGTGCCCGAAGGGGAAGAGCGGGGTCGCCTCCACGTCGAGATACTTCGAGGTGTATTTCTCCGCCGTCGGCGGGCGGCCGGTGGACTTCTGGGCGTAGTAGATGGGGCATTGCCCGACGTTGCGGGGGAAGGTGATCGGCAGCTTCCCTCCCGGGTTCACCTCGCCGAAGAGGACGTCCGCGATGGCGTGGCCTGCCTGGGTCCCGGCGAACCAGGTCTCCAGCAGGGCCGGCGAGTTCTCGGCAATCCAGGGGATGCTCAGGGGACGGCCGTTCATCAGCACCACGACGTAGGGTTTCCCGGTCTGGTGGATGGCTCGGACCAGGTCCATCTGTCGGCCAGGCAGGTCCAGGCTGGTGCGGCTGGCTGCCTCGCCGGACATCTCGGCGGTCTCGCCCACCACGACCACGACCACCTCAGCCTGCCGAGCCGCAGCCACGGCCCGCTCCAAGGCTTCGGGGGGGACTGGGGTGGTGGCCAGGCGAGCCGGGTCGATTCCCTCCGCTCCGACCACGTTCGTCCCTCCAGCCAGGGTGGCGTCCGCAGGGCGGGAGTGGAAGTTCCCGGTGGCACCCGGGACGTCTAGGTCCACCCCCTTCTCGTGCAGCACGCGCACCTTCCCCTTCAGGCGCGAGCGGATCCCCTCCAACAGGGAGACGGCGTCTTGAGCTCGGCCATCACCCGACCAGGAGCCCAGGACCGCCTTGGGATCATCCGCCAGGGGACCGACGACGGCCAGGGTCCGGAGGTCTGTCGAG
>JAAZKF010000317.1 GCA_012799975.1 Burkholderiales bacterium
CGAGGAAGGGATGCCCGTCATTGATCTGGCGAGCACGCTTCATGGCCAGGGTGACCAATTTGAATTTGTTATCAACCTTTTCCAGAAGGTCGTCCAAGCTCGGCTCGACGAGCATTGTGTTCCTCCAACATTCGTTTAAAAAGGATGCCGACGAGCGGCATCAATATTAATCCTACCATACAGAGACCCGCTTGACCAGTCTTTTACGAGAACAGAACCGAACCCAGGATCAGGAGCACGAGGCCCAGCAGGACCAGTCGCAATGTCGTGTGGAGCGACTCCTGGTTTTCCAGGATCGGCTTGAGGCGATCCTGGACGGGGCTGAGGAACCACGCGGTGGAGAGCAGATTGAGCGTGGTCAGCCGGAGCATATGGGCCCCTCGGATGTCCATGACCTGGAAATCGGGGTGGGCCAGCGAGGGGTGGTTGAAGATTCGCGCGTTCCACAGGATCGTCAACCAGATCAGTGGGCTCAGATGGCCCAATACCTCGGCCAGGAGCAGACGTCTTCTCTGTTCAGGGGGAAAACGCCGAACGATCTGACGGACCAGCAGGGGGCAGATCGCGAAGCAGCCCAGCACGATCGTCGCCGAGACCCGTGCGTTGATCGGCCCGTTGTCGCCGGGCGGGATGCGTGTCGAAAGGATCACTTCGTCGAGGAACTGCCCCAATGGCTGGCCATTGTTGAGCTTCATCAAGGATTCCTCAGCCCCCGCCTGACCCGTGTACAAGGCCGTGCACATCAGGAACATCAGCAGGATTCCGGGCAAGAGGGGAAGCACGGCAGCAATGGGGTCGGGAAGAAGTGAAAGCCAGTGTGGGGGCGTGGTCACGTGGACCGGGATGTCCACCTCCGAGTTCTGCGAGCGCAGGAACACGTGGGCCCGATGCTCTTCGGCCGCCCGCATCCCGAGTGAGTCGATCCAGAATTCAAGCTCGACCTGATTCCCCTGGAAGGCGGTCGGGAGGATTCGGACCCATCTCTGCGTCGAGCGGCAGTAGCCGTTCAGCTCGCCTCCACCGGAGTTCCAGACTTTCAGTATGCCTTGCACCACCCTGCGGCCCTTGGGGCCAGTGAGGTGCTTGATGGAGGCCACTTTGTATTCCAGTTTTGGAGGTTTCTCGGACGAGACCGTCTCTTGCCCCAGGAGCATCATGCGCAGTTGGGTGATGGTCTGGGGAGGGGTGGGATAGGTCGGGTCCAAGGCGGCCTGAAGACCTCGCAACCATTGGGGAGAGATATCCGGAAAATCCTCTGCTCGGAGGTTCCCGGGATGTTGCCCCATGATCGGGATCTTTCCGGTCAACATCCACCAGGCCAGGCAGACCAGGCGGTGGACGTCGAAGTAGGCTGGGACCTGGACCAGTTCAAAGGAAGATTTCGAGAGTTCGTCCAGGGTGTCCAGGGGCTGCAGGCTCTCCAGACGGACAGGGACGAAACGCAATCTGCCCATCGTGGTGACCAGGACATCCTCGGGGCCGAATTGCCCGATGATGAACGGAGGCTCCTGGGCATGCAGTTCTTCAAGAAGCTCGGCGAGGTTGTTGGTCCAGATCTCGGCCCGGGCCACCACCTGTTGCGGGCTGTGTTCCCGGAAACGGAGCAGCGGCTCACCCCCGGTGTATTCCCGAACCAGGTAGTGCATGTTGCCCTCGGTGACGCTTTCGAGGGTGTTCGGAATGGTCGGATGGTCGATGGTCTGGAGGCGTTCGATCTCGCGCTGGAAGCGTTCGGGGAAGGTCGGGTCCCCGTCGGCCTGGAGGAACTCGCGGAGCAAAACCAGGCGCCCGGTCTGTACTTCGGTAGCTGTGAATATACGGTGCCCGGCCTGTGAGACCAGGTCTTCCTGGAAGACGAACCTGCCCGCAATCGGGGTCTGTGCCAGTGCTTCCGTCAGGTTGATCGCCTCCCCATCAGATATTCCTGACGAGTTCTAAAAAATCATCGAGCTTCCTTCCGCTGGCGC
>JAAZKF010000318.1 GCA_012799975.1 Burkholderiales bacterium
CGACCGCCACCCACGCCTCACCGGCTTCGTTTCACCCGTTGGGTGAACGAATCGAGGCCACAGTCCAAAGGCCAGAACCCAGTGCGCAGAGGATTCGAGCTCGCCTCAGACTATTTTGGCGGCGGATTCAGGGGGCATCTTCGACTAGCAGTCTGTCCCACGAGCCGAAGCCAGCGGAAGGCGACCTCCGCTGGCTTCGGCATTTCTGGTTCAGTCCAGCCCTTTGGCGGTCGCCTCCTCATGCAGGATCTGCCGGGCTGCCTCGCGGGTGCTCTCGGGATCGTGGATGGCCAGGATCACCCGGCCCAGCTCCCGACTGGCCGACTCCAGCTCCTGACCCGCCCGGGCCACGCCCTCATCAGCCCTCCCGTCGAAATCCCGGGCTTTCGCCAGACCCGAGCGCAAGAGGCGGGTTCCCTCGGCCAGCCAGGCCTCTAGGGCCTCCTGGAGCTGCCCCAACTGCTCCTGGTAGTCTTCCAGGGAGAGGACTCCCTCCAGGACCGCTCCCGCCAAGCGCCGTACCAGGTCGGGAGAGCCGCTGAAGCGGTGGCCCACCGCTTCCATCTGGACGCTCTCCAGTAGCCCCTGATAGTGTTCCTCGGCCTTCTCGGCCACCAGCATGCCGACCCGCAGATGCCCCGGATCCGGGTGCTCGGCGTAGGACTCCAGTTCGGCCAGAGCCATCTTGAAGAGGGCCCTGGAGGTCTCCATGCCCGTTTCGATGGCCTGCACGTAGGCCTCGTCGGCTTCATCGGCCTCAGCCACCTCGAAAATTTCCGCGGCCATGGCGGCGAAGACCTCGTCCAGGGCCTGCGAGGCCGTGCGCATCTTCTCAGCAAAGGCTTCGGGACTCATGTCCCCCGAGTCTACCTGCCCGACCAGACTCTCGAGCCCTGCCAGCATGTCGCTGCGAGGAGGGCTGGAGGCCGTGGAGGCCAGGGTGGAGGCCAGGACCTCGGCAAAGGAATCGTCCAGACCGCCGGGAGTCGGCACGGCGGGTGGGGCCTCAGCCCCGCAGGACGAACATCGATGGTCGGCCAGGGGATTCGCCGTCTGGCACTGGGAGCAGATCCAGGTAGAATTCACGTGCGTCTCCTGAAGACAGTGGGTTGCCAGGGCACTTCGCACGAGCGGGCGTGTTGCCTGCATGCGGGTCTGCTCGGGTTCCCGGGTTCATCTTGCCTCGATCCCTGGACCGACCAGGATCACCCCTTCTGAACGGATGACAAGAGCTGCCGGCAGCTGATCCTGCAGGAGTGTCCGCATCCACGGCAGAATCGCGCCTCGTGCTGGAAGTCTGGTGGGTTCGCCACGCCTCTACAGATTGGAACACGGAAGGCCGCTGGCAAGGCCAAACCGATGTTCCCCTCAACGACTCCGGCCGTGCCGAAGCCCGATGCCTCGCACCCCGTCTGAGGCCCGTGCCCTTCGATTCGGCCTGGAGCTCGGATATGGATCGTTCTCTGGAGACCGCGCGTCTGGCCCTTCCCGGTCGCGAGATCCGCGGAGATCGCCGGCTTCGGGAGATGCCCATGGGTCTGGTGGAGGGCCTGACCTGGGCCGAGGCCCCTCCCTCGACGCGCCAGGCCATCCGGCAATGGTGGAAGACCCCCTATGACCTGCCGTTCCCCGGTTCGACTGAATCGCTGCACGACGTGACGCTCCGGGTCCAGGATTGGCTCTCCGAGATGCCGGATGAGGGACGCATCGTGGCCTTCACCCACGGCGGCGTCATCCGCTGTTGCGTCTGGGCCCTGACAGGCCCCCCTCAAGACCGTTCCTGGAGTCTGGAACTGGGGAACACCGGGATCGTCCGGATCCGCTACGACCGAACTCGGAACACGGCTATCCTGGTCGCTCACAACGACCTCTCCCACCTCCCCGACGCCTGGAATCTCCCCCCCGGCCAGCAGGTCCCCGGGGAGCAGCCCTCCGGCTCTCCATCTGCGAGAATCGGCCATAGACCGGTTTGAAGTCTAGGGATCGGACTGAATACCACGGCAGGTAGCGGATTGAGGAAGGTGCCCGGCCTCACCCGGTGAACACCTGCCCACGCTTCGGGCTTCATGCCCGGTTCGGCAGCCTGGAAAGGAGACATTTTGATGCCAAATTGGACTCTTGGGGGGATGGCGCTCGCCTTGTTCCTAGCGGCCCTGGTGCAGCCCGCCTGCACGCGCTCGGTCTCCGGTGAACTTCCCCCTCCGCCGCCAGCGACAAGCGCATCCGCCGAGGAACCGGCCTCTGCCGAGCCTGCCCCGGCCACTACCGAGGAGGTCGCAGTGAATACCCAAATCTATCGCGGACTGAAGCCCTTCCGGGGAGTCCAGGCTCCCGAGATCACCCAGGTTCAGAAGGTCCGCTTTCAAACCGGAACCGGGGAATTGCTGATCGAGGTCTATCCCCAGGCGGCTCCCCACGCCGCAGCCCGCTTCATCGACCTGGTGAAGGCCGGCTTCTACGATGACACTCCCATATTCCGCATAGTTCCCGGCTTCGTGGCCCAATTTGGGATCAATTGGCGTCCCGGTCAGCGCGAATGGAAGGAAAAGAACTTTGACGACGATCCCAGCCTCTTCGAGCTGGGCCCCGGGACCCTGGCCTTCGCCAAGGCAGGTCCCAACACCAACTCGACCCAGGTCTTCATCAACTACGGAGAGAACAGCAACCTGCGGGCCCAGAACTTCTCGACCTTCGCCCGCGTGGTCCAGGGCTTCGAGTTCACCCAGAACTTCAAGGCCGTGGGCGACCCCAGCATGGGCCTGGACCAGGGCCGGCTGTGGACTGATGGTGGCAGGTATCTCGAAAGCCTGCCGGCCAACCAGAAGCCGACGATGATCATCAAGGCGGAAGTCGTCGAGTAATCCAGCTCGCTGCTTTCGCAAAGCCAAAGCGGCCCGGAAATCCTTCCGGGCCGCCTTCGTTGCTGTTCCCAGAAACCTCCAGGACAGCTTCCAAAGACGAGATTGTCGCGCTTCTGGCCTTGACCAGACATCGGGCGGTTCGGCTGGTTTCCTGCTCCCTCGTAAACCTTCTTCGCATTAAGACCCGCCTACACCCTTGCTTCTCAGGCCAGGCGGCGGATTCAGGGTATGCCCCTCCTATTGACAGGGATGTCCGTCGGGTTATCTTGAACGAGGCTTCCGTGAAAATGCAGGGCTAGGGTACTTGGTGATGATCTCGACGGGGCCTTGGATCGGGCCGGGCCGCCTAATTCCGCTTCCGGCTGGCCTCGTCGAGATGAGGCTCCCAAAGCCGGGTCGGCAGGGAATTAACCCGGATTATGGGAATGATGGATAGTGAGGGCCTGATGCGGAGGTGACTGGCATGTTGGCTTCTTCTCGGGGAGGGCGCGTTGCAGGCTTCAACCTCATCGAGCTGCTGATAGCCGTGGCCATCCTGGCCAGCGCCTTCATGCTGGTCATGGGGATGTTCCCGCTCTCGTTCCGGGGCATCCATCAAGGCAAGCATCAGGTTATCGCCGCCCAGCTAGCTCAGGCCTACATGGACGCTGAACGCACCAAGCCCTTCACCAGCATGTCCAACGGAACCTACACTGACCGGGTCCCGATAGTCGTCAACGGGGTCAAGAGCACCACCACCTATACCACCGTGGTGACTGTCAACCCCAGCACCCTCAACAATGCCAACAAAGCCGTCCTGATGGTCCAGACCCAATGGCTCCAGACGGAAGTGACGGACACCGTGCAGGCCCGTAGCGTCACCATCGAATCCAGCCGCACCAGAGCCTGGTGAGGAGGTCCGCGTTGAGAACCAGACACAAGCAGGCTGGGGCCACCCTGATCGAGGTCCTGACCTACATGGCCCTGGCCTCGATGGTCTTTCTGGCCATTTACGGCATTTTCATGGCCGGGCGGCGTTATTTCGAGATAGCCCGGGCCTCCATCGAGGTCCAGCAGG
Organism: Burkholderiales bacterium; assembly: GCA_012799975.1. Taxonomy (GTDB): domain Bacteria; phylum Vulcanimicrobiota; class Xenobia; order Xenobiales; family Xenobiaceae; genus Xenobium. The sequence goes on from JAAZKF010000318.1 coordinate 3,919, forward strand.
CCCTCAACACCGTCGGCTCCCGCCTGACGCGCGACCTGATGGAGACCCACGCCGAGGCCATCCAATCCTACCCCAACAACAAATACCCCAGCCTTCCGGTTGGGATTGTCTTCCTCTCGGCGCGGGATGACCAGAACGTCTTCCAGTACGACCCAAACTACGGGGTGCCGATCTGGCAGAAATATGTCGGCTATTATCTGGACACGGACCCCAACTACCCGGACAATCCCCGCATGCGAGCTCTATATGTGGCCGAGGTGAAGCCCTCGGGCTTTCCCAAGATCCGCCCCGAGCAAGGCACGGTCAACAACGTGACCACGGCCACCATCCGCAACAGTGGACAGAATCGGCGTCTGCTGGCCCACTGCATCCAGGCACCCCCCTACCTTGGCTCCCGTGGGGGATTCAACTGCTACGCCATGATCGACGGAGTCAAGTACGGTAGTTCTTTCATCAACCCCATCTACGTGGAGCTCGAGATGGTCAACACCGCGGCCGGAGTGGCTCGGACCGGGGGGGCCGACAGCAACATGAACTCGATCACCTCGTTCCTGAAGATCGAAGGGCGTTCCTGACCGGGCTGCACCAAGCCAGAACCCGGATCCCCGGGCCGGGACTGAAAAAGATACCGGCCCCTGCTTCAAGCCGGGGCCGGTCCCGAATACGCTTCGGTCGGCGGCTAACGCCGGGAAGCTCAGCGCACCTGCTGGATCTGCCAGCTCGTGGTCCGAACCGGTCCACGCATCGAGAAGTTCAACCAGGTCAGGGAATCGAAGACCGAGGGATCGAAGACCACGTTGA
>JAAZKF010000319.1 GCA_012799975.1 Burkholderiales bacterium
CGGAAGATTCATTCCTTCTTGCCTCCCTTCGCAGGCTGGGGCGCCGGTGGAGGCGGCGCCGGGGCCGGGGCCTCGGGGGCAACCGGCTCGTCGGCCACGGCGCGCAGGAAGTTGCGCAGGGCCCGGTAGGGAGGCGCGCCTCCGTCCAGTTCGAGAATGCCGCACAGGGCGGCTTCGTGGATATGCTTGCTGACCATGGTGGTCCTCCTGGAAATGCAGAAGGCCCCGGGTGGTGGGGCCTTCGTAGGGTCGTGGTATGGGGCCGTGGGGTTAGCCGGCAGGGTGGGGCTCGGACTGCAGCAGGCGGAGCAGGGCGGCCCGGTCCTCGGGGGATAGGGCCAGGATGCTGGAAACCAGGGAGAAGAGGTTGGGGCGGGGTGGCGGGGCTGACTGTTCGAGGGTATCAACCTGACCGCGCAGCCACTCTTCGCTGACTCCCAGCGCCTGCGCGATGTTGAACACGACCCCCGGGGCCGGATTCCTCAGGCCGTCCTCATACTGCTGGACGCTCTTGGCGCTGATCCCGACCCTGGATCCGAGGGCCTTACGCGTCAGGCGGACCGACGTGCGCCGCGTCTTCAAGCGCTGGGGGTCGATGGCCGGTCGGCTCACGATTGGTCGGTGACTGGATGGCCGACTCTCTTCAAATCTTCCGTGTCGCGCTCCAGGTATTTCTCGGGCCAGCCACTAATGAGCAACTCGGCCAACGTCCGGTCGGATGGGTCTCTTCCAAACTTCTTGTTGAAGACGTAGGAGTAAGGCTCCATCAGTCCCGTGAGGATGTGCTTGGCTTTCTGGGTGCCCTCCCGGAAATCATGGTCAAACTGCAGTGGATGGAGGGTTGAGAGGTCAAACAGGGAGGCGGGGCGCATCACCGCCAACCAGTGCTCTTCCTGCTCTTGCCAGCCGTAGACCTTCACAGTTGTGACTCAACCTGCTCCCAGAATCGTTCGTTGAACCAGGTTTCCCTGAGGAAAGTGTACAGGCGAGGAGCCCTCTGGCGCAAGTCTTCTCGGACGTCCTCGCTGCTGGAATAGAGGCGAACTGCATGCGCCAGAAACTCTCTGGAGTTACTGGCCCCATAAGCCCCTACGGCATCTGGGTCGTCGTCATATATCGAGCGAAGTTCCCTGCCAGCAGAACTAATCGTCTCCAGGATTCCCTGGCCCCCAGACACCGTGGAACTCTTATCTCCGGGAGCGAACCCGAGAATGCGATCCGCCATGTGGGTGAACTCTTCCAGAACAACCCCCGGAGAATCGAAGACTGCTTCCGTTAGGACAAACCCCTCCATGGATCCGCGGTCAAAGTGACCTGGGTGCGCCGAGATGTGGTTGATGCCCTTCACCTCTATGAAGGCACCGCCGCTGGCTTTGCGGACAGCCCGAAGCTGGGCCGCTGGCAAGACGCTGAGTTCCTCTGTGACCTTGGACTGGATCTGACGCGAACTAACGGTGGAGCGCAAGTGGTCTGGGGCATTCGACACGGCGTCCGACGATTGGCGCAACACCCCATCGCGCCACAAGTCCAAGCCGGCATCTTCCTTTTCTGGAGGCACCGGAAAACTTGGGCGCGGAATTCCGCCGGCGGGCTCGGCCGAGTCCTTCTGGGGCGCAAAGTCGCGGCC
>JAAZKF010000320.1 GCA_012799975.1 Burkholderiales bacterium
GGTCTTCCTGGAAGACGAACCTGCCCGCAATCGGGGTCTGTGCCAGTGCTTCCGTCAGGTTGATCGCCTCCCCATCAGATATTCCTGACGAGTTCTAAAAAATCATCGAGCTTCCTTCCGCTGGCGCTCCCCAGCTCGGGCGCAGGAATCCCGAAAACAGGCATTCTCGTCGGCTTGAAGGAGATCCCTGTCTTGAGGAAAATTCTCTCGTGATGTCTGAAGTCGCCCTGACCGAGGCCGAAGAACGGCGCTCGGGTACTGGTGTTGCCCGCCGTATTCGCGGTGGCACCACCGTTCCCCGGCGAAAGTCGTCCCCCCCGCCGCCCTCTACCGAGAAGACCTTCCGGTGGAGGGTCCTGGGAGGGCTGGTCTTTCTTCTTTTTCTCACCCCCTTCCTGATCGTCAGTCTGGCGGCGCCCGAATGGACGGGCGAATCGGGGGCGGTTCTGGCTCGCTATCTGGATTATTGGTTGGGTCGAGCGGCCTGGATGCTTCCGGTGGTGACCATGGCCATCGCGTTGATCCTTTTTGAGGCCAACCCGCTGCGAGAATCCCACCTGCGTACGGGCGTCCCCCTGCTTTTCCTGGGGGTGGTCCTGCTGGCGGCGCGACTGGATCACCAGGGCGGCCTGCTCGGGGACTATCTGGACGAGAAGCTCGTCTATCCCATCGGGCCCTTTGGAGCCTGGCTGGCCGTGGCCTGTTGTTTCCTGGCGGGGCTGGCCTTGCTCTGGCAGCTCACGCCGGTCGAGCTGCTGGCGGGTCTGAGTTCCCTGGGTCGGTTTCTGGAACGCGTCCTGTTGGGTTTCCTGGCTGCGATCCTGCTCTTCTTCCAGGTCGCCTGGCGCTGGACGCGGGCCGTGTTGCGGTTTGTCGGGACCCGGGTCCTGAGCGCGGTCCGTTGGACCGGAAGTCGGGTCAAGAGGTTCCGGACCAACCGATCATCGAGGACCCGATCCCGGCGTTCTGTGCACGGTTCCGTCGCCGAGGAGGACTCCAGGTTCACGCGTACCGCACGCGAGCAGGTGCCCTTTTTCTGCGAGAGCGAGGAAACCGGGGCGGCTTCGTCCGAGCCGTCGCTTCCCTCCGCCGAGGCTCGGACCATACCCCTCCCGGTCGACGAGGGGCCTGATCGTGTCGAGCCTTTTCTGGGGAAATTCTCAGATGAAGAAGAACCGGTCCTCGGCCTCTCGGACTCTTTGGACCCCTCGCAATCCTTGGATTCAGCGGACCTGGAATCGGTCGAGCCCGGGCCCCCTTCGCTCTCAGGGGAGGATATCGGCGAAAAGACCACGGTCGTCGACGCTCCGGCAGTCCCCACCAGGTCGAGTTCGGCCGGTCTGGTGCCTCTCTCCGGCGAGGGCCTTCTGGAGGAACCGAACGGCCAGTTGAGACTCTTCCCGACCCCTGCGACGCAGGCGGCTCCGCCGTTGCGCTATCGCCTTCCCCCCCTGTCGCTCCTGGATGACAAACCCAGGAACCGTCGGGTTCGCCCCGTCGAGGACAAGTCCCGGGTCCTGGTCGATACTTTGGAAAGTTTCGGGGTCCAGGCCCGCGTGGTCAACGTGGTCCACGGTCCCACCGTGACCCGATATGAACTGCAGCCGGCCCGGGGAGTCAAGGTCAGCCGATTCACTTCGCTGACCAACGATATCGCCCTGGCCCTGGCCGCGGTCTCGATTCGGATAGAGGCTCCCATTCCTGGGAAATCAGCCATCGGGATCGAGGTCCCCAACCTCAACACGGAGTTGGTGGTCCTCAAGGACATCCTGGGCTCGGAGAACTTCCGCAAAGGCCCGGGGTTGTGCCTGGGTCTGGGCAAGGACATCACCGGCCAGGCTCAGATGACCGACCTGCAGAAGATGCCGCATCTCCTGGTCGCCGGAACCACCGGATCGGGCAAGTCGGTATGCATCAATACCATGATCCTCAGCCTGATCTATCGATTCACGCCGCGACGCCTGCAACTGCTCATGGTGGACCCCAAGCAGGTCGAACTGTCGATCTATGAAGGCCTGCCCCACCTGGTCGGCTTGTCCGGCGAGGATTCGGGTCGGATCCTGGTCGACCCCAAGAAGGCGGCCATGGCCCTCAAGCAGGTCGTGGACCTCATGGAGGCCCGCTATACCCTCTTCGCCAAGACCCGGGTGCGAAATCTCAAGGAGTACAACGACCAGGCCGAGGACTCCCTGCCCTGGATGGTGGTCATAATCGACGAACTGGCCGATTTGATGATGGTGGCTTCCAAAACCGTCGAGACCTCGATCTGTCGGTTGGCCCAGAAGGCGCGCGCGGCGGGCATCCATCTGGTGGTGGCCACGCAGAGGCCCTCGACCGATGTGATCACGGGCCTGATCAAGGTCAATATTCCGTCTCGCATCGCCTTCGCCGTTTCTTCGGGCGTCGACTCCCGGGTCATCCTGGACACCAGCGGCGCCGAGAACCTGCTGGGCAAGGGCGACATGCTCTTCCTCCCGGTGGATGCTTCCGAGCCGCGGCGTATCCAGGGAGCCTACGTGACCAATGAGGAGATCCAGCGGGTCGTGGAGTTCTGGCGCGAGCAGGCGGCCCCCGAGAATCGAATCGAGTTGGAGGTCCAGGACACCGGGATGGAGGAGTCCACCAGCGACGGAGACGATGACAACAGCGACGACGAGCTGGTCCAGGAGGCTCTGGCGGTGGTGCTCCGCTGTCAGCAGGCCTCGGCCTCCATGCTGCAGACCGAGCTGAAGGTGGGCTACGCGCGGGCTCGGCGTATCCTGATGATACTGGAACGCAAGGGATATGTCGGGCCGGCCGAAGGGAGCAAACCTCGCAAGATTCTCTATACCGGGGGAGAGGTCTGCTGACCTGGGAGTCTGTGTGCAGCCTCTCCGAGTCCTCCTCAGGGCGGAGGGGGGGATCCAGCCCAGGTGCAGACCTCCGGAGGCGTATGGGCGGCGGATTCAGGCGATTCCTGAATCCGCCGCCTACCGTGGCATTCGGCCGTCGAGGCGTTGAGACCCCACCCACACCAGGGTGTGGGTGGGAGGGGACCGTCTGCGTCGTCAGGCGCACCTCTGCGGTGCTCACGTAGTTTCCA
>JAAZKF010000321.1 GCA_012799975.1 Burkholderiales bacterium
CTGGGCCCGCGGCGGATCACGGCGATCTCCCGGCGCCGGGCCATGCCTCGCAGCTCGACGGGGTGCACGCTCAGGTAGACTGCGGCCTCAGCCAGGGAGAGGGCTGGGTCACGCTGCAGCAGATCGGCGCGCATCTCAGGACGCCTGCACGGGCTGGGGGGGGGTGGCGAGCTCAGCGGAGACCAGGGAGAGTACATCGACCCCCAGGCAGTCCGCTATCCCACGCAGTGCCTGCAGGCGCAGGTCTGACTGTCCGGACTCCCAGCGCTCGACGGTCTTCGAGCAGACTCCGATGCGAGCGGCGAGTCGCTCTCGAGATAGACCTCGGGAGGTCCTCAGTGTGTGTAGCCAGGTCCTCATGTCTACCGCCTGTCTGCGCCGGGTCGGCGCGGGGGGATGCCCTTAACTTGGCATGCCTTTGCAGAAATGTCAAGAGGAGTGTCACAGGGCATTCGGGTCTAGACAAAACGGACGGGTGATGTTATCCTCGGGGGGCCATGACAGACAATTCACCCCTCCCGCAGAGACTGAGGACTACCCGAGAGAACCGCCGACTGTCGCGCGAAGCCCTTGCTGCCCTGGCTGGAATCTCAAGCCGCAGCATCGTTCGCTATGAAGCCGGGGAACAAACCCCCAAAGCGTCGACCACTGTCAAGCTTGCGCATCACCTGGGAGTATCCGTCGCTTTCCTGACCGGCAAGACAGACGATCCCTACGTTGACTCGTCAATTCGAATCGAGGAATACTCTTCCATCCGTCCCAAGAGGGCCAAGAAGCGCGTGAACCTGCTAGAGGTTGCTGCGCTGCTAGTGGAAATGGACCCACAGGAATTCAAAGCCGTATTGGATATCGCGCGGTTCGAGAAGTCCCGAATGGAACTCTGGGAAAGCCTGGATGGATCTTTCCCAGACTCTTTCGGCGAGGTCTTCGTCGATCTCGCTCATGAGAAGGTCCATCGCGATGCCCAACTTGAGAAGGGCATGGCCATGTTGGAAGAGGACGCGCGGAACCGCGCTCAGGGCCCCCAGTAGCATGGCGCGCTCAGGCGGTGAAGATCGCGGCCTCTTCGAACGGCCAGCGGGCAGCGGGGTCTGGTGGGTGCGCTACGTCGACCGGGAAGGGCGGGAGCATCGGGAGAAGGTTGGCTCCAAGTCGGCCGCGCGGGAAGTCTACCGTCAGCGGAAGACCGAGGTCCGTCTGGAGAAGTTCGATCCGGAGGCGGTGACCAGGCGCCGGGTCTTGACCGTGAAGGGCTTGGTCGAACAATACCAGCCCGAGTTCACCCAGAAGCGCTCGGCCAAGGACGATCGGCGCTATGCCCGTTACTGGCTGGAACACATGGGCTCGACGCCGGCCGACCAGGTCAGGCCCGAGGACGTGGAGCGATGGCGCCGGAAGCGCCTGTCGGAACCGACCAGGCGGGGCAAGCCGGCCGCGCCAGCCACAGTGAACCGGGCGGTTGCCTTCCTCAAACGCTTGTTCAACCTCGCGATCCGGGATGGTCTCCTGGGTCAGAACCCGGTGACCAGGGTCAAGATGTTGACCGAGAACAACGCTCGCATCCGGTTCCTGCTCGACGAGGAAGAGGAGCGGTTGCGGGCGGTGATGTCCCAGGAGGACTGGGCGATCGTGGGCTTCGCGCTGGCCACGGGCCTGCGGCAGGGTGAGATGCTATCCCTCCGCCGAGAGGACCTCGACCTCCGCCTTGGGATGATCACGGTCCGACGGTCGAAGCACGGCGAACAGCGGCACGTTCCCATGAACCAGTCGGCCCGGGATGCGCTCGCGGTCATTCTGGGCGGGCACGATTCGGACTGGGTCTTCCCGGCTCCGAAGGCGTCGAAAAGGAAGACTGTGCCAGAGGACCAGCCTCGACGCGGTGACTCCCTTTACAAGGGGATCCTGGTCCGGGCCTGCAAGAAGGCGGGGGTCAAGAACCTCAGGTGGCATGACCTGCGCCACACGTTCTGTTCCCGCCTGGTCATGCTCGGGGTCGACCTGCGCACGGTCCAAGAATTGGCGGGCCACAAGTCGATCCTCATGACGCAGCGATACGCGCACCTTTCACCGGCTCATCAGCGGGCCGCGGTCATGGCACTCGACGAACGCAACCGGCACCAAAACCGGCACCTGGAAAACGTGGTGTCGCTGGAAGGCCGTAGAATCGGGTGATTCCGCCTATGCTCAGACGGTCTGTGGAACCGTAGGTCGTGGGTTCAAGTCCCATCACTCACCCCACAGCAAAACCCCGAGAAATCGGGGTTTTTTGTTTGGCGCTACAGGCGGGGGAGAGTAGCACGATGGCCCTACGTGTCCCCTAAGTGCCGTGTGTCCAACTACGTGGGTGGAAACTTTTGTGGAAACTTTTTGGGGTCCACAGACGCAAGAAAGCCCCCCTCCCGGTCCGGGAGAGGGGCTCTGTGGTCTGCCCCCGGTCAGGCGCGGAGAGCGAGTACTGCTGAGAGCAGGCTACCGGCGATAGAGAGGGCCTCGGTGGCGTCCACCCGGCCGTCGTCCTCGAGGGCGCGGAGGACCTGCTCGGCAACGGGCACCAGGACCTGGATTACCTGCCCACCGGGGAGCTGCAGGGCCAGCGCCAGGCGCGCTACGTCCTCGGCGTCGAGGCGATCATCCGCGGCAGCGCGGCCGACCTCCTCCACCAGCCGGAGCACCCGGTGCCCCTGTCCCTCGTCGGGTCCGTATTGCCCACCCTCGGGGTCCGGCTCCCAGCCGTCGAC
>JAAZKF010000037.1 GCA_012799975.1 Burkholderiales bacterium
CCGCCTACCGTGGCATTCGGCCGTCGATCCGGGCCCGTCTGCGTCGTCAGGCGCACCTCTGCGGTGCTCACGTAGTTTCCAACTACGCTCCGCTCCTCGATGCACGCCTTCCTGGCATCCAGACCCGCCTCGAGGGCCTCGGTTCTCACGCCAGGAGGCGGATTCAGGCCCATGAGGGATTCTTGACAACCAGCACGGGGCGTTCCGAGCGCTTGAGGACGGCGTCGGAGATCGAGCCCCACCCCAAGGCCGTCCGGCCCCGATAGCCCACGCAGACCACGTCGACCCCCAGGCGTTCGGCTCGGGCACAGATGGCTTCGGCCGGGGTGCGGGAGGAGAGGACCTCTACCTTCAGGCGGACCCCCGCCGCCCGAGCCGACGGGATCTCCAGGGCAGCCAATCGGCTGCGGATCTGGGCCTGGGCCGCCTCGGGCAGATGAGGATCCACCACGTGGACCAGGTGGACAGTGCCTCCCTCCGGCAAGAGCGCGCATGCCGCCTGGACCGTCCGGTTTCCGTTCTCAGAGAAATCCGTAGCGGCCAGGACCGAGCGGACCAGGCACAGGGGCCCGACCTGAGAGACCGATTCGCTGGCCAGGGGCACCACAGCGACGTTGGAGCGGACCTCAGCCAAGACCCCGCCGGCCACCGAACCGTGCCACAGACGGCTCAGGCCTTGACGCTGCCGGGTTCCCACCACGACCAGGTCGGACTCCCTCTCGGTCGCAGCAAAGGCGATGGTGTCGGCGGTCCGCCCCAGACTCAGGCCCACCGAATAGCGGACCCCGGGCAGCCTTCCCGAAAACGCACCCATCTCGCGCAAGAGGACCTGGCGAATCTCGGCTTCTTCGGCCTCCTCCGAGTGGGATTCCCGAGGGTTGAGCATGCCCAGGCGTCGTCGCTGTCCCGGCAACCAACTGACGTGGAAGAGCTCCAAATCGACGGGGAGCCGGGCATTCAGGCCCTGGATCCACGAGAGGGCGGCCTGCGAACAGGCCGAGAAGTCCATGGCCAGCATGGTCTTCAAAGTTATTTCTCCTCGCGCCCAACGCCTCAATGGGTCGGGGTCGCGGACCAGGAGGAGGGGCGTCGACAGGTTTCGGATGATGGCCCCGGTCAGGCCTTCAAGCCGGGTCGATCGCGGATCCTCCGCAAAGACGACCAGGCGGGCCTGATGCTCCTGCACGCAATCCGTGAGTCCCGTCTCGGCGTTTCCCTGAACCGGGCACCACTGGACCTGCCCCCCCATTTCCTGGAGCACCTGGAGGGCCGATTTCAGGTCATCGGGGACATCGGGTCGATCTGAACGCTCTTCCGAAGGCAGGCGGGCCAAGACCAGGGAGAGGTCCAGGGCCTTGGCCAGGGCAGCGGAGGCGGTGAGGGTCCCGACCGAAACGAAGGCCGGTTCAACTGCAACCAGGATGGATGACACGGTCCCTCCAGGCGGGGTTTCGCGGTCTGTGGTCTGGCAGACCGTCACCAGCAGGCTTCGACCTGCTCCTGCCCCCCCCTACCGGGAATCGTCCGCGGGTTTCAAGGCCATCAACAGGGAATAGGCAGCCAGGCTTCCCGAGAGGTTCGCCGCGACGTCCAGGGGATCGCAATGGCCCAGGCCAAGAAGGCCATCCCAGAGCAGTTCCTTGCCCAGCGTCGCCGAGGCGAAGAACAGACCCGCCGAGAGTGCCGGTGAGAGGCCCATGCCCGCCAGGGCCAGGGTTCCAGTGAAGCAGACCCCCGCGTGCTTGACCTTGTCCAGGGGAATCCCGAGCCCCGGGCCGGGAAGCGCCAAGGCCCCGGCCCCCAGCGAGCCCAGGGCGCCACCGGAGACCGCCAGGGCGCGCAAGGCGGCGCTGTCGTGGAAGCCCGAACCGACCGGGGCGGATGGGGAGCAGCAATCCATGGGGAGCGAGGTCCCTTCCGTCGACGCTGCCAGACGGATGGGTTTCTCCGAGAGAGACGGAGGGAGCGACAGGGACGAACGGACTTCCGATAGGGCCATGGAAAGCGTATCACGACATATCGGTCTACAGTCCACCCCGAGATGTTCCACAGCCTTGAAAGTCCGGCAGGGATGGCTGTCCTGCTCCGGAATCACCGGGGCGATGATCTTCCTCAGCATCGATGTCGAGGCCTCGGGTCCGTTCCCGGGTCTGTACAGCCTGCTCAGCGTGGGGGCCGTCCCGGTGGCCCGTCGGGAGGGGTCGTGGACCCTGGACTCCGAGTGTTCCCTCTACCTGGAGCTCCAACCCCTGGAGGGAGCCGGCCAGGACCCCGAGGCCATGGCGATCCACGGTCTGACTCCAGAGCACCTGCAGGAAAATGGCCTGCCGCCTTTGGAGGCCATGCAGCGCCTGGAGGCCTGGCTGAAGGGGCTGGAACGACGCTTCGTGACCGCTGCCTGGCCCTCCAGCTTCGATTCACCCTACGTGGGATGGTACCTGCAGCGCTTCCTGGGCAGGAACCCCTTGGGGCACAGCGCCTTCGACATCGCCAGCTACGCCATGGGTCTGCTGCGCTGCACCCGGGTCGACCTGCGCCGGGCCCTGGCCCGGGCCGGGCTGGCCCCCCCGACCAACCCCAGGCCCCACCACGCCCTGCACGACGCCTTGGAACAGGGGCAACTTCTGGCCAACCTGCTCAACCACGCCGACCACCCGGGTCGCTGAGGCCCCGGCGCATCCTCAGTCCACGGTGGGGTGACCCGCGAAAGCCATGGCCCGACGGTAGACCTCGAGGTAGCTGCGAGCCGCCCGATCCCACGAGAAGTCCCGGGTCATGGCCCGATACCGGGCTGCCCCCCAGAAATTCGGGTCGGCGTAGCCGGCCAGCGCCCGGGTCAGGGCATGCACCATCGCCTCCCGCTGATAGGGGCCAAAGAGGTAGCCGCATCCTTCCGGTTGGTCGCAGTCGACGATGGTGTCCACCAGACCGCCGGTAGCCCGGGCCACGGGGAGGCTTCCATAGCGCATGGCGATCATCTGGCTCAGGCCGCAGGGTTCAAAGAGGCTGGGCATGAGGAAGAGGTCGGAGCCGGCATAGATCCGTCGGGCGAGGGGCGCGCTGAAACCAAGCCAGGCTGCAACCCGGGTCGGGTGGGCCGCCGCCGCCCGACGCAAGGCATCCTCCAACCAATGCTCTCCGCTGCCCAGGACCACCAGTTGGGCCGAGCTGGTGGCCATGATCTCGTCCAACCCCTGAACCACCAGATCGATACCCTTCTGGAAATCCAGACGGCTGACCACCCCGATCAAGGGGACATCCTGGACCGGCAGGCCCAACTCCTTCTGCAAGGCCTGCTTGCACGTCTGCTTCCCCGCCGGGTCATGGGGTCCGAAATTCCGGGGGAGGGCCGGGTCGGTGGCGGGGTCCCAGGCCGCCAGATCCAGACCGTTGAGGATGCCCACCAGGCGATCGTTGCGCTCGCGCAACTGGCCATCCAGGCCGAAACCGAAATCGGGGGTTTGGATCTCCCGGGCGTAGGTGGGACTGACGGTCGTGATCAGGTCGGCACAGAACAAGGCCTGCTGCATCAGGTTCAGGGGGCCGCGGCCGTCATATACGCCCAGCAGGGGCCAGCCCCCCGGTCTCTGCGCCCCCTGGTGGGCCAGGTTGTGGACGGTGAAGACCAGTCCCGCGCGCCCCGGAGCCGCCCAATGCAGGCGGATGGCCGCTGCGGTCGGCCAGTCGTGACCATGCACGACGTCCGGAATCCAACCCTCCAGCCGACAAGCTTCCAGGGCTCCCCGGCAGAAGAGGACGAACTGTTCGATCTCGTCGCCGTTTCCATAGACCATGTGGCGCGAACCGAAGAAATACTGATTCTCGATGAACCACACGCCGGTGCGGGGGTCCTCCCACAACTGGCACTCCTCACGTCGCCAGTCCATCTCCACCGGGAAGTTGCCGCGCAACTGCCGCAGACCCAGGGCCTGCGGATCCAGGAGGCCATAGCGGGGCATCACCACCCGCACCTCGACCCCGGCCCGGCGCAAGGCCTCGGGCAGGGCTCCGGCCACGTCGCCAAGCCCTCCGACCTTCAAGTAGGGAACCGCCTCTGAAACAATGAAGAGGACCTTCATCGGCCGGTCTGGCCTCCTATACGGAACTCGGTCCGACCAGATCTACCCGCCCAAAGCCTGCGAAGGGAAGTCCCCGGGTGTTCGGGCAAAGCCGGACCGACGGGCTGCTTCGCCCTCGGAACCGGATTCCCCCCGACGGGTTCGTCCAACCGCCAGCCTGGCTGGCGCGCTGGTGGATCGGCTCACCCACCACGCCCACATCGTGCACATCGTCGGGGACTCGTTCCGGTTCCGACACAGCCTGAGCAGAGCCGCGGGGGAAACGGGCGACGGGAACGCAGCCACGGGCCGCCGCCGGAAGTTGCCAGACCCCACCATGGATAAGGAGGTCGACTTCTAACCGACTCTACAACTGAAGAATCCCCACGGCCAGGGGGGTCTCTTTTCAGCGAGCAAAGGGGTCTCTTTTCAGTTGACACGGACACCGTGACAAAGAATGGGAATGTTATACCTGTTTACGAACCACTGATCGTAAAATTCAGAACAACCATGCCCAACCTTGGGGGGTTATGGCTCGCGATCCATGCTCTAAGGGTAGGTCCGCCTGCGCACGCTTGCCGGAATGACGTCATGGGCAACGCCAGAGAAATGCCCGTCAAACGTGGGCCTGGCAGGCGGCTCTATTTGGGGGCGGAGGCCTCATGTCAACGTAAGATACCACCGAAACCTCCCCAGTTTTCCGACCGGCTTATTCAGTGCTATCGACGCTGTTGAGCACCGACTCATAGGTTGAGACAATGGCCTCTGCGGCAATATTTGGAGGCAAGCGTTCCATGCCGATCATTGGAGGCCACACGCCGACCCTTCTGATTTCATTGTCAATGGAGTCACACATTCTGTTGTGATCTCTTGCCGCTAGCAAGATACATCGTACGACCAGTTTCAGATCAAAGAGTGGCGAATCAGAAGGATCCGTTTCTGATGTCGCCACTCCAGCAATTACATAAGGAGTCATGTTCGCGTCGTCAGATTCGTTGGGGTTGGTTGGCAGCACCTGAGCCTGATGCAGGATGGGTCTAGCATTCCACTTCTCTGCTTGGGGAAGTGTAAGGAATACGGCGTCAACGATTCCACCGCGCTCCAACTGTTGTGGACCAATCTCCATTGTCTTGACCCCACGGAAGTCTCCTAATGCATTTTTAAGAGACGATATGTAATCGTGGTCTAAGTCCGCAACTATTATTTGAGGAAAATCCTGGATACTCATGGCAGAACGGAACGTGTCAAGCATTTTGGGACAACCTGCCGGGCGAATTTACGCTCACGGCTGCTCGGTCGTTGAAGCGGCGTTTGGTGGATTGATCCAAACGGCCTCGGGCAGTTGGGTGACCCGAGGTGGTCCGCCGATGAACCTGCTCGGGTTGGCGGTGTAGGCCTATCAGTAGCCTTTGGCGCGAGGAGAGGACCTCGCTGGCACGGCCGTAGTGGACGGTCTCAGGGGTCAGATAGGCCATGGCGGAGTGGTAGTGCTCTCGATTGTACCAGTCGAAGAAGAACCGGCAAAAATCCCGACCGTCTGTCTGGGAGCCGAAGCGCTGCGGAAACTGGGGCCTGTACTTCATCGTCTTGAACTGGCTCTCGGAGAACGGGTTGTCGTTGCTGACATGGGGGCGGGAGTTGGTCTTGGTGATGCCCAGGTCGGCCAACAACTGAGCCAGGCCCTTGGACTGCATGACTGCCCCTCGGTCTGAGTGAATGGTAAGCTGACCGGCCCGGATCCCCTGCTTGTCGCAGCTCTCGGCGATGAGCAACCTGGCCAGGTCTGTGTTCTCACGGTCGGCGAGCATCCAGCCCACCACGTAACGGCTGTAGATGTCGAGGATGACGTAGAGGTAATAGTAGGTCCACTTTACGGGGCCAGGTAACCTGGTATGTCCCAGGACCAGACCTGGTTGGGACCGGTCGCCAGAAGTTCGGGCTTCTTGTAGGTCGGATGGGTGAGCTGGTTGCGGCGCTCTCGCACCTCGTCCTGTGAGTCCAGAATCCGGTACATCGTCCGAACGGAGCATAGCCGGACGCCTTCGTCCTCTCTTCTTCTCTCAGCGCCCTCTCGGGGGTGGGACGTGGCCGGGCTTCCGAAGTGGTCGACTTGGGGGCTTGGTTGCGATAGAAGCTGCTTCGCGGTACTCCCAGGCTCCGACAGCTCTCTGCAAGGCCGACGACTTCGGCCAGTTCCTGGACGGCCTGGGCTACCTGGTTCCGGTAGGGCCCTCGTTCAGGCCAAGCAGTTCGGCCAGTTTTTTTTTGGACTTCGATGATCTTCTCAGCCCGCTCCAGCTTGCAGCGGAGTCGGGCGTTCTCTCGTTCGAGTTGGGCGAGGCGCTCGGAACGGAGAGTTCCCGGCTTGGGTGCAGGGCCACGCTTTTTCGGGGAGAGTCCAGCCAGTTGTCCCTGTTCGCGCTGCCGCCGCCAGGTCGTCAAATTGGACCAGTACAATCCCTTGCGGCGCAGATAAGCACCGATTTCCCCCTGGGGGAGGGATTCGGTCTCTTTGAGTATCTGCAGCTTGAATCTGGCGTTATAGGTTCGGCGGCCAGGGCGTGGTTCAACCTCGGGGTCTGGAGCCGGCGTAGCGCCTGCTTGGTTCGCGGGGAGTTCCTGTATTTCCATGTATGCTTCCTCACCTCGCCCTCGATCATCATCCATGCCCCACCTCCAGTACTAGCGTAAATTC
>JAAZKF010000038.1 GCA_012799975.1 Burkholderiales bacterium
AGATCGTCGGAGGCGGCATGCCGATCGGCGCCTACGGCGGACGTCGGGAAATCATGGAGCACGTAGCTCCGCTGGGTCCGGTGTACCAGGCGGGAACGCTTGCGGGCAATCCCCTCTCGGTGGCTGCTGGCCTGACCACCCTGCGCCTCCTGCGGCAGAGTCCAGAAATCTATCGCCACCTGGAAGAAGTCGGGGCCAGACTGGAGGCCGGTCTGCAGCATAGTGCCCGGCGGCACGGCGTGCCCGTCCGGATGCAGCGGGTCGGTTCGATGCTGACCTGGTTCTTCAGCGACAAACCGGTCCGCAACCTCTCCGAAGCCCGAAACTGTGACACCCGAGCCTTCGGCCGCTTCTTCCGGGGGATGCTGGATCGGGGAGTCTATCTTCCCCCCTCGCAGTTCGAGGCCGCCTTCCTGTCTACGGCCCTGGGCGAGGCCGAAATCGAAAGACTGCTCAAGGCCGTCGATGAGACCTTGGCGGAAATAGCCAGCTCGTGAGCGACTCGTTGTCGTTGAACACCCTTTTCAAATCCCTGGAGGAGGACCTGCGCCAGGTCGAGACCTGCCTGCAGGAAATCCTGCGGAACAAGGGGGGCGCAATTCGTCCGGCCGGAGAAGCATTGTTCCGGGGGGGCGGCAAGAGGATCCGTCCGGCGCTGGTGCTGTGGTCATCGCAAATCCTGGGAGCCCGTCCCCCCCAGACGGTCTACCCCATAGCGGCGGCCATCGAAATGGTGCACGGAGCCTCGCTGTTGCACGACGACGTGATCGACCAGACGATGTTGCGACGCGGCCAGAAAACGCTGAACGCCCTGCACGGGAACCACTACACGGTGCTCCTGGCAGACTTCCTCCTGACCCAGGCCCTGGAGGCGATCTGCGAGCTGGACCAGGTCCGACTGGTCCGAGTGGTCTCGAACGCCGTCGCCGAAATGACCTTGGGACAGATCCTGGAGCTTCAGCACCAGGGCGACCTGCAGACCCGCCCCGAGGACTACATGCGCATCATCGACGGCAAGACCGCCTCGCTGATGGCAGCCGGTTGCATGCTGGGTGGAGTGATGGCCGGAGCCGATAAGACCCAGGTCCAGGCCCTGGAGAAGTATGGGCGCCACGTGGGACTGGCCTTCCAGATCATCGACGATATCCTGGACTATTGGGGAGACCCGGCTACACTGGGAAAGCCCGTGGGTTCAGACCTTTCCGAGCGGAAGTTCACGCTTCCCTTCCTGCTGGCCCTGGAAGAAGCCGACTCCATCCAGAGGGGACGATTGGCCAGGCTTCTGGAAGGATCGCTTGGGGAAGGAGAGGCCTTCGCCGAGATCCTGGCGTTCATGGAGGGCATGGACTCCCGAACCCGCTCGCAGGAGATGGCTCAGGACCAGGCCCGGCAGGCCCTGGAGGCGTTGGACCACCTGCCCGCGGGGTGGGTCCGCGAGGACCTTGCCCTGCTGCCCGACGTCCTGACCCACAGGGATCACTGAAGCGGTTCCTCCCGCTGATGGCCCTCTGGGGGCCGGTACTCTGCGCGAGATCATACCTCGCGCTCGGGCAAACAAAGAGAATACTTGTTCAGACGAGGGGTCTCCGCTTGGCGGCGACCCCAGGGAGCAGAACTGGAAATGAACAACGACAACGGCGCATACATCGCCCTCTTCCTGGTGGCGGGAGTGCTCTTCGTCCTGAGCGTGGTCACCCTGTCCCAGTTGCTGGCACCATCTCGCCCCGGAGTGACCAAAATGCGGCCCTACGAGTGCGGCGAGGTCCCCACCTCCGGCGCCTGGGTCCAATACAACGTCCACTACTACCTGTTCGCGATGCTCTTCCTCCTCTTCGACGTGGAGGCCGCCTTCCTGATCCCCTGGGCGGTGGCCTTTCGCACGATGATCATGGACGGGAAACTGCTCCTGGCCGTGGCGGACGTAGTGGTCTTCCTCGGAGTGCTGGGCTCGGCCCTGGCCTACGCCTGGAGAAAGGGGGCCCTGAAATGGGTCTGATGGATCGAATCCCGGCCTACGTCGACCGACTGCCTGGAGGCAGCGTGTTGATGGCCCCTATTGACTGGGCCATCAACGAGATCCAGGCCTCGTCGATGTGGTACATGCTTTTCGGACTGGCTTGTTGCGCCATCGAATTGATGGCCACGGGGGCAGCCCGCTACGACTTCGACCGCCTGGGGATGATCTACCGGGCCACTCCACGTCAGTCGGACCTGATGATCATAGCGGGAACCCTGACCCTGAAGATGGCCCCGCGAGTGAAGCTCCTGCACGAACAGATGGCGGAGCCCCGCTACGTGATCGCCATGGGCG
Source organism: Burkholderiales bacterium (assembly GCA_012799975.1). Lineage (GTDB taxonomy): Bacteria > Vulcanimicrobiota > Xenobia > Xenobiales > Xenobiaceae > Xenobium. The sequence continues at coordinate 2,312 of JAAZKF010000038.1, forward strand.
GTTGCACCACCTACGGAGGCCCCTTCTATCACGACGGGTACTCAGTGCTGAAGGGCGTGGACAAGATCATCCCGGTGGACGTCTACATCGCCGGCTGCCCTCCCCGACCCGAGGCCCTGCTCAACGGCTGTCTGGCCATGCAGGACAAGATCCGCAGGAACAAGCTGGGACAGCCTCGTGGTGCCGCCATCCACATCCCGCCCACGGCCAGACGATTCGCGTTGCCCACGGAAACAGCCGAAGCCGGCCACGACCCGCAGCCCCCCGTTTGAGACAAGGAGCGGCGATGAGCCCCGACGAATTCCTCCCCATCCTTCAGGCCAAATTTCCCCAGGTCGAGTTCCGGCTCGACCCGCTCAATCCCCAGGCCCTGATCATGTCGGCATCGGGGGTCCCGGAGGTCTTCAGTTGGTTGCGGGACGCCCCCGAGGCGGCCATGGAGTATCTGGAATTCAGTACGGCTGTAGACCGGCCCCCGGACCGCCTGTGCGTGGTGTATTCCCTGTATTCCTACACCCACCGTCACCGCCTGATGCTGAAGGTGGATCTGCCCCGCTATGCCCCCACTATCCCTACCGTCTCCCATCTGTGGGAGAACGCCGACTGGAATGAACGGGAGATCTATGACCTGTTCGGGGTCTTCTTCAGCGGACATGAGGACCTGCGCCGCTTGATGATGCCGGAGGACTGGGAAGGTCATCCGCTGCGCAAGGACTACAACCACCCGAACCTGACCCCCCGCCCTGATTGACAGGATGATGCTATGAAGAGACAGTTTCCAGCCAATCCCGACCTGACACTTGAAGAGTTCGAGCTGAACATGGGTCCCCAGCACCCATCCACCCACGGGGTGCTGCGTTTGAAACTGACCTTGGATGGCGAGAGGGTGGTCCGCTGCAAACCAGAGATCGGCTACCTGCACCGTTCGATCGAGAAGATAGCCGAAAACCGCACCTACACCCAGATCATCCCGATCACCGACCGCCTGGACTACTGCACATCGATGACCTCCAACTATGTGTACGTCATGGCAGTCGAGACTCTGGCCGACATCACGGTGCCCCCCCGAGCAGAGTATATCCGGGTGATCATGAGCGAGCTCAACCGCATCGCCTCCCACCTGCTGTGGTATGGCACCTTGGCCCTGGAACTCGGGGGCACTACCCCCTTCATCTACGGTTTCCGGGACCGTGAGAAGGTGCTGGACCTCTTCGAGGCCACCTGCGGGGCCCGCTTGTTATACAACTATCTCCGCTTTGGCGGGGTTTCCAGGGATCTTCCCGAGGACTTCTGCGAACGGATGCTGGCCTTCCTGGACGAGTGGGAGCCCCTGATCCGGCGGGAATACGAGGACCTGCTGGACGAAAACCCGATCTTCTACAACCGGACCAAGAAGGTCGGTTTCCTCTCGGCCGAGAAGGCCATGGCCTACGGGGTGAGTGGGCCCAACCTGCGCGCCTCGGGAATCGCCCGGGATGTCCGCCGCGAACATCCCTACTCGGTCTACCCCGAGCTGGAGTTCGATATTCCCGTGCGCACCGAGGGAGACGTCTTCGCGCGCTATCGGGTCCGTATGGAGGAAATGCGCCAGAGCGCCCGGATCCTGCGGCAATGTGCCGAGAAGCTTCCGGGAGGCCCCTACCTGGAACCCCAACCGTTGCGCATGGTGATTCCCGAAGGCGAGACCTACGTGCATCTGGAGTCTCCTCGAGGAGACATCGGCTGTTATCTGGTCTCGCAAGGCACCGACAAACCCTACCGGTGCAAGTTCCGGACCCCTTCATTCCACCATATCGAGGTCTTCCAGCACCTGGTCCACGACTGCCTGATCCCCGACATCGTGTCAATCTGCGGCAGTTTCGACGTGGTGCTGCCAGAGACCGACCGTTAGGTTCAAGAGATTACGGGCCGCCCCGGGCGGCCGGGAACTGCAGGGACAAGCGTGGAGCCGATTTTTGAACAATTCGTCCGAGACCTGACCGGAGGCTTCCAGGTGCCTGTCTGGGTCACGATGCTGGTCAGCCTGGGTCTGGTCCTGGTCTTCATCGCCCTGAACGCGATGTTCATGATCTGGCTGGAACGGAAGATCTGCGGCCGGATCCAGCGGCGCATGGGACCGATGCTGACCGGGCCCAAGGCCTGGGGTCGTTTCTCGATGTGGACCGGCGGCTGGTTCCAGACGCCCTGCGACTCGGGCAAGCTCCTGTTCAAGGAAGACATCGTCCCAGCCCAGGTCGACCGTTTCGGCTTCATGCTGGCGCCGGTCCTGGTCTTCATGGGCGCCCTGGCCGTGTACGTACCGCTGCCTATTTCCAGCACCTCCTACGCCCAGCCGGGGCCCACCGTGGTCTCCGTAGCCGACCTGGATATCGGCCTGCTGTACATAGTGGCCATAACCACCTTTACGGTTCTGGCAATCCTCACGGCCGGATGGTCCTCCAACAACAAATACAGCCTTCTGGGAGGGATGCGGGCCGGGGTCCAGCTCCTCTCCTACGAGCTCCCCATGCTCTTCGCCCTGATGGGACCGATGGTATTGGCAGGTTCGCTGTCCTTGGGCGATCTGGTCCAGGTCCAGCAAGCGGGGCTATTCGGAATACCCCTCCTGGGCTGGTTCCTGGTGCCCAGCTTCCTGGGGGCCGTGGTCTACCTGATCTGCGCGGTGGCCGAGACCAACCGCCCGCCCTTCGACATGCCCGAGGCCGAGCAGGAGCTGGTATCCGGCTTCAACATCGAATACACGGCCATGCGCTTCGCCATGTTCTACCTGGCCGAATTCTCGAACACCTTCGTGGTGTGTATGATCTTCACAGCCGTATTTCTGGGGGGATGGACCCTGCCCGGATTCACCCCCCCCTCATCCTTGAACCTCGGCTTCTTCTCTCTGCCCTATTTCGACCTTCTGGCCGGCATGGCCATCTTCTTCGCCAAGGCCTATGCCATGGTGCTGTTGCTGATGTGGATCCGCTGGACCTTCCCCCGGCTGCGCCCCGACCACCTGATGACCTTCGGCTGGAAGTTCCTGCTGCCGCTCTCCTTCGTGAACCTCTTGGTCTGCATCGTCCTGGCGGCGATCCAGCAGATCTACTTTGGAGGCAACCCCGGATGATCTACGACCCCAACCCCTGGGCCTTCTGGTTGCTGGCGGCCATGGCGGTCGGCTGCGCCCTGGCCGTGGTCCGGGCCCGAAAGCTCTTCCACGCCGCTCTGGCCCTGGTGGGCACGCTCTTCGCCGTGGCCGGCCTGTATGGGCTCCTACAGGCCTGGTTCCTGGCAGCCGTGCAGGTCCTGGTATATGTGGGGGCCATCGCGATAATGATCTTGTTCGCGATCATGCTGACCCACAACATGATGAAACCCGACCTGAAGACCCTGACCACCCAGCCCTGGACTGCTGCGGCCTTGTGCCTGATGCTGCTGGCCATCCTGCTGGGAGGCACGCTGAATTCCACCTGGCAGACCGCTCCGAACACCACGCTGAGCTCCACCTGGACACCGAAGTGCGGGTTCCAGGTCGCCGAGGCCATCCCCAGCGTCCAAGCCCTGGGCTTCCGCCTGCTGGACCCCTTCACGCTCCCCTTCGAAATGGTCTCGGTGCTGATCCTGGTGTCGCTGATCGGAGCCCTGGTTCTGGCGCACAGGAATCCGGCCCCGCTGGAAGCCTCTGAAGGACGCGAGGATAAGGCCCCATGAACGCCATCGGACTAAACCACTTCCTGACCCTGGGTGCCGTCCTCTTCTGCCTGGGTACCTACGGGGTGCTGACCCGGCGCAACGCCATAGCCGTCCTGTTGAGCCTGGAACTGATGTTCAACGCGGTCAACCTGAACCTGGTAGCCTTCGCCCGCTTCATGCCCAACCTCGACGGGGTGGTCCTGGCGGTCTTCGTAATCGCCGTGGCCGCCGCCGAGGCCGCCGTCGGCGTGGCCCTGATACTCTCGCTCTACCGCAACTTCCGCCACATCGACCTGGAACAGGTCGATACGATGAAAGGCTAGCCCCGTGCACGAACAGGTCGCCGTTGCTGCCCTGGAGGGGGCCGCCGCCAATGTCTGGCTGGTCCCGCTGCTCCCCTTCCTGGCCTTCCTGATCATCTCATTCCTGACCCGGCCCTGGGGACGGGTTTCGGCCGCCGTCTCGATCCTGGCCCTGACCGGCTCCCTGGGAATCTCGGCCCGGATCTTCTGGCAGCGCTTCACCCAGGACCTTCCGCCCATGCAGGTAGCCCTGCCCTGGATAACGCTGGTTCCGGATCACCCGCTGGGCACCATCGAAATCGGGCTGCTGGTCGATAACCTCTCGGCCCTGATGCTCTTGATGGTCTGTTTCGTGGGCCTGTGCATCCAGATCTACTCGACGGCCTACATCCAGACCGAGATCGCCCACTTCCCGACCCAGGGCTCGGCCTCGATGTCCCGCTTCTTCGGCTGGCTTTCCCTGTTCACGTTCTCGATGCTGGGCCTGGTCCTGTCCCATAACCTGCTGGAGATGTACATCTTCTGGGAGCTGGTCGGCCTGTGCTCCTACCTGCTTATCGGCTTCTGGTATTTCAAACACAGCGCCGCCGAGGCGTGCAAGAAGGCCTTCGTGGTCACCCGCTTCGGCGACCTGGGCTTCCTGATGGGCATCCTGATGCTGGGTATAGCCCTGAAGGGCTTTGATTTCCCGGGCCTTACCGAGAAATTCGCCCAGGGGATCCCCCAGGGCCTTACCGCAGGCTTCGTGGCCCTGGCCTCCGTCCTGATCTTCTGCGGCGCCATCGGCAAGAGTGCCCAGTTCCCCCTGCAGATCTGGTTACCGGACGCCATGGAGGGCCCCACTCCGGTTTCCGCGCTGATCCACGCCGCCACGATGGTGGCCGCCGGCGTGTACCTGGTCGCCCGGCTCTTCCCCATCTTCCACCCGGCCGGCCACGCCGGGGAAGCCGCCCTGGTCGTGGCCTGGATCGGCGGGTTCACGGCCTTCCTGGCCGCGACCATCGCCGTGGTCCAGAACGACATCAAACGCGTCCTGGCCTACTCGACCATCTCACAGTTGGGGTTCATGATGGCCGGATTGGGCATGGGCGCCTACACGGCCGGCAGCTTCCACCTGATCACCCACGCCTTCTTCAAGTCGCTGCTCTTCCTAGGCTCGGGCGCCGTGATCGTGGCCTGCCATTCCAACGACCTGTGGCAGATGGGCGGCCTGCGCAGGCGCATGCCCTTCACCTGGTTCGCCTTCCTGATGGGCTGCCTGGCCCTGGCCGGGGTGCCCCCGCTGGCCGGCTTCTGGTCCAAGGACGAAATCCTGGGCTACGTGCACGCGGCCCCTGGAGGAATGGCCCTGTATCTGGTCCTGACCTTCTCCGCCTTCCTGACGGCCTTCTACGTCACCCGGATGTACTTCCTGGCTTTCGAGGGGCCCTTCCGGGGAGTCCAGAAGGCCCCCGCCGACCTGGCGGGCCCCGTGCCTCCCCCCTCGCTGCCAGCTCCCTTCCCCACCTCCCAGGCCCTGGGCGTGACGCCGGAATGGACCGAGGAGATGGTCGATTCAAGTCAGACCGAACTGCCGGCAGCCTGCCGGGGAGCCAGGATGGAGCAGCCCCCCCACGGCGAGCACCTCCCCCACGAGGTCAGTCCCTGGATGTGGGTTCCCCTGCTGGTCCTGGCCTTCTTTGCCGTCTTCCTGGGCTTCACTGGGGTCCCGACGGGAGTCGGCCTGGGTCTTCCCAACTTCTTCGAAGAATTCATCCACCTTTCCGGTGCGGGCCACCCTCACGAGTTCCACTGGACCCCGATGATCCTCAGTGTGGTCGTAGCCCTGGCCGGCATCGCCCTGGGGGCCTGGTTCTTCGCCGGCGACCCCGAGCGCGGCGAGCGCCGTCTGCGTTCCGGGTTGGGGCGGGTCTGGCCCTTCCTGCAGCAGAAGTGGTACATGGACCACCTCTGGGCTCGAGCCTTGGCCGGAACCATGTACGCCGGAGCCCGGGCGATGGCCTGGGTGGAAGTCCATCTGGTGGATCACGTGGTCCTCGGAGTGGCCACCAGCTTCCGCAGTTGGGGGGACTGGCTGCGCGCGGAGCACTCCGGCAAGGTGCAGCACCATGCCCTGATGATCCTGCTGGCCCTGATCCTGCTGGCCGTGGGGATCGGCCTGGTCGAACCGGGCTTCTTCACCAGCCGCCACTTCTTCTTCAACCTGCTGGAGGGCGGACGGTGAGCCGACGCCAGCCGACCTCGACGACTCCATCCGACCCCGTTCGACAAGGGACTTCGTATCCATGGACACGCTCGTAACCCAACTCGACCGGCTCCCCTTGCTGAGTCTGGTCACCCTGGCGCCCCTGGCCGGGGCCCTGATAATCCTGTTCCTTCCCGAGCGCTCGGTGCGCGCCATCCAGACCGTGGCGCTCCTGGCTACGGGCTTCTCGCTGGCCCTGGCCGGATGGCTCTACGCCCGGATGAGTGCCTTCCCCGACTCCACCGGCTTCCTCTGGCAGGAACTCCATCCCTGGGTGCCAGAGCTCGGCATGCAATACCACCTGGGAGTAGACGGGTTGTCGATGCCGATGGTCCTGCTCTCTGGGATCATCTGTTTCACTGCAGCCTTCATCTCGCTGCAGATCGATTTCCGCCACAAGGAATACTTCGCCCTGGCCTTGACGGCGATGACCGGGGTCTTCGGGGTCTTCACCTCACTGGATCTCTTCTTGCTGATCCTGTTCTATGAGATGGCCAGCATCCCGATGTTCTTCCTGGTCGGGATCTGGGGTTCGGACAAAGCCGGGCTGGGCAAGCCCATCCGCCGCCAGGACGCGGCCATGAAACTCCTGCTCTATCTGCAGTTGGGCGGTGGCCTGGTCCTGCTGGGCATCTTCGGGCTGTACTTCCTGTCGGGTCTGAAGACCTTCGACTATCCCGAACTGCTGCGCGCCACCCTGGCCCGCGATCACCAGTACTGGCTCTTCCTGCTTATCTTCCTGGGCTTCGCCATCGAAGCGGGGCTGGTCCCCTTCCATACCTGGCTTCCCGACGGTCACTCCTCGGCACCCACGGCCTTGTCCATGCTGCTGGCCGGGGTGCTGCTGAAGATGGGTGGCTACGGCATCCTGCGCGTGGCCGTGGGCCTGCTGCCCGAGGGAGCCCGGATCTGGCTTCCGTTGATCGGGGTCATGGCGGTCGTGAACATCCTGTACGGGGCCCTATGCGCCCTGAGACAGACCGACATCAAGCTGATGATCGCCTACTCGTCGGTAAGCCACATGGGCATCGTCTTCCTGGGCACCTCCAGCATGGCCTGGCCCGGGGTCGGCACCGGAGCCATCTTCGGCGCCACCGGAGCCGTCTTCCAGATGTTCTCGCACGGCGTGATCACCGCACTCCTCTTCGGCCTGGCCGGAACGGTCTACCTGATCACCCACTCCCGCGACATGACCCGCTGGGGCGGACTGGCCAGCCGGATGCCTTGGCTGGCCACGGTCTACACCCTGGGCGCCCTGGGCTCGCTGGGCCTGCCCGGGATGTCGGGCTTCGTGGCGGAGTTGATGGTTTTCCTGGGGACCTGGCAGCAACGCCCGGTCCTGGCGGCCCTGGCCATCTGTGGGCTGGTGATCACCGCCACCTACCTGCTGCGCTCGGTACAGTTTGCTTTCTATGGACCGCTGAATCCCCGGTTCGCCGAGGTCCGCGACGCGCTCCCCACCGAGAAACTGCCCCTGGGTCTGCTGGCCCTGACCACCCTGGTCCTGGGCCTGGCCCCCCGTCTGCTGACCGACGTCACGACGCCGGCCCTGCAGGCCCTCCTCGAGCGGCTGGCTTCCTGAAACCGGCCATGCTCCGAATCGACACCGACCGAAAAGAGAGACCGTCGTGACAAACGCGCTGACGATGCTGCAGGCCCTGGCCCCGGAGGCGGTGGTGGCCACCACGGCCTTCCTGGTGCTGGGCCTGGACCTGCGCCGCAATCCGAACCCCCGGGCCCAGTCCACGGTGGCCATCCTGGGCCTTCTGGCCGGAGCCCTGGCCACCATCCCGGACTGGCTGGACACCACCGCCAGCGGCACCGCCTTGACCCTGTGGGGTGGTATCTTCCTGGCCGACCCCCTGTCGGTGGTCTTCCGGTCCCTGGCCTGCGTGACCGGGGCAGTGGTCCTGCTCTTCTCGATCGATCCGGTGGAAGCCGAACGGCGGAATCCCGGAGACTTCGTCACCCTGGTCCCCTTCGTGGTCCTGGGGCTGATGCTCTCGGTCTCGGCCGGCGAACTCCTGACCTTCTTCGTGGCCTTCGAAATCATCTCTTTGCCCCTCTACCTGATGGCTGCCTGGAACAAGGACGAAAGGGCCTCGGCAGAGGCCGGAATCAAATACTTCGTCACCGGTGCGGTCTCATCTGCGGTGATGTTGTACGGCATCAGCCTGGTCTTCGGGACCCTGGGGACCACCTTCTTCAGCCAGATCGCTACGCGCTATGAGGCCCTGGTCGACCCGCCCCAGGCCTTCGTCCTGGGAAGCCTGATGATCCTGGCCGCCCTGGGCTTCAAGATCGCCGCCGTTCCTTTCCACGTCTGGGCTCCAGACGTCTACCAGGGTGCCCCGCGACCCTCGGCGATGTTCATCTCCACCGCCCCCAAGGCCGCCATGGTAGCCGTCATGCTGCGCCTCTTCTGGGGGGCTCTGGCCCTGCAAGGCCGCGACTTCCGGCTGGCCGAAACCTGGATGGTGCTCCTGGCGGTCATGGCCATCCTCTCGATGTTCTGGGGGAACCTGGTGGCCCTGGTCCAGAGCGATATCCGACGCCTGATGGCCTGCTCGGGAATCGCCCACATCGGCTACACCCTGCTGGGCGTACTGGCCGCCTCCCGAGCCGGAGCCGAGCTGGAAGGCGCCGCAGCAGCCATCTACTATGTGGTGGTCTACAGTTTCGCGAACCTGGCGGCCTGGGGCGTGATCGTGCTGGTCGGATGGCGCACCGGCAGCGACCGGATCGAGGATTATGCGGGCCTGGCCCGGCGCAGCCCGTTCCTGGCCTTCGCCTTGTTGATCTCGTTGCTGTCGCTGGCGGGGGTCCCGCCCCTGGCCGGGTTCCTGGGCAAGTTCTACCTGTTCCGCGCTCTCTGGGAAGCCCAGCCAGCCTGGTGGTGGATGGTCCTGATCGGCATCGTCAACTCTGTGATCTCGCTGTATTACTACTTCGGAATCCTCAAGCCCGTCTACTTCGGGGAACCCGGGGCAGAGGACTCTCCCCTGCCTGTACCCTGGCGGTTCCGGGCGGGTCTGCTGGTCTGCCTGGCCGTGATCATGGTCCTGGGGCTCTGTCCCGAGTTGACCCACATGACCATGGAAGCCGGTGCCGCCGTGCTGGCCCAGCCCGGGACTCACTGAACTACCACCTCCCCCTGTGAGCTCCGGGCCCGGAAAGGGCTCCAGCCCACCACCGGAAGAAGCGGGGCCTCAATGGCAGAGCAGAACGTCGCCATCGTGGGAGGCGGACCGGCCGGCCTGATGGCGGCCGAGGTCCTGAGTCAACGCGGGCTTGGAGTCGAGGTCTTCGACCGGATGCCCACGATGGGCCGGAAGTTCCTCATGGCTGGTCGAGGCGGTTTGAACCTGACCTCCGGCCAGCCACTGGACCTGTTCCTGGAACGATTCCACCCCCCTTGCAGGCAACTCCGGGATGCGCTGCGAGCCTTCGGTCCCGAGGCCGTGCGCCACTGGGCCAAAGGCCTCGGTATCGAGACCTTCGTAGGCACCTCGGGGCGGGTCTTCCCCCTCGACATGAAGGCGGCTCCCCTGCTGCGCGCCTGGGTGAACCGCCTGCGGCGGGACGGCGTCCGGTTCCACACCCACCACCGATGGGTGGGCTGGAGCCCGGGGTTGGATCTGCACTTCGAGACGCCCGCGGGCCCCAGACTCAGCAGACCGTCGGCAGCCATCCTGGCCACCGGGGGGGGCAGTTGGAGTCGGCTGGGTTCGGACGGTACCTGGGTCCCGTTGCTGGCCGACCAGGGCATCGGGGTCTCTCCCCTGCGCCCCTCCAACTGCGGCTTCGAGGTTTCCTGGAGCCCGCACTTCTGCGAGCGCTTCGCCGGCGTCCCGGTCAAGTCGGTAACGGCTCGAATCCCCGGAGGCAAACCTCGCCAGGGCGAATTCGTGGTCACGAAATTCGGGGTGGAGGGGAGCCTGATCTACTCGTTCTCAGCGGCCCTACGAGACGAAATCGAAAGGTCGGGCCAGGCCCGGCTACTGCTGGACCTCCTTCCTGGCCGCGACCTGCGCCGCCTGAAACAGGAGTTGTCGGTCCCGCGGGGCTCGCGTTCCTTCTCCGAGCACCTGCGCCGGCGTACGGGACTCCGGGGGGTCCAGGCGGGGCTGCTCCGTGAAGGGCTCTCCCCGGAGGAACTGAGCCATCCCGAGAGGCTGGCCCGAGGTCTCAAGGAACTGCCCCTGGTGCTGATCGCCCCCCGCCCCCTGGAGGAGGCGATCAGCACCGCCGGAGGGGTCCGCTTCGAAGAGTTGGACGAGCGCCTCATGCTGCGAGGGGTTCCCGGTCTCTTCTGCGCCGGGGAGATGCTGGACTGGGAGGCTCCGACCGGAGGCTATCTCCTGACCGGTTGCCTGGCCACGGGGCGCCGGGCCGGAGAGGGGGCGGCCGACTGGCTGGAAGGCCGGTAGGTCCGTAGCCGAGGCCTCCCCCCCAAAGGCAGGCGGCCCCACCTCCGCAGAGGCAGGGCCGCCGGGGGAGTCCCGGAATGGCCGATGGGCCTTCGGGCTACCAGCCGTAGAAGGACTCGGTCTGTCCGTCCCTCTCCAGCTTGCGCGACCAGGTATTGCTGTGTTCCTGACCGGCCTCGTTGCGCCAGGTGACCTTGATGTTGTAGGTCCGGCCCAAGATGGCGCCGCCCGCCGTCAACTGGTTATAGGCGTTGCCGGTATCGCTGTACCAGGAGTTGGACCAGCGCTCCGAGTAATTGCCCTGCTCGAAGATCTCGATCCTGCTGACCCAGTAGCGGGTGTCCCCATAGTAGGGATAGCCGCGGACAATCAATTTCCCGGTGGCCTCCCCTCCGTCGCCGCCGCCGCCCGCGGTGGGAGCCAGTTCGACCAGGACCGAGCGGGTGGTTCCGGCCATGATGGTGACCTGTCCGACGGCGGTCTGGTGACCGATGAGGGTGACGTAGACCAGGTGGTCTCCAGCGGGGATACCATCGATGCGGAACTCCCCGTTGGCGTCCGAAACCGCGTTATGACCGCTGTCTATCATGACCTGGGCCCCAGACAGGGGGACGCCTGAGGTATTCCGGACCAGGCCGGTCAGCGACCCGGTAGAGCCGTACCCGGCGTTGCCCACAGTGACGGGCATCCTATTGCTGGGGTAGCGGTTGACCATGACCACGAGGTTGCCGGCTGAAAGGCCTGCCGGAACGGTGAAGCGGATCCGGTTGGGCGCCCAGCTCAGGATGTTGTCGTTGGGGATGGCCACACCCCGGACCGACACGACCCCGGTAGCTGCATCACCCAGGCCCGTCCCGACGACTTCGATGGCATTCCCGGCCGTGAGCACCGTGGTGGAGAGTGAAGTGATGTTGGGCAGCGGGTTGGGCGGAACCACGTTCATGTTGAGCTCCGCCTCGGTCCAGGCGAAGATCCAGCAGCCGACCTGGGGTTGGAGGACCACCGCAGGCCCCATCAGGTCCTGGAGGGCGTAATTGTCTCCCTGCCGGAAATACAGGTAACGGTAGATCCAGGCCGCGCCCGCCGTCAAGTCGTCCGTGGCGGCCTCTTCGAGAACCCGGGTGGAGCCGGCCTGACGCGTCACGGTCATCGAGCGGGTCGCCAGGTTGTTGACCGAGGGGCAGCCCAGCAGGTTCCAGCCCGCCTGCAGATGGGCCGTGGTCACCGAACCGGTGTTGTCCGGTCCCTGCACCGACACGGCGATGGGCTGATCCGCATAGGCCCAGTAGGCGCGAGTGGTGTCCAAGGAACCCGGGTTGTTAACCGGGTCCACGTAGACGTAGCCGGTTCCCTCGTAGGTGCACAACTGGTAGGTGAACCCGAAGGCCGAAGTCACCGATTCCAAGGGGAAGGAGATCAGACTCCAACCAGCGGGCAGGTTGTAGTTGACCTGGCGGCCCAGGACCTCTTCAGGCGACGCTTCCCGGGTCTGTCGGGTCATGGGAGGCGGGGCTGCAGGAGGTCCGGGAGCCACGGCCGGCGAGAGCGGATCGATCACTCCGCCGCCACCGTCGGGGAGTGGAATCTGGGGGATCTCGGCCATGCCGACGCCGCCTCCTCCTCCTCCACCGCAACCGGAGAGGAACAGTCCCGCTGCCAGGAAAAGCAGGACCGCCACAACACGAAATGCCAGATGCGTGAACCTCAAGGCCATACCTCCAAAGGATGAGCCGGTCACCGGTCGGCCAGGCGTGACTGTCCGGGTCCCGAGTCGGCGATTCCCCCCCAGGGAATTGTACGCATCCCCCGGGATTACCTGGTTTCCGGATCATGAACTCCCCGTCCCGAAGGAGCATCGGGCCTGCCCACAAGCGTCAAACCCCGGAGCATGGCACCTGAATCCGCTGCCTGGCGTGAGAACCGAGGCCATCGAGGCGGGTCCGGATGCCAGGAAGGCGTGCGTTCTGAGGAGCGGAGCGTAGTTGGAAACTACGTGAGCACCGCAGAGGTGCGCCTGACGACGCAGACGGGCCCTTCCCACCCGCACCCAGGTGTGGGTGGGACCTCAAGGGATCGACGGCCGAATGCCACGCCAGGCGGCGGATTCAGGATGGCAGGAGGGTTCTCGTTGCCATGCTCTCCGAGCTTCTGCTAGACTGACCCCAGGCCCTGGGGGGGCCTCCAGCCTGGGACCAAGGCTGTACCCCCGGTGGCAGCCAGGGTCTGTGACAGGGATTCCTGGATGCGCAGTCACCAGATGCCCGCTGATCGGCGTGCCTGGTATGCGAAGCCTCTGGTTGCTGGAGTTGCTGACAACGTGAACATCGACAGGCCGAGGAGTTTGATGGCCCGAGCCTTCCGGAACCAATCGCTGGCCAGGATGAGCATCGCACTTCTCGCCTTCGGAACCCTGGTCCTGATCCTGACCTTGGGAGACCTGCCCTCCTCCACCAAGATGGAGGTAGGCAAGCCCGCTTCCCGCGATGTCAAGGCCACCAGCCGGGTCGAGGTCATCGACGAGGACAGCACCCGAGAGGCCCGCCTACGCGCCGCCGAACAGGTTCCGATCATCGAGGCCTATAACCCCTTCGCCTCGAACCTAAGCGAAGAGAAGGTGATCGAGACCTTCCGTATTGTCGCCGAGATGGCGCGCTTGCGGGCCTCCGCCCGACCCGACCTGCAAAAGCTGAAGAAGCTGGAGGATCGCCTGCCCCTGGATCTGGCGCCCAATACTTTGGCGACCCTTTCCAAAGCAGCGCCCCCGGCGCTCGAACAATTGCAGAACACGACCTTCCACCTCCTGCGGGTGGTCCAGAAGGATGGAGTCCGCGAGGATACCCTGGACCACGCCCGCCAGAGGATCCGCGAGGAAGCGGACCAATTGACCTTCCTCTCGCCTGATTACCGCGAAGCCTCCGTCCAGATCGCCTCCAAGGCCCTGGTGCCCAACACCTTCCCCGATCTGGAAGCCACCAAACAGGCTCGTCGCGCGGCTGCCGAGAAGGTCGAACCCAGCAAGAGGGTGGTCCTGCCGGGCGAAATCGTCATTCGCGAAGGCGACATCGTAGGCGAGAAGGACCTTCCCATCCTCGAGGCCCTGGGCTTCTACAAGCCTCGCCTCACCTTGCGCGGCCTGGTCTCCTACGGACTGCTGGCTGCACTCCTGGTCACCCTGGTGGCCTCCTACGCGCGGGCCTACGTGCCTCGGGTCTACCAGTCCAACATGCTGCTCTTGTTGTTGGCCTTGGTGATCCTGACCATCCTGGGGATCTCGCGCTACCTGACCACCATCTCGGTCTATCTGGCTCCCATCGCCACGGCTGCCATGCTTATCGGGATCCTGCTGGACGGCAGTCTGGCCCTCCTGGTCACGGCCCTCTTGTCGATGTTCATCGGCATCGACACCGGCAGCCTGCCCGCCGCGGTCGTGGCCCTTATGACCGGGACGGTGGCGGTCATGGCCGTCAACAAGGTGTGCCGCCGTTGGGATCTGGTCAAAGCCTCCCTGCTGGTCTGGGCCACCAATATCCTGGCGGTCCTGGTCTTCAGCCTGCTGGGTCATGATGGCCTGGATGGGATCGTCCGTGACACCCTCTTCTTCGGCGGACTGAACGGCCTGACCGCAGCCCTGGTGGCCATCGGAGCCTTGCCCTTCCTGGAGAGTTTCTTCGGCATCACAACGCACATCAAACTCCTGGAACTGTCCAACCCGTCGGAGCCCGTCCTGCACCGCCTGCTGACCGAGGCTCCGGGCACCTATCAACACTCGATCATGGTCGGGAACCTGGCCGAGGCCGCTGCCCAGGCCATCGGAGCTGACGCCCTGTTGTGCCGGGTTGGAGCCTACTACCACGACATCGGCAAGATCCGCCGACCCCGCTTCTTCGTCGAAAACCAGGTCGGCCAGGAGAACCCCCATGACCGCCTGGCTCCCTCGCTCTCCAGCCTGATCATCATCTCCCACGTGAAGGACGGGCTGGAACTGGCCCGCCAGTACCGCCTGCCCGAGATCCTGACCCGTTTCATCCCCGAGCATCACGGAACCAACCTGGTCTCCTACTTCTACCACCAGGCCCGTTCCCGTTCGACCGAGCCGATCTTCGAAGAGGACTTCCGCTACCCCGGACCCAAACCTCAATCAAGAGAGACCGCGGTGGTCATGCTCTGCGACGGGATCGAGGCTGCCTCCCGCACCCTGCCCTCGCCGACCTCCGAGAAACTCGAGGAACTGATCAACAAGATGGTGGATCAGGCCGTGAAGGACGGGCATCTCGACGAATGCGACCTCTCCTTGAAGGACCTCACCAACGTCAAGGAAGCCCTGGCCCGAACCCTGGCCTCGCACTATCATGGCCGGATCGAGTATCCCGACGCCGCACAGTTGGCCCCAACGCGCAAGGCCAAGGTGACCAAATTGGTGAAGAACGCGTGACCTCCCCCGAGCCGGAACCAGACGACGCCCCGAGGGTGCAGGTGCGGGTCAGTCAGAGCGATCTGCCAACCCAGAGCCGCCTCCCCCTGGGCTTCCTGCGCCGGGTGGCCCGCTTGGCAGTCAGCCAGGGGAACCCATCGGGCCAGACCGGCCCGGTCGAGATCAGCCTGATCCTGACTGGGGACCGCCGGGTCCAGGAGCTCAACCGCGACTATCGTGGGCAAGACCGACCCACGGACGTGCTTTCCTTCTCGTTGTGGGAAGGGCAGGTCCCCCCACCTCCTCCCCCCGGCCAACCGCGCCTGTTGGGCGACGTGGTGATCAGCCTGGAAACCGCCCGACGCCAAGCCTCCGAGCAGGGGCACGACCTTCGGCGTGAGGTGGCCTGGCTCATCAGCCACGGCGTCCTGCACCTGCTGGGTTACGACCATCCCGATCCCAAGTCACGAAAAAGCATGCAGTCCATTGAGGAACGGGTCCTGGCCGCGCTGGAAAGGGATGGCGCCCTGTGAGTTCGCGTTCCAGTCTGCTGGCCCGCCGACACAGCGGGGGAGCGGCGCGCCGCCCCCGGTCGGGGAACCCGCCGCCCTTGCCGGGGAAGAGTCGGAACCTTCTGGACAGCGTTCAGTTCGCTTTGGACGGGATCGTCTATGCCGTCCGACACGAACGCAACGTCAAGATCCACTTCGTGGCGGCGGTGGTCGTCCTGGTAGCCTGCCTGATCCTGCCCCTGGACCCGCTGGGAGTCCTGATGGTCTTGGGGGCCACCAGCCTGGTCCTGGTTGCCGAACTGATCAACACCGCCATCGAATCGGTGGTGAACATGACCATCCAAGGGCACCATCCCCTGGCCCGAATCGCCAAAGACGTCGCCGCGGCCGCCGTCCTGGTCTCTGCCTTCTTCTCCTTGGGAGTCGCCTGGCAGATCCTGATTCCTGCCCTGTCTGCGGTGTACTGGGAACTTCAGGACTCGGGCTGGTCGCGGCTGGCCGGAGATCCCGTTCCCCTGCTCTGCTTTGGGGTAATCCTCCTGACCCTGGGGGTAGTGGTGGTCCTGGCCGTCTCGCATCGCGGCCCCTTCCCTCCGAGCCGGCTGGTCCTGGGCCACGCCGCCCTGGCCTTCGGGGTCTCGGCCGCGGTGCTCTCGGTCACCCGCGAGCCCCTGGCCAGTCTGCTGGCCATTCCCTTCGCAGCGATGGTATCGCGTCGCCATGTCCACACGGGGATCCACGGCTGGCCCCAGGTTCTGGGGGGGGCGACCCTGGGCGTCTTGCTGAGCCTCTGCCTGCTTATGGCGGCCCGAAAGGTGATCCCCTGATGAGTACCTGGAATCATTGCGGGGTCATCGAGGTCCAACTGCTCTGCGGGGTGACCGCTGCCATCCTGGTATCAGGGCTCTTGGAAGCCGCCAGCACGGCCATCTCACAGTTCAGCCAACTGCGCCTGGCGGCCTTGGTCGAGGAGGGGCGTGCGGACCTGCGCCCCCTCCAGGACCGTTGGGGGGTTCTGACCGCGGTGATGGGGGCCCAGGCGGTAGCCTTGATGCTGGTGGGCAGTCAGACCACCATCCTGGCCGGGCGCATCCACCAGGGGTTCTGGACTCTTCTGGCGGCCCTGGCCCTGGCCACGCTGCTGATCGCGCTGGCCAGCCTGCTGGGACGGCTGGCCGCCCTGCGCCACCCCGAATCGATGTTCCTGCGCATGGCCCTGCCGCTGCGCCTCCTCCATGCCGTATCCACCCCCCTGCTGGCCGTGCTGGTATGGACTGCCCGTCCCCTGGCCCAGGGTTCTCCGTCGGAAACCCCGGCCTCACCCCTGGTGACCGAAGGCGACGTCCTGCAAATGGTGGAGGCCAGCAAGGCCCAAGGAGTCCTGGAACAGGACGAGGCCGAGATGATCCACTCGATCATCGAGTTCGGCGAAACCATCGCCCGGGAGGTCATGGTGCCGCGGGTGGACATCGCGGCTGTTCCGCTGGAGATGCCCCTGGAAGAGGTGGTGGACCGGATAATCGAAAAGGGTTTCTCACGCCTGCCCGTCTTCCGCGACAGCATCGACCATGTGGTCGGCCTGGTCTACAGCAAGGACCTTCTGGCCGCCGAACGCCAGAACCGCACAGACACCCCCCTCCAGGACCTGATCCGTCCCGCCAAGTTCGTTCCGGGAAGCAAGACGGTCGACCTGATCCTTCGCGAGCTGCAACAAGAGAAGGTGGCCATGGCCATCGTCGTCGATGAGTATGGAGGTACGGAAGGCCTTCTGACCATGGAGGATATCCTGGAGGAGATCGTCGGAGATATCGTCGACGAGTATGATCCCGAGAATCCTCCAACCGTCATCCGCGAGCAGGACGGATCGACCCTGGTCGATGCCAAGATGATCCTGGAGGACGTGAACTCCACCCTTTCCCTGAACCTTCCCGTCGACGAATATGAGACCCTGGGCGGATACGTCTATGGCCTTCTGGGCCGGGTCCCGGCGCAGGGCGAATCGATCGAGGTGGACGGCCTGCGCCTGGAGGTAGCCGGGGTAGACCGGCAGCGGATCACCAGCGTCCGGCTGAGCCGAATCCCCCCTCCGGCCTGAGGCTCACCCCCAGGAACCCATCTCCCCTCCGTCGGCCCCCGGCAGCGGAAACTTGCGTAGGCCGTGGGAAGGCGTCACGATCGGTTCCTGTCCGCTCTGCAACTCGATGCGCAAATCGGAGCGGACCCCAGCCTGAAGTTCGCGCTCGGCATGAGGCCACCCCCCCTCGACCAGACGGTCGAAATCCGGGCCCATCCGGGGGATCAGACTGGTGGGGATCGAGACCAGCATGGTGAACCTAGGGGAACCATCGTGGGGACGGAACATATAGAGCAAGGACTCGCCGATGAATCCCGGCACGTACTTGCGTTCGGATCGCCAGGTGAAGACTTCGCCTGAGGCGAGCGAAATTTGATGATTGCGCTGCATGCCTGATTATTCGGCCAACAGAGGACGCCAGACCTGCCGGGAGAAGTGGCGGGGGTGCCTGGAATTCTGAACATCCACCTTGACGGCGCCTCCCTGGGGAATCCAGGGCCCGCTGGGATCGGTCTAGTGCTGCGCCCAGAAGGGGGGCCGGCCCAGGAGATCGCCGAGGCGATCGGCCAGGCCACGAGCCACCAGGCGGACTATCGGGCCCTGTTACGCGCCCTGCACCTGGCCCGCGATCTCGGCCACACCCGGGTGCACATCTACTCCGATAACCCCCTGATGATGCGACAGATGCGTGGCGAATCCCGCGTGCGCGATCCCCTGTCGCGGCCCCTCTTCCGAGAGGCCATGAGACTGACCCGCGAGCTCGACGTCCGCTTCAACAAGGTGACCCGCGAGGCCAACCGCCAGGCTGACCAACTGGCCCGCAGGGCAGCACGTGGCCAAACTCCGCCTCCCCCCCCGATTCAGGAGCCCCCCCCCGACCAGCCGAAAGAAGGTCGACTTGAAGCGGTCCAGCGCTCTGCGGGTGGGGTCGTCTACAAGAAGGAGGGGAGAGCCCTGAAGGTCTGCCTGATCGCCAAACGCGGCGGGCTGGTCTGGGCCCTGCCCAAGGGCCGGGTCAACCCAGGCGAGACCTCCGAAGAGGCCGCGGTCCGAGAAATCCTGGAGGAGACAGGCCACCTGGCAGCCATCGCTGAGCAGATCGACCATATCAACTACGACTTCTACTGGAAGGAAAACCGGACCCTGTACCACAAAGTGGTCGTCTTCTATCTGATGCCCCTGGTGCAGGAGGCGGTTGGACCTCGAGATGATGAAGCCGACGCCGTGGGCTGGTTCACCTTGGGGGAGGCCTGCCGCAAGCTGTCCTACCTCAACGAAAAGAAGGTCCTGCACCAGGCCAGACGGATCCTGCAAATGACCAGGGCCTGATCGCCCGGTCTTTTCCCTCTTCCCGATGACCACCCTCCTCGGCATGCCCAGGATGTCGATTACTGGAATCCCCATGATGTCTGGGGCTGCCAGAACGGGAAGGACCGCTCGGCCCCGGGCGGAAGACTGGTCCCTTTCCGGAGGTCATTGATGCCTGAATCCACTGTCTGGCATGAGAACCGAGGCCGTCGAGGCGGGTCTGGATGCAAGGAAGGCGTGCCTCGAGGAGCGGAGCGTGGTTGGAAACTACGTGAGCACCGCAGAGATGCGCCTGACGACGCAGACGAGCCCTTCCCACCCGCACCCGGGTGTGGGTGGGACCTCAATGGAGCGGCGGTCGAATGCCACGCCAGGCGGCGGATTCAGGCGATACGCCAAGCTTTGCTGTTCATCGTCTTCCTGCTTGCGCTCGCCATGTTACCAGCAAGCGTGAAGGCAGAGCCGGGAGGGGTCTCGGGGGTCTGGTTGTCTCCCGACTGGATCCTGCCGGGAACGAGATCCTATACCGAAAACGAGGTGCGCCGGGTGGCCCGCCAGACCCTGGAGAGCCTGGCAGCCGAGGGCATCAACACTGTCTTCCTGGAGACCTGGCTGCGCGGCTACTCGATCGCACCTGGAATCCAGACCAGGAACTACCGCGCCACTATCCAGCCTTTCCGTCCCGGGATCGAGGGTCTGCCGGTCTACCGGCACCTGCGCTGGGACTACCGCGTGCTGGCGGACGAGGTTCAGGACCCCCTGCAGATCTTCATCGACGAAGCCCGCCCCCTGGGGATTGAGATCCACGCCTGGTGCCACGCCTTCTACTGGAAGATGGACAACACGTCGGTGATGCTCCCCTGGCATTCAGGACCGAGCCTCTGGAACGACCTGCTGGCCACCTGGCTGCGAGAGGAGGCCACCCGCCTGCAGGACTCGCCGGTCGCGGCCCCGGCTACCCTGACTCTCATGTCCGAAGCCGCGGAACTCTTCGATCACACCGACGAGCCTCGGGAGTTGGAGAAGATCCTGGCCCGGCACGGTGTCCCCCATAGAGGGAATCCCCTGGGCGCCCTGGTGCGTCAGGTCCTGCGCGCCGGAGCCCGCGAACCGGGATTCCTCCTGATCTCTTCGAGCGAGGACCCCTTCCCTGCCCCCCGCAACAAGCAACTGCGCCCCGTCTTCCTAAACCCCGAAAACCCCGAGGTGGCCCGTCGCCTGGAAGCCGCCCTGCTGAACCTGGCTGCCGGGCACCCGGGTCTGGCCGGTCTACACCTGGACCATATCCGCTTCCCGGTGGATGGCCAGGGCCTGCCCGAAGAGTTGGGGATCCAGAGCGGAACGTACAGCTACTACAACCCAGCCGACCCAGCCCAGATGGAACGCTATCAGCGCTGCCGGGAGATCATCGAGCGCCGTCTGACGGCCCTGACGACGCTGGTCAACCGGATCCGGGAAGGACTCGATCGGCGGATCGCCCTCTCGGCAGCCGTCCTGCCCCTGTACTACCGGGAGCGGGACAACGGCCGGCGCCGTCTCTCCGGCTATGATTTCTCCTGCCAGGACTGGTATGCCTGGAAGGTGGATTTCGTGGTCCCGATGATGTACGACTTCAACCCCTATGTCATCCGCAGTATCCTGAGGGAATTCGCCGAGGACCAGGAGCGCCTGCATGGGCGCCGGACCATCGCCGTCTACCCGGGAATCAGCCACCTGCAACTGGCCCGCTCGGGAGCCCTGGCGGCGAGCGACTGGGTCTTCTTCGACCTGACCCTGGCCCGGGATTTGAAATTCGAAAGACAGCCTGTCGAAGACCTGGACTTCGAGCCGGAATAACCGGGCAGGCGGCGCGCCCGACCCTTCAGGACCACGGGGAGTAACAGGGAGGAACTCTCCCGGAGACTGCCAAACAAACGTTCTTCTCCAGGAATCCAGAAGCGAGGTGCGCCACGTGGACTCGACCATCTTCCTTTCTGAAGTCGTAGGAACGGCCCTGCTCATGTTGTTAGGCTGCGGAGTGGTGGCCAACGTAGTGCTCAAGGGCACCAAGGGGAGCGGGGGCGGCTTCCTGATGATCAACGTAGGCTGGGCCCTGGGAGTCTACTGTGGAGTCCTGACCGCCTACAAGTCGGGAGGACACCTTAACCCGGCGGTAACCTTGGGGCTGATTGCTGCGGGCGACCCCACGGCCAAGGCCCACCTGGGCACCTACCTGGTGGCCCAGATGCTGGGTGCGATGATCGGGGCCGGGTTGGCTTGGCTCTCCTACAAGGACCACCTCGATGCCGAGCCCGATCCCGTCAGCAAACTGGCCGTCTTCTCGACCTTCCCGGCCATCCGCAACCCATGGATGAACCTCATCACCGAGATCATCGGCACCTTCGTGTTGGTCTTCGTGGTGCTGGCCTTCGGCAAGCACGGCGACGCCAAGGGTCTGGCCTCCCTGGGTGCCCTGCCGGTGGCCTTGCTGATCCTGGCCATCGGCGCCTCGCTGGGAGGCCCCACGGGATACGCCATCAACCCAGCCCGTGACCTGGGTCCGCGCCTGATGCACGCCATCCTGCCGATCCAGGGCAAGGGCAGCAGCGACTGGAGCTACGCCTGGGTCCCGATCGTCGGCCCGATCCTGGGAGGCATCCTGGCGGGTCTTCTGGCCGCCCCCCTCCTGCCGGTCTGACCCCTCCACCCTGCTCGGCGATACTCGCCCGCCGGCCATCGGCTGCGGCTGGCTGCAGCCATGTCCGATATCGATCCGCATCTTCCGCCCTATGCGCTTCCGAGAATTCGCGGTGGAATCAGGCGGTGACCCGAGCGGAAAGCCAATGACCAGCCTGTCTACGGGAGAGGAAGGCCAGGAGATCAGCAGGTAAACTCGAGCGCCCCCTGACAAGTTTTGGCACCTCCCCCATCGTATACTCAACCTGCACTGCAGTTCCGCGGGAATCCTCAGGCGCAAGCGGGAGCCGCTGCACTGCGGCAGGAACCATAGACCTTCAGGGTTAGAGCCCAGGACATATTGAACAACAAACAGGGAGGCGCCCACGCATGGCCAGCACCGTTATCAATCTGAGTCTCCTGGAAGACGCCGTGGCAGGACAGTATGCTGCGATCCGCAGCATCACGCGATTGCAGCCGGCCGGAGGCGCCGGCGACAAGGTCTTCCCGCCGACCTACGTCAAGGAGGGCCGCAGCACTACCAAATACGCAGTCGAGAATCGCAAGATCGATGGCCGCGAAGTGATGACAGTGCTCCTGGATTCTGTGCCTTCTCAAGCCAATCGGATGGAGGAGGCTTTGCTCGATGGTTGGCGCCGCGGGGAACTGAATGTCTTCCCGCTCATCGAGGTCGACTTCAGTGAGTACGAGGATCTGGCCGACCTGGACCGCCTCACCTCTCTGCAGACCCCCCATCGTATCGCGGATGCCCTGCTCCGAGACAGCGTCGACCACGATGGTGTCCCCTTCCGCCAGACCGACTACGGACGCGCCTTCAGCGAAAGCAGGACCAACCACGCCACGGGCATGTTCCGGACATGTCCAACCGCCCTGATTTTCGGCTGCTGGGATTCAACGGGTCCCAAGGGCGGGCTGGGTTCGAAATTCCAACGGTGCGTGGTCTCCGAGATCGTCGGCTATGATGTGGTCTTCGGCGTGAAGACGGCAAGCCGCATCGACCCCACCGGCATCGAGCGCAAGGCCGGCACCGTTTATGAATCGAAGTCGGACCCGAATGAGTGGACCACCATCATTGCAGAGGCTGCTGTGGACGCCAAGGGCAACCCGAAGCTCTTCAGCCGCAAGGGAGCCGGCGACAAGGGAACCCCCGCAGTCATCAACCACGGGAATATCCCTCCGTCCATCGATGCGGAAGCCGGTGGCGTCACCATCGACCACGCCATCCAGACAACCGTGCTTTCCCTGCCAGGCTTGCGGCGGCTGCGCTTCCAGACCGACGTCAAAGGCCAACGACTGGACGATTCTGCACGTCCTGCCGCCGAACTGGCTGCCAGGACCGCGCTGGCCGCACTCGCCCTGGCCGCGATCGTGTATCTCCGTGAGAACGACTATGATCTCCGGTCACGTGCCCTCCTGGTGCCGACCGAGCCGCTCGTCTTCCAGTTCGTCGGGCGCGATGGCTTGGTCGAGGAATACACCTTGGACCGCGAAGGAGCGGTTGCCTTGCTGCGCGAGGCGGCTCGGAAGGCTGAGGCGGCGGGTATGGGCTGGACCCCCGGGCCACTTTCCCTGAAGCCCTCACCGAAGTTGGCGAGACTGATCCAGGTCAGCCGGTCCACCGTCGCCGGGGCTGAGTAAAGTGTTCGCCATCGAAGTCTCGTTGCTGACAGGAAGATACGTCGCCACTGCCTACAACGATCGCCGTGCTTCAGAATGGCCACCACACCCCGCTCGGCTCTTCTCGGCCTTGGCCGCCACCTGCCTGTCCAACGAAGAGGTCGACCCCTTCGAGAGCGAAGCACTCGAATGGCTGGAGTCCCTGCCCGCTCCGGAGATCGCGGCGAGCGAGGCTGCAGTGCGCGACGTGGTCACGGTCTTCGTGCCCGTGAACGACGCACACCAGACCGGGGATGTCGAGGCCGAGGTCCAGGCCCTGGACAATGCCCGCGAGGAGCTGGAGGCTGCCGACACGCCCAAAGCGCGGGCGGCAGCGCTCAAGAAGGTCGGCAAGGCCGAGAAAAAGCTGGCTGAGAGCATGGCGCGTGCTGTCGCGATTCCGGCCCGACCGCCCACCATCAAGGTAGCCCTGAACGGAGAACGAGTCCTCCCGGAGTTTCGTGTCCGCCAGCCCCGCACGTTCCCGTCCGTGAGTCCGGTGGATCCGGTAGTGACCTTCATCTGGAAGGGCAGCCGTCCGGCCGAGGTCCATCGGCGCGCCCTGGACCGCCTCCTGGCCCGGGTCGTCCGGCTGGGGCACTCCTCGTCGCTGGTTTCGGCCCGGCTGGTGGACTCGGCACCTGCTTCTACCTGGTTCCCTTCCCAGACTGGAAGAACAGTTCTGCGCACCACCCGCGCCGGCCAGTTGGACGCCCTGATCGAGGCCTATTCGCGACACAAGGAGACCGAGCCCCGGGTCATGCCTGCTGGTTTTACCACCTACACCAATATCCGCGAACCGGTCCCCAAACCAGCCCCCTCGACCTGCTTTGAGTCCGACGGGCTGGTGCTGCAACGCGTGGGCGGTCCCCGCCTGCCCATCACTGCGGCTGCGGGCCTGGCGGGAACCCTACGCCGCCTCATTTTGAGCACCGCGGCCGAACCGATTCCCGAGGTTATCTCCGGACATCTCCCGGATGGTTCTGCCAGCGGCCGAGACCATCTGGCCATCGTCCCGCTCCCCTTCGTGGGGTCAAGCCACGCCACGGGTCACCTCCTGGGTGTCGCCCTCCTCCTCCCCAAAGATTCGACCCCCGAGGATCGCCGGGCTCTCTATCTGGCCATCGATGCCTGGGAAAAGGAGGCCCGAACTCCCGGAGACGAAGAAGACACTCCAGCGGTCCCCATCCACCTGGGACGGCTGGGAAGTTGGCTTGTACGCCGACTGGAAGACCAGGAACGGCAGGCGACCTTGAAATCAGGGACCTGGACCCGCCCGTCCCGGGTCTGGTATTCGGTGACGCCTGTCGCCTTGGACCGCCACCCGGGCGATCTGAGATCGAGAAATGCCAGGAAATACGCCACCGCCGTGGCCAAGGCCGAACGCAGCCTTGAAGCCGCCGTGCAACGGGTCGGACTCCCCCGCCCCGTCCGCATCCTCGTCGAGCCCAATCCGGTCCTGGCAGGATCCGTACCCGCACGAGCCTTCGGTAGATTCCCGGAAGACCTGAAGAAGAATCCCCGGGTACTCACACACGCAATACTCGAATTTCCAGAGCCGGTCCAAGGGCCCATCCTGATAGGCGCCGGCCGCTACCTGGGGCTAGGACTTTTCCGCCCCGGACCGTCCCCGGAGGGATGTTGATGTCCACGCTGGATGCGCCACGCTTTGCCGAATTCTTCGCAGCCCTCCACGACTGCAGACCTTTCCCCTGGCAGACCCGGCTGGCCGAGCAGGTCTTCCGGGACGAGGCCTGGCCCGCGATCCTCGACCTCCCCACGGGATCGGGGAAGACCGCGACGCTTGACGTCGCCGTCTATTACCTGGCCTCGCAGGCCTGCCGCCCCGACCGCAAGGCGGCACTCCGAATCGTGTACGTGGTCGACCGCCGTACCATCGTCGACCAGGCCTTCGAAAGAGCGCGGGCCATCGCCGGTCGCATCCAGAAAGCTTCGAACGGCATCCTGCGCGAGGTACGCGAGGCTCTCGGTCACCTTCCATCGGTGGGAACCTGCCCTCTCGAGGTGGCCTTGCTCCGCGGCGGGATCCCACGCGGAGATGCCTGGGCCAAGCGCCCCGACCAGCCCTTGATCGCCGTCTCCACCGTCGACCAGGTCGGTTCAAGACTGCTCTTCCGTGGGTATGGTGTCTCCCCCTCGATGCGGCCGATTCACGCCGGCCTGCTCGGGAACGACGTGCTTTATCTCCTGGACGAGGTGCACCTCTCGGCTCCGTTCTGCGAGACCCTGGAGCAGATCGGTGGACGCTACCGTTCCTGGGGCTCGCACGCCCTGCGCACCCCGTTCTCGGTGGTCCAGATGTCCGCCACTCCCGGCGCGACGGGCACCGATCCTTTCGCTCTGGACGAGGCCGACTGGTCCCATCCGCAACTACGCCGACGCCTGGAATCATCCAAACCCACCCGTCTCATCTCGCTTCCGGCCTCAAAACTCGTCGCCGAACTGAAGAAAGAAGCCCTCGACTTCTGCGCCCGGGAAGGCTCCACGGTCCTGGTCGTGGTCAACCGCGTCGACACCGCACGCCGTCTGGCCTCCTCCCTACAGGCGGATTCGAAGGACCACTTCGATGTGCGTCTGTTGACGGGCCGTATGCGGCCACTGGACCGGGAGGTTGCCGAAGCCGAGATCCTGCCCCGCGTGCGGGCGGGCCGCGAACGAAAGCCAGACCGGCGTTCCCTGGTGGTGGTCTCTACCCAGTGCATCGAAGCCGGTGCCGATTTCGACTTCGACTCCCTGGTTACCGAGTGCGCCAGCCTGGACGCCCTGCGCCAACGCTTCGGGCGCCTGGACCGCCTGGGCACGCAGGGTAGCGCGCCGGCCGTGATCCTGGCCTCCACCGACAATTTGAAGGATGACCCCATCTACGGACCTGCCCTGGGACAGACATGGGCCTGGCTGAACGAGCAGGACCCCCTGGACTTCGGTCACACCCACCTGCAGCTCCCGGAAGAGAGCATCCTGACCAACCTGGTCCCGCCACGACCTCACGCCCCCATCCTGCTGCCCGCCCACCTGGACTCGTGGGTGCAGACCAACCCCGAACCCTGGCCCGACCCTGACGTGGCCCTCTGGCTGCACGGGCCGGGCCGCGGGACGGCGGACTGCCAGGTGGTGTGGCGAGCCGACCTGTCCGAAGACTTGCTTCGCGCGGCCGAAGATGCCGTGATGGCAGAAGCCGTGCTGGCCCTGGTCGGCAGCGTCCCTCCGTCTTCCGGCGAAGCGGTGGCCATTCCCCATGCAGCCGCCTCGCGATGGCTCCGCGGAATTCCCGAAGGGACTGTAGCGGACGTCGAAGGGACCAGGGAGACCGAGGACCAGAAACCAGACCAACCACCCCGGCCGTGCCTGGTCTGGCGCGGCGACGACTCGCTGGTGGTCCAAGGCGAAGACCTCGACCGAACCCTGCGGCCCGGAGACACGATCGTGGTGCCCGCCACCTACGGGGGGCTCCTTCAGGGTACCTGGGATCCCTCCAACCCTACCGCCGTGCGCGACCTGGGAGACCTGGCCGCCTTCCGCCTCCGGGGACGCCTCGCGCTGCGGCTGCACCGAGATGTCCTGCAGAGCCTGACCAGGGATCCTCAGGCTTCTCCACCCGCCTTCCCGCCAGAAGAGGAGACACCTGTGGATGAGCGGGAGATCGTCGCAGCCTGGTTGCATGAAGCCGCCAGGCGTGACTGGCCGGCCGACATCGTCGCCCTGGTCAAAGCCCTCGCCAAAGAAGGCTCGCGCCTGGTCATCGACCGGGTCGAGGTTCCCGGCCAGGAACCCCATCGGGTCGTCCGGTCACGCCGTCGGTTGCGCTTTGATGGCGAGGAGGTCAACTCGGAGGATGATTCCTCCTCCTTCACGGGGGTACCCATCCCGCTCACCCACCACTTGGAGGGAGTGGCGCAGCGGGCGGGGGAATTTGCCGCCCGGGTCGGCTTGGACCAGGAGTTGACCAAGGACCTCAGGCTGGCAGGCTTCTGGCACGACATCGGCAAGGCAGACCCGCGCTTTCAATGCCTACTGCACGGAGGCAGCTCCTTCCGCGCCTCGGTAGCGCCCCAGCCGCTTGCCAAGTCGCAACGGATCAGCTTGCGACGAGATGAACGGATGCGTGCGGCCCGGCGCTCGGGTTATCCGTCCGGCGCACGGCACGAGCTTCAGTCCGTAGCCCTGCTGCAAGGGGCTGGAGCCCTGCTGGACCAGGCCCACGACGCCGATCTGGTATTGCATCTCGTGGCCTGCCACCACGGTCGATGCCGGCCCTTCGCTCCTTGGGTGCCTGACCCGCAACCACTAGAAGTGTGCTTCTCCCTGGATGGCACAACACTGACCTCGACCAGCGACCACGGCCTGGCCCGCCTCGACTCGGGCATCCCGGAACGCTTCTGGCGACTGGTGCGTCGCTACGGCTGGTGGGGGCTGGCCTGGATTGAAGCCCTCCTGAGGCTGGGCGACCACCTCCAAAGTGAAATTGAACAGAAAACGGAGCACCCCTCGTGAGTGAACTCAAACTCGCCGGTCTGGATGGTTCCAATCCACTGGCTTTCCTCGCCGCACTGGGCGTGCTTCGCGCAGCCGACGACCAGGTCCGGGGAGTTCGCCTGTCGTGGCGGGAGGAAGGGATTTGGTTCCCCGTCCTGCACGATTTTGACGGAGACCTGGACGCCCTCCTCGACCTTCTTGAAGCGGATCTACAGGACTGTGCCGACGACCCCGCCCTGGCCTTGATCTATGCATCCAAAGAGGAAGAGGTCCCGACCGAGCGGGACCTCAAGCCACCGCCCGCCGTCTTTCGTCAGTACCTCGAGACCCTGGTCGAGGGGGCGACGGCGGACCACCGGCGTAGCGTCGACTGGGCGGCGGCCTTCGCGAGCGACGTGGTCACCGACCTGGGGGGCAAGACCAAGCCGTCGGCCCTGCACTTCACGGCCGGCCAACAGAAATTCCTCGGCATGGTGCACCAGATCCTCGAGCAAGGGCAGCGCGAAGATCTCGAAGAGGCCATCTGCGGCCCCTGGCTATATGACCGGAACCTGCCTGTCCTGGGATGGGACAATACCGTGAGCAGAGACTACGCCCTTCGCGCCAGGGATCCGTCCACAGACCAAAAGTGTGGAGTCCCGGGCGCCGACTGGCTGGCCCTGCGAGGGCTCAGTTTCCTGGTCGTCGTACCGCGAGGCGACCGCCTTCTGACCACATGCTGCACGGGCGGATGGAAGTCGGGCCTTTTTCGTTGGCCTCTATGGACCCCACCGCTCCCCAGTGAGGTCATCGGCAGCCTGCTGCGGTGTGACATGACGAGGATGTCCATCCAAGAACGACTTGCCCGCGGGGTCGGGGTGACCTTCGAGTGCTCAATCCGCCGGTCCGACCAAGGGGGTTACGGCAGCTTCACTCCGTCCCGACCGCTGGTCGGCTGAGGGGGGCCGGTCACCGACACGTTTTGAACGGGACCCGGCGAGAGGCACCTGGTCAGCACGGCCGACACCGCGTCGACCCGCCCATATTCCAGACCACGGTGACATATCCTGACACCGACAACCTTCACAATGAAGGGAATCCGTCCCGCATCCTGTTGACAATGCCGTCAACCGACTGCACCCGGCCTGAATCCGCCGCCTGGCGTGAGAACCGAGGCCATCGAGGCGGGTCTGGATGCCAGGAAGGCGTGCGTTCTGAGGAGCGGAGCGTAGTGGGAAACTACGTGAGCACAGCAGAGGTGCGCCTGACGACGCAGACGGGCCCCTCCCACCCACACCCTGGTGTGGGTGGGGTCTCAACGCCTCGACGGCCGAATGCCGCGGTAGGCGGCGGATCCAGGCCCGAGGCCGCGACTCCTGACGTGCGCCTTCCCAGCGCACTGAATGCGGGTTGGATTGATCGTGAAGGGAGGAACCGCCGATGCAGACCCGCACCGCCCTGCCGGAACTGCTGCCGGCCCGCATGCTCAACGAATTTGTCTATTGCCCCCGCCTCGGATTTCTGGAGTGGGTCGAAGGCGAATTCGCAGACAACCAATACACCGAGGATGGTCGCTATCAACACCGCCGGGTGGACCGCAAGTCGGGGTTCCTGGAGGCGCCCCCAGAACCCGAGGATGCCGAGGCCCCCGAACGTCCCCAGGTTGCCCGCTCGGTCATGATGTCCGCCCCGGTGGAAGGACTCATCGCCCGTATGGACCTGGTGGAAGCCACCGGGGCTGAGGCGACCCCGGTGGACTACAAGCGCGGCAAGGTGCCAAATGTACCGGCCAATGCCTACGACCCCGAACGCGTCCAACTCTGCGCTCAGGGCTTGATCCTGCGTGAGAACGGTTTCGTCTGCCGGGGCGGTTGGCTGTATTTCGCAGCTTCCCGGCGCCGGGTCTGGGTGGAGTTCGAGCCGGAACTGGTCGAAATGACCCGCCAGGCTGCGCGGGACTTCCGTCGCATGGCGGATGACGGTGTACGACCCCCTCCCTTGCACCACAGCCCTAAATGTGGAGGTTGCTCGCTTTCCGGTATCTGCCTGCCCGACGAGATCGAATTGCTGCGGGGAGATCCGCAGGCCCCCGAGTCCCCAGAAGAAGAGGTCCGCCGGCTGATGCCCGCTCGAAACGAGGCCCTTCCCCTCTACCTGCAGCGCCACGGCCTCTCGCTGGGGCTCAGCGGAGAGACCCTGCAGGTTCGCGAAAAGGGAGAACAGGTAGCCGAGATCCGACTGCTGGACCTCTCTCAAATCAACCTCATGGGGAATATCCAGATCACTACCCAGGCAGTCCGCGAACTCTGCAGCCGCGGTATTCCGGTCAGCTACTTCTCGTTCGGCGGATGGTTCTCTGGGATGACCCAGGGGCCGGGGCACAAGAACATCCTTCTGCGCCAGACCCAGTTCCGTGCTGCCTTCGACCCCGACCGATGCTGCACCATCGCCCGAGAGTTGGTGGCGGCGAAGATCCTCAATTGCCGGACCATGCTGCGCCGGAACCTAGAAGAACCGGCTCCCGATCTGTTGGTCGAATTGAAGGAATTGGCAGGTCAGGCCCGCCGGACTAAAAACCTCGAGAGCCTCCTTGGCGTTGAAGGCTACGCTGGCCGCCTTTATTTTGGGGCATTCCCAGGCATGTTCAAGAAGCAGGGCCTATCCTTCGACTTCCAGGGCCGCAACCGCCGCCCTCCGCTGGACCCAGTCAATGCGATGCTTTCTTTTGCCTACTCCCTGTTGACCCGAGACCTGACCATCACTCTGCAAAGCGTGGGCTTCGATCCCTTCCAGGGTTATTACCATCAGCCCCGCTATGGACGGCCCGCGCTGGCCCTGGACCTGATGGAGCCCTTCCGTCCCCTGATCGCCGACTCCACCGTGCTGTGGTGCCTGAACAACGGCGTGATCGGCCCTGATGATTTCGTGACCGCGGCCAATGCCTGCAATCTCTCGCCTTCGGGCCGCAAGTCCTTCATCCAGGCCTATGAGCGCCGGATGGATGAACTTATCACCCATCCCACCTTCGGATACCGCCTCAGCTACCGCCAACTGCTGGAGGTACAGTCCCGCCTTTTCGGCCGCTACCTGGCGGGAGAGGTTCCCGAGGTCCCTACTATCCGGACCCGCTGAGAGGAGGCCAGGATGCGACGCGATTATCTTGTGGCCTACGATATCTGCGAACCGGGACGCCTGCGCAAGGTCTTCCAGATCATGCGCGGTTTCGGAGACCATCTGCAGTATTCGGTATTCAGATGCGCCCTGACTGATCGGGAGAAGGTTCAACTCCTGGCGAAACTAAGCGAAGCGATCCACCACGGCGAGGACCAGGTCATGCTGGTTGATCTGGGCGGAGTCAGCCCCCGCTCTCGCCGCCGGTTCCGCACTCTCGGCCTCCCCCTGACCAATACCGAGAGGAGCGTCCTGGTCTTCTGAGTTCTTTGAAAATCGAAGACCCCATAAGTTGATCGGCTCAAACCAAAGCCAGGTGCCTGTTTGTCAGCTATCTGACACCCGGGCGACTGGCAGCGGCTCCAGTTTGTCGGCTGCAGGCGGGGGTCTGGGTGCCCTGGCATCCAGACCTGCCGCCTGCACCCTCTGATGTCGTGGTCCAGCAGGTATCCGAGCCTACCGTGGCACGGTCCCATAGAAACACGCACGCCCATCGCCATCTGCATCCGGCCAAGCCCACCAGACGCTGAGATGCGGGTTCTTGGGCTGGTTCAACAGCTTACCCCTACCACCGACACGCGCGTGTCAGGAGCGTCCCTCGACCCAGCGACAACCACGGCGCCCCAGCGCCTACCCGGGCCAGCTCGACCTTCTCCTGGTCCTTTCACCGCTCCGGTCCCAGGGTGACGGCTTTAGCAATTCCTGCCTCGAGAGTTCCTTGACCCCAACCGATCAAGGCCCTAAAATCTCACCGTTGCGTGGTCTCCACCAGATACAGAGGCGAAGACCCCTCGCGAGCGCCTCGGTGGTCGCAACTTCCCGCGGTGTGCTCGCCTCCGCCCAATTCCCCACCAAACCAAGCTTCAGCGCACCTCAGGATGCAGGGATCCAGACTCGATCAGCAGAATACGCTAAGATACCCGGCACCCCTCGCACGATGAAACCAAAGCACCGAGATGACCGGCTTAAGAAAGCGAGGGAGTATCCACGCCAATCACGGCGTGGCCCCATTGAAGCATCCATCATCGTCCTGGACCAGCAGGCCGAGGCCCGTATCCACGCCAATCACGGCGTGGCCCCATTGAAGCAACAACAACGAGAGGGGGGAGCC
>JAAZKF010000322.1 GCA_012799975.1 Burkholderiales bacterium
GTTGGTGGCTGTTCTGGTGGCTGTTAAGTGGACGCCGGGCCCGATTCAGTCGGCCTGGAGGGCCAGGGCTTCGGCGGCGCGGGCCACCTTCAGAAGCTCAGCGACGGCCTGGTCTGCTAGGGTGTTTGGCCCTGGGTCTGGTCGGAGGGCTCCTCTGCGGCCTTCTGGGCGGCAAGGCGGGCCCTTCGGGCTGAATCCGCCGCCTGGCGTGATAACCGAGGCCATCGAGTAGGGTCTCAACTCCTCGACGGCCGAATGCCACGCCAGGCGGCGGATTCAGGGGGAGGTGCGCCTCCGTCCAGTTCGAGAATGCCGCGCAGGGCGGCTTTGTGGATATGCTTGCTGACCATGATGCTCCTCCTGGAAATGCAGAAGGCCCCGGGTGGTGGGGCCTTCGTGGGGTCGTGTATAGGGCCGGGGGATTAGCCGACGGGGTGGGGCTCGGAGGCTACGACATCACGTGGGGCAGGGTCACGCCCTTCGAGCGGAGGAAGGCCTTGTAGGGCTCGGCTTCCTCGGGGGTCCAGACCTTCAAGATAGGCCGCGATATTGTGATGCCGCCGAATCTCTCGCATTTCCCGCCGTGAGTTTCGATGGTCCCATCAGGGCGAATCGTCTCGCCTTCCTGTCCGTCGCCGAGGTTGAGGGAGAAGAGGATTTCATCCGTGCCTTCCCAGGTCGCAGCGAAGCCCTCTGGCCCATCATAGAGAAGCACAATGCCGTCCTCTTCCAGAGCACTGATATCCGATTCCATCAACGACAACACCTTCGCTTTCGAGTCCAGTATAGCATGAAGTTGGGGCGCCCTACGCTTCAGCATGCCTCTGGTCAACCAGTTCCTGTGGTACCAGTCGGTGCCCTCAGCAAAAAACTCGGCCGGGCTCTTGTGGAAAGCCTTCGGCAACCGACTGCTACGGCTATCGAACGCCTCTTGGAGCGCTTTGCGCAAGGCCCTCCGCTGCTTTCTGCTCCCCTTCCTCGTGATGGCCCGGTGTCGAGCATGCCCGGTCTCGTGGCGTGCTGCCCAGGCGATTTCTGCTGTTTTCCATTTAGCCAGTCGATCCGTCACGAAGACCATCGTGACTTCACCCGGACGCGGGAAGTCTGTCAATGTCGCCGCCCCGGCCTCTGCAACCTCCTGTAGTTTCACCAGCCACTTCTTGAGCTTCACACTGGTAGAGTATCGCTTCAACGACAACAGCGAAGCTTCGTCCATGAACCAGGCTCTTACTCCGCCCTTTTTTAGTGTATCTCGGACGTCCTGTGGAAGATTGTCGATGACGTCAGGACCTGACTTGCAACAGTGTTGCCCTGGTTGGAACCGAGGTGTTCGTAAACTCGTAACCCCGATGTCAGCGATCGGGCGATATGATCCACCGCGAGATCGTTCGATATGATCCACCCGGCCAAGATCGTGCACGGGAGATCGTTCGATATGATCCACCCCCGTCGGGTTGGCGGCCCGGCGGTGACCCCTGACCTCTGAGCAGAATATCCGGCCACGTTTTTACCAACAGGAGGTTCACGTGGCCAGGAGGAGGCTCAGAGTGATCGATTACCAAAACATCCTCGCTGA
>JAAZKF010000323.1 GCA_012799975.1 Burkholderiales bacterium
CGGCGACGCCTGATCTTGTCGGCCTGACTCCTGGGCGCCGGGGCAGCCTGGATCACTCCGAAAGTTTTGTCCGAATCGGGTGGTGTGGGCCTTGACTCGACCTGGATTCTGGTCTGGAACTGCTGGCTGGACGAAAAATCGATCGTTTCGCTGAGTTTGAAGACAGTCCCCGAACCGGTGGTGGACTCGGTGACCTGAAGGGCCCGGCTCGCTGGTTTTGATCCCGGGGTCGGAGGCGCCTGAGATTCGCGGAGTTCTGCTGACCGCTCCAGCCGGATCCGCACTGCGACGGTCTGTGGATTGTAGTCCGGGGGAGGGGTCCAGTGCACTACGGCCGGGTCGGGGGGGGCGGTGATCTGCTCTTGGATCCGGGCCAACTGCTCGCGATCAGCGACGAAGATTACAGGAGGGGGCATGGCTGGGTTCGAGGTCACCTGGATCCTTTGGCCAGGGAGGGGCTTTATTCCTGGCACCGGCCCCCTGGATTTGGAGGTCTTCCTGGAATCCCCCTGAAGAAGGCGCTCCGAGCGGTCTCCTGGGGCCCCCGGGGGAGGAGGCTCGGCCTTGCTCGGGGAACCGACCGCGCCAGGACGCACAGGTTGGAAGGGAGTTCGCCATGGACAGGTTGGGTCGCTGGTTCGGGCGCTCGAAGAATCCTCCGGCAGAGGAACCGTCGACGACCGAAAACCCTGAAGTCGAAGTGGCGGCACCTCTCGCTTCCGGTGTGGGGGAGAACCACCAGGAGCCTCCCCGCGAAGCCTCACCGCCAGCCGTTCCGAACGAGGCGGCTCCTGCGACCAACGCTTCGGGTGGTCTGCGCGGGATCTGGGAGGCCACGCGACGTCTGGCGCTGACACCGGTCGATCCGTTCTTCGAGAAGATGGCCGAAGGCCTCAACCGGACCCGCCAGAACCTGGTGGGTCAGGTGGTGGACCTGTTCCGGTCGCACGGCAAGATCGACGAGGAACTCTGGGAAGATCTGGAGGCGATCCTCTTGACCGCCGATGTCGGAGTGGGGGCTACGGATCGGATTCTTGAAGCCCTGCGCGGGTCGGTTCATGAGAAGAAGTTGCGGGAACCCTCCGAACTCCTGGACGAATTGAGGGAGGTCATGGGGCGGATCCTGGGTGCGGACAACCCCCAGGCCGGGGCCCTGAAGGTGGAGAAGGGCCGGGTCAACGTCGTCCTCCTGGTCGGGGTCAACGGGACCGGCAAGACGACCACGACGGCCAAGCTCGCCCATCACTACCAGAAACAGGGATTCAAGGTCCTCCTGGCAGCTGCTGACACCTTCCGGGCTGCGGCCATCGATCAGTTGCAGGTCTGGGCGGACCGCCTCGGGGTCGACCTGGTCCGCCATCGTGAGGGTTCGGACCCGGCGGCTGTCGTCTACGATGCGATTGCTGCGGCCCAGGCGCGCGGAGTCGACCTGGTGTTGGTCGATACGGCGGGGCGGCTCCACTCGAAGGCCAACCTGATGGAGGAATTGAAGAAGATCCGGCGGGTTTCGGGGAAGGACCTCCCCGATGCTCCACATGAGGTCTTGCTGGTCCTGGATGCGACCACGGGGCAGAATGCCCTGGAGCAGGCCCGCGTCTTCCATCAGGCTACCGAACTTACCGGTCTGGTCCTGTGCAAGCTCGACGGAACCGCTCGTGGAGGGATAATCGTGGCTATCGCCCAGGAGTTCCAGATCCCCGTGAAGTACATCGGAGTGGGAGAGGGACTGGAAGACCTGCAGCCTTTCATCCCCCAACAGTTTCTGGAGGCACTCTTCGAGCAACCCTCGGAAGTCGGGGAGGAAAGCCGGGGTGGGCAAAAAGAACCCGCAGGGAAGGCTTCTGAAGGTTCTGGTTCATGACTTTTTAACAAAATTGTTAGTCTCGGGATCTTGTCGTTATAGGGGTCCATCGGTATATAGCCGATGAGGAGGACGGGTCAAAGTGGCTATCAATCCAGCAATCAGCTCTGCGAATCTGGCGAACAAGGCGGCTCAGGTCGGCTTCGCCCAGAATATCACCGCACCCAAGGAACTCAAGCAGACCGAGGAACCTCGCCGAGTCCAACACCAGGACGAAGAAGGCCTGGAACAATCCTCGGCTCGAGGCGGTGACCGGGGGAAGAGCCTCGAGCAAACCCCCGAGCCACGCAATCAGAATCTGGATCTGATTCGGCGGGATCAGGGTGGTCGGCGGCAGGTCCAGACCGCCACCACCAAGGCGGGAGTCCAGACCGGTAAGGCTGGAGAAGCTACTCCCGAATCCAAGTCGACCCAGCTCCAGGCTCCCCAGGCCCAGACCAGCGATGCGGCTACGCGGACCTTGCGTCTGGCCCTGGCAGACAACTCCCGTCACCTGCAGGCTCGTTTCGACGCCACCCAGCCTCAGCAGGGGACCCAGCAGCCAGGCATGGGGGCCGAGGCGCGCCGGGCGGTGATGCTGCGAAACCTCGAGAACATGGTCAACATGCAGCTCGCCCAGTACACCGGGAATGAGCCCTACTCCCGTTCCAATTATCGGCAGATCCTGGGTGCCTTGACCCAGATGCAGGGAGGCGGGACTTCCACCAAGACCCAGGGGAGCAGCGTCGACAGTCGGGACGACCAGACCTGGCTGGCGGCCGAAGAGTCCGAGGTGAAGGACGGAATCTATCGCCTCTACAGTGGCCAGGCCGCCAAGACCCTCTCCTTCTTTGAAACCCCGGACGACAAGAAGTCAGGTGGAGACCCCCTGGATCTGGTCGCCTAGTAATTTCAGACCCGGCCACCTCCGGACGGCCTCCTTCGGGAGGCCGTCGGATTGTACCCCAAAGAAGCGATCAGTCCGGAGGGACTGGTAGGTTCGTCGGCTTGGGGGGCGAAGGGATGCCTGCCAGGTACGCCCGTTCCGGGCTTTCTTCCCAAAAAACCAGGAGGATTACTCATGCTCGACCATGTGTGGACCGTGGATCCCGAGGTGGCTCGCGCCATCGTCGCTGAGACCAACCGCCAGGAAACCACCCTGGAGATGATCGCTTCGGAGAACTTCGTCAGTGAGGCCGTCCTGGAAGCCCAGGGCAGTGTCCTGACCAACAAGTACGCTGAAGGCTATCCAGGGCGCCGCTACTACGGCGGTTGCGAGTTTGTAGACGTCATCGAGGATCTGGCTCGCCAGCGCGCCTGCGCCCTCTTCGGGGCTCAGCACGCCAACGTGCAGCCTCATTCCGGTTCGCAGGCCAATATCGCCGCCTACTACTCGGTCCTTCAGCACGGCGACAAGATCCTGGGGATGTCCCTGGCTCATGGCGGGCATCTGACCCATGGTCACAAGGTCAACTTCTCGGGCTCGCATTTCCAGGTCTTCCAATACGGATTGGACCCCAAGACCGAGCGCATTGATTACGATCAGGTGAGGGACCTGGCCCGTGAGCATCGTCCCAAGGTGATCCTGGCGGGAGCCAGCGCCTATCCGCGCGAGATCCAGTTTGCCCCCTTCCGGGAGATCGCTGACGAGGTCGGAGCTCGCCTGATGGTGGACATGGCCCACTTCGCTGGGCTGGTGGCTGCCGGGTTGCACCAGAACCCGGTCGAGTCCGCCGACCTGGTGACCACGACCACCCACAAGACCTTGAGGGGACCGCGAGGAGGCATGATCCTGTGCCGAGAAGAGCTGGCCAAGGCGGTGGACAAGCAGGTCTTCCCGGGTTTCCAAGGCGGACCTCTCGAGCATGTGATCGCAGCCAAGGCGGTGGCCTTCCTGGAAGCCTCCCAAGAGTCTTTCCGCGATTACCAGCGACGCCTGGTGGAAAACGCTCGAGTCCTGGCCGAGACCCTGGCTGAGGGAGGAGCCCGCCTGATCAGCGGAGGGACCGATACGCACCTGATCCTGGTGGACGTCACGCCCCTGGGCCTGACGGGTCAGGACGCCGAGACGGCACTGCATCGAGCCGGGATTACCGTGAACAAGAATGCCATCCCCTTCGACAAGAACCCACCCTCGGTGGCCAGCGGGATCCGGATGGGCACCCCCGCACTAACCACCCGGGGCATGGGGGTGGACCAGATGCGTCAGGTGGGTGGATGGATCCTCGAAATCCTCAAGGCTCACGCGGACCTGGAACTGGCGCGTCGGGTCCGTCAGGATGTCGAGGAGTTGTGCCGGCAACATCCGTTGTACACCCGTCGATTGGAGTCGAGCCAGGAGCCGGCGGCCATACGATAGGCAGCGCAGGAACCCCCGCCCGCGCCCTGGAATGGAATCGCCCCCTTCGGGATCCTCTTGGGGATCCCGAAGATTCAATCTGCTGAATCGTCTTGGAGGTTTTCCCCGATGTCTCGTGTAGCAGTCGTCGCGGTTGGCGGCAATTCTTTGATCAAATCCAAGGACCGCCAGTCGGTCCCGGATCAATATGAGGCCCTATGCGAGACCGTCGAGCACGTGGTGGGCATGATCCGTGAAGGTTGGGAAGTAGTCCTGACACACGGCAACGGGCCCCAGGTCGGCTTCATCCTGTTGCGCTCGGAGATCGCCCGGAATCATTTGCATCCGGTTCCCGTCGATTCGGCGGTGGCGGATACCCAGGGGGCCATCGGCTACCAGTTCCAGAAGGCCCTGCTCAACGAGTTCAGCAAATACGGCCTGGACAAGGGAGCCGTAACGGTCGTGACCCAGGTGGTGGTAGACGCGCAGGACCCGGCCTTCCAAGCCCCGAGCAAGCCGATCGGGCCCTTCAT
Organism: Burkholderiales bacterium; assembly: GCA_012799975.1. Classification (GTDB taxonomy): domain Bacteria; phylum Vulcanimicrobiota; class Xenobia; order Xenobiales; family Xenobiaceae; genus Xenobium. Next base: position 4,712 of record JAAZKF010000323.1, read on the forward strand.
GGACGAGGCTCAGGCTCGAGAGCGCGAGAAGGCCGATGGCTGGTCGGTGATGGAGGATGCCGGCCGAGGCTGGCGCCGGGTGGTGCCCTCGCCCAAGCCCAAGCGCATCGTCGAACTGGAAGCCATCCGCAACCTGATTCAGGCGGGTCAGGTGGTCATCGCCGTCGGGGGCGGAGGTGTTCCCGTGGTCGAGAAACCCGAAGGTCTGGACGGTGTGGCCGCAGTAATCGACAAGGATTACGCCTCGAGTCTTCTGGCCGCCAACCTGGGGGCGGATACCTTCGTGATCTCCACGGCCGTCGAGCAGGTCTACATCCGCTTCGGGACCCCTGAGCAGGAAGGTCTTAGCGAGGTGACCCTGGAGCAGGCTAGGACCCTTCTGAAAGAAGGGCACTTCGCCAATGGCAGCATGCTCCCCAAGGTCGAGGCCGCCATTGCCTTCCTGGAAGCAGGTGGCTCTTCGGCCATCATCACCAATCCGGAGAACCTGACCCGCGCGGTTCGCGGTGAGGCGGGAACCCGCTTCATCCGGTAAAACCGAGCCTTCTGGCCTGCAGGCTTCCAAAGGCCTGCAGGCCGGGCCCAGGAGTTCCATGAGCGATTCCTCCAAACCCAATCGCTTCCAGGCCTGTTGGGAACAGGTCGTGCTGCTCCTGGAGGTCGCTTCACGCCAACATCACGTTGTAGCCCTGCGCGACGGGATGATCGCCTCGGTCCCCATCATCCTGGTGGGCAGCACCTTCCTTTTGCTGGGTGCCCAGGGCCCCGTCCTGAAGTCTTATTTCAACGGTGATGTGGCCTGGTTGCCGAACCTCCTGCAGACGGCTTTCGGTCGCTGGTATCTGGACCATACCGCCCAGATCCTCTTCCCCTACCGCCTGACCATGGGGTTGCTGGCGCTCTATATAGCCTTCACCATCGCCAGTGCCCTGTCGGCCCGGTATCGCCTGGCTCCCGTCCCCCAAGGTCTGGGGGCGGTTGCGGCCTTGCTGGTCACCGGTACCCCGGTCCTGGTCAAGCTTCAAGAGACCGACCCCGGGCCCCAGTGGGTGGTGGCCCTGAAGCCCTTGGGACCGGAGGGAATCTTCCTGGCTATCGTGCTGGGGATCGGGATGGTCGAGCTCTCCCGTCTGATCCTGCGCCCAGAACGTCAGAAGGACGAGGGACCTCCCGAGACAACGGCCATCCCCTCCTCGGTGGTCGATGCCTTCCGAAGCTTCTTGCCAATCCTGACCATGGTGACCGTTGTGTGGTCCCTCCGCCACGTCGTCGGCTTCGACATCCACGCAGGCATCCTGAAGGTCATGCAGCCCATGACCTCTCTGGGTGACTCGCTGGGCGCGGTCCTGGCCTCGAATTTCTTCCTGCATCTTTTTGCGGTGGCGGGTGTCCACGGAATTTCGGTGATCAATGCGGTCATGCTGCCGCTGTGGCAGCAGTTCGTGGCGGCCAACGCCGAGGCCCACACAGCGGGATTGCCCCTGCCCTACACCACGGCCTACCCGTTCTACCAGTGGTTCATCTGGATAGGGGGGGCCGGCGCAACCCTGCCACCTACGTTGCTGCTGCTCATGTCGGGGCATGGACATCTTCGCCGGATCGGCAGGATTTCGCTGGTCCCGGCCCTGTTCAACGTGAATGAACCCTTCCTGTTCGGCCTGCCCGTGGTGGCCAATCCGCTTCTGGCCATTCCCTGCGTCCTGGCTCCCCTGGCCTGCGGCACGGTAGCCTGGTTCGGGGTCGCTGGGGGGTGGGTCACGGCGCCGTTCATCGAGGTGCCCTGGGTGATGCCATGCTTCCTGGGAGCGCTTCTGTCTACCCAGGACTTGCGGGCGCTCCTCTTGCTGGCTTTCAATTTTGGACTGAGCGCGGCCATCTGGTGGCCCTTCCTGAAGGCCTACGAGCGCCGTCTCAAGCAGTCGGGCGAATCCCCCTCGCCACCGAGAACCTAGAGACCTCCTCCAGGCGGGCCCGACTTCCCTGGCGCTGCTGGCAGAAGCATCGTGAACGGCATCCGCGAAAGGGGCAGGGCGAATGCCAGGAGATGGGCCGGACGGCGGGAAGGGGCCTCCCCATGAACCAGGAGCCGATGGATGCAAACGCCTGGCTGAAAAGAGCCGGCGAAGAAGAAGAACAGGAGCAGACGGAAGTCGCCCTGAGCTCGGTAGAGGAAGCCCTGCGCCTTAATCCCCTGCTGGCAGAAGCTTGGAGGCTGAAGGCTGCCTTGCTCCTGGATCTGGACCGGACCCGGGAGGCCCTCCAGACGCTGGAACAGGCAACCTCCACCCTGCCCCGGGATCCGGGGTGCTGGTTCGAAAGAGGGGCGGCCCTGGTGGAGGGAGACCCGACCACAGCCGCGGAGTGTTTTGCCCGGGTTCAAGAGCTCGACCCCGACTTCCCCAGGGTGACCGCCAACCTGGGGATCGCCTTGTTGAAAGCAGGCCGTTCCGAAGAGGCTGTCCGAGCCCTGGAGATGGCGGTGACCCGATCCCCCGAGGAACCCCACCTGTGGAACCACCTGGGTGAAGCCACCCTGGCCATCCACCGCTGTCGACAAGCCTTGGACAGCTTCGACCGGGCGCTGGCGTTGACTCCCGACGACTACGTCTTCCTGGGCAATCGAGCCCTGGCTTTGTGCCACCTGTCCCGACCCGAGCCGGCCTTGTCCTGCCTGGACCGGGCCTTGGAACTGGCTCCCCGGGAAGCCCGGCTCTGGGCCATCCGGGGCCTGATTCTGGAGCAGGCGATGCGCCCCGAAGAGGCCCTGGAAGCCTTTGAACGTTCGCTGGAGCTGGACCCTCGGGCTCCGGAAACCTGGAGTCACAAGGCCCAGCACCTCCTGGGCAGAGGCCGGACGGAGGAAGCCTTCCAATGCCGTCGGCAAGCCCTCTTGCTTAGCGGGTGCTTGAAGGCTTGGGGCTTGTGCCTGCTGGACGAGGCCGACAGGCCGGTCCCAGGCAGCGAGCTCAGATACGAGACAAACCTTCCTCCCGAGGCGATTGCCCACCGCTATCTGGCCGACCTGGCCGGGCAAGGCCACCAGGTGGACCAGACTGGTATGGTGGACGGGCGATTCCGGGCGGCACTCTGGGAGCTTTCACCGGAAGAGCTCCCAACCTGAAAACCCGCTCAGTTGAATTCGTCGGGATCGGTGAAGGGGCGGGCCAGGATCCGGCAGAGACCTTGAAAGAAGCCTCCCTCCTCTTTGAGGGGGCGCAGCCGACGCGGACAAATCGCCTTGAGGTGGATCAGCATATCCTTCATTTCGAGATAGCGTTGGGTCGGATCGACATTGGTCGCCACCCGAATGATATTTGCGAAATCCTCGCTGATCGCCGGGTTGACCTGCACACACGGAACCAAAACACCCGGCTGGATCATCGGGTCATGGCAGGTCACCATCTGGTGCATCAAGACGCCCAGGGCATATACGTCATTGGACCTGCCGATTACGGCATCCGGACCGCATTGCTCGGGTGGCGCATAGCCACGGGTCCCGAGACGGGGTTCATCGGGTGCGCGAGGCGCCAGGAGCCGACCCAGACCGAAATCCGTCAAGATGACATCTCCCAGTTGGGTCAACAGGATGTTGTTGGGGTTGAGATCGGCGAAGTAGAGCGGTGGCTTGTGGTTGTGCATCCAATCCAGGATGATGGCGGTCTTGACGGCCACATCGATGGCCTGGGATTCCAGGAAGGGCCTGTTCCGCATGGACATGATTTCGCCCAACCGATGCCCCGGGACGTAGTCGAAGACCACATACTCGGATCCCTTCTCGAAGAAATAGTCCTTCAGGGTTGTCAAACCGGGATGCTGAACCTCGACGTAGGGAGCTGCAACCGTGCGGAAATATTCCATGATCTCCCGATGTGCATCGGACCCTTGACCACTTTCCAACCGAATCTCTTTGATGGCGTACTTGCGCTCAGAGCTGTGCAGGGAGACCGCCAGATACAGATTGCTGTAGTCATAGCACTCCAGAATCTTCACCAGCTTGTATTCTCCTTGGAGAATCGGCTTGCGCTCGGCTTCCATCGTCATGCCTCCCTGCGATGATGTTCGTCGGTCATCGTGATGTTTCAAATTCGTCGGGTTTCTCCAAACTCATTCATTCAGGAGGAGGTGCTCCCCCTTCTCCCTGAATCCACCGCCTACCGTGGCATTCGGCCGTCGAGGCGTTTTGAGACCCCACCCACACCAGGGTGTGGGTGGGAGGGGCCCGTCTGCGTCGTCAGGCGCACCTCTGCGGTGCTCACGTAGTTTC
>JAAZKF010000039.1 GCA_012799975.1 Burkholderiales bacterium
CTGCTGGTGAACGGGCAGAACGGGGATCAGGTCCTGCTGACCCAGCATGATGGGGTTGAGGCCGCTGAGCAGATCGACCAGGGGTAGGATTCCCGCCCAGGAAGGGTCCTCGGCGTAACGCCCCAGGAACCACCCCAGAAGAGGAAAGGCCAGCAGGCTGGTCACCAGGGCCACGGCCTCCCAGTGCATGCGGGGAGCCACGATCTTCAAGACCTCTACTAGCCACTCCTCGCTGCCCTGATGCACCCGGGCGGCCTCTTCGACCTGGTCCTGGAGGCCGGGATTCAGCAGCATCGCGACCTGGGCATCGATACCACCGATGAAGGCCCAGAGCAGATAGACCCCGGCCACCATGGCCAGGGAGACCTGAGCGTAAACCGACAGATTGCGCAAGGCTGATGAGGGGCGCGGGGACTCATTCATGCCGGCAAAGCCACCGACACGTCATGACAGCGTCGGTCGGCCATCCGAAGGATAATCACGCAGTGCAGGCTCCTTGCGCTTCTTGGGAATCAACCTCGACCTTCCGCAAGCGCGGCGGGGTTCCTCCAGGCCGGGCGACGAACATGGTGTCTTACGAGCTATCGCCAGAATGCCGACAGCAAATTCATGCAGATGGTTAAGACCATGCAGCGCTGAAATTTTGGGACATTGACCGAATGCAGATGCAAGCGGTGCCTCGAGCGCGTTCTTCCTGCGCTGTCGGCCGTTTCGAGACCGATTCCACGTCCCTGTTCCCCGTTTCTTTCAGTAACACGCCTCGGCCCAACGCAGGATCTGGAAGGCCTCGGCGTAGGGGCGGTTGATGGCTGCACCCCGCACCGCCGCCATGTGGCGCAGGACCTCGGGACTGCGCATCCGGCGTACCTGGGACTGGTGGAAAAAGTAGGCCTGCAGCTTGCGCTCGATGTCGATCTCCACGAAGTGATTTACCCTCAGCTCTGCGGGATCCCACAGCAGGTCGTGGATGGCCTCGTAGACCAGTACTTTGTTGACGAAGAAGTTGCGGTCGTGGGGGCGCAGCGCCACCATCGAGGCGTAGAAGACCGTACGGTGGTCCTGGTTGAAACCCGGGTGGGGCAGGTAGATCCGGTCCGGCTTGACCCGGTTTACCACATCCTCCAGCAGGTCGATAAGTTCCTGTTCGGTGTAGCGGTTGACTCGGGATTGGGGGTTGTACTCCCAACTGTAGCCTAGGAAAGCAGCGGCCTGATTCATCTCCTCAAGGCGCTCGGCGTTGGGGGTGGGGTCCTTGTCGGGGCGGAAGCCGGATTCATCCACGCCGCACACATAGACATGGCTGTCTGAGTCCAGGATTCCCCCGCAACCCAGGACCTCGTCATCGATGTGGGGGGCGATGATCAGCTTGCTTGCCATCTTGTCATTCTCACTTCTCGTTCGAGGATGCGCCGCAAGCCCGGACGATCCTGGAGGCTTGCGGACCGCAGTTCATCAGCAGGTCCAGCGAACCCAGGTGCGAGACGAACTCGCGGGTTCCCTGCTGGGGATAGGTGGGGTGCACGAAGTCGGTGTGCAGAACCTTCACCCCTTCGGCTTCGAAGAGGTCCTCCTGCAGGTAGTTCCCCGCCTGACTGCCAGCCAGATATTCCGTGGCCCCGACCTTACGGCAGATATGCAGCAGCAATTCGGTGGAGCGCGACTTCGGCAGGTCCATCTCCGAGGCTCGGACCATAGGGATGGAAAGATCCAGCGAGCGGCACAGGAAGCGGATGATCTCCTCGTTCAGGGCCGCCACGTGGGTCCAGGGGCGGTCCAGGATCTCCTGCATCGCGGAGAAGTAGTCCTGGAAGAAAGGGTGCTTGCGGTAGCCATCACGCAGGATGCCCAGATAGCGTTTGCGCCACTTGTTGTCCTGCACGATCTGTATATCCCGATAGGTATTGGAGGTGTGCCCCGACAGGTGGACCGGCACGGTCACGTAGGTAGGGCCCTGGGGACCCATCACGCGGTTGCGGTTCCCGAAGTAGTTCTTGCGAAACTGCACGTTGTCCAGGATGACCAGATATTCGACCCGGGTCAGCTTGTACATGACCCCGAGCCAGGGAATGTGCTCGGGCTGGTGTATGGTGATCCGCATTTCTAATCGGTTCCTTCCTGGCGTCGGGTGGGAGGAAAGTCCCAGAGGTCGCCCGGATAGGGCGTAGCTCGGCCCAAGCCGGCGCGCACCTGGCCAGGGAGAAGCTCGGGTAGAATCTCGCGGTCCGGCACGGTGGCCGCCGGCAGTTGCCAACGGCGCGCCAGGGTCCGGGGCATCCGGGCCAGGGCTTCCAGGAGCGGTCCCCTTTTCCAGCGATGCTCTGGTTTCGCAGTGGAGCGCAACTCGAAGAACCAACTGCGCAAACTTCTGGTCAGTAGGGCCACATCCCCCAGGTTCTTCCAACTCATAAGGTAGCGGTTGCGCAATTTTACCCGGTCAGCCCAACCGGCGCCCCGGGTGCGCTGCACCGTCACCGAGTCCTGGTGGTAGAACAGGGCCCGCGGCTCATACACTGTTAGCCAGCCCCGACGCCATCCCGAATAACTCAGGTCCACATCCTCGAAATACAAAGGAAAGAGCAGGGGATCAAAACCACCCAGTTCCAGGAAGGTCGAGCGCCACCATGCCGTAGAACCCCCGGTTCCGTACAGGGTCGGACGAGGCCCCGGAGGTTCGGCTTCCTCCAGTTGCTGCAAGAGGTACACCGGGTCGATCAGTCCGTCGGAGAAACGCCCCGTCACCCGCGCCAATTGCAAGGTCTGGTGGTCCTCCACCCACCGGGTCTGGCCGGTCACGGCGAAGACCCGGGAATATTGGAAGGGCTGCAGCAGGTATCGGAAGCAGTCGAGGTCCACGCTGACGTCGTTGCACAGCGTGACCACTACATCGCTGTCCATCGCTTTGGCAGCCTGATTCAGGCCCAGCATGAAGTGGTTGCCGCCGGTGGGAAAGAGCTCGGCGCCCAGGTCCCGGGTGACCTCGGCACTCTGGTCCCGGCTATCGTTGTCTACCACCACCACGCGGTGGCCGTCGGGGCGGGCTGCTTCGAGGACAGTGGGTAGATGCCGCGCCAGCAGATCCTGGCCGTTGTAGTTCAGCACCAGGATGGCGCAGCTAGGAGGCATGGGTGTGCGCTGCATCAGGGCGGGCGGTTCTTGCAGGTAGAGCGATGTCCTTCGTGAGGCAGGTCTTCACATCCTTGCGTCCAACAGGCCCAGCGTGGCTATCGTAGAGACCCTGACTAAAGAACTGGCCGAGCGCCTGGTCGGGGACCTGGTCCGGCTGGACCAGTTGACACTGATACAGTCAGGTCGCGACTACTGCGACGAGTCCTGGGCCGAGCAGCACTTCCTGATGGACCTCCCAGGCAAGTGGGAGCACAGCGTGGTAGCCCTGGAGCCGGAGTCGGGCCTGCTGGGATTCGCGATCGCCAGCCGCTCGCCCCATTCCGCAGTAGGCGTCTACCTGCACCGCATTGCCACAGATCCGGGGATTCGCGGCGGAGCGCTGGGGCGGGAGTTGCTGCAAGCCTTGCTGGACACGGCCGTACGGGTGGACGCTTCGCGCGTGACGACGAGCGTTTCCACGAGCAACGCCGGGGGCATCCGCTTCTTCAAGCGGGCCGGCTTCCGCCGCCTGAACGGTCCCGAAGTGACCGAGATCGTCCACTTGCGCGGGATGCCTTCGCTGGTCGTCGGCGATTGCATCCAGGAGACCACAGGTCACCACAAGTACCTGTTGGGTCTTGATCTGGACTGAGCTCGATACAAGCTCCCAGACCTACGGCGAGAAGAATAGCTGGTATTGAAAGTCAGGTCGTGACCGATCTCATCTGCATTCGGTCAAGACCAGGCAACGCTGAAATCCCGGGATCCTGACTCCCACTCGCCGGGGCCGCCTCTTGCCCACTTTCGCTGGCCGTGTCAGAGGCGTGAAGAGCTCTAACGGCCGAAACCGGGCGTTCCTACGAGGATCCACTTCCCCTATACCTGCAGGGTCTCGATCCAGCGGGAGAAGTCCCGCTTGTCGGGGGGGAGGTCCATCCAGCTCGTGTCGGGCGGTGGCTCGGAAATTACCTCCTCCACCTTCTTGAAACGTTCGAAGCGCTCGAAGTCCAGCTCGCCGCGCCGGTTGACCCAGGCGATGCCGCCGCGTTTCTTGATGGCCAGGACCAGATGGTTGGTGATGCGACAATCGCCCAGGACATAGTCCATCACCTCCTTAAAGCGTCCCTGTCTCCAGGCTCGCGGTGCCTCGGCGCCATCCATGCTCTTGCGGATCGGGACTCCCAAGCCCTCGGCCACCTTGGCCAGGGACAAGAAGAAACCGCGCTGGTTGAAGAACTGGAAGAAGGGATCATAACTCTTCAAGGCGATCCGGGCGGCATGGGCCAGGTCCCCGGCCTGGTGGCCCAACCACTGGAAGTCGAACTTCAAGCCATTCCAGGCCACGACCGGAAGCCCGCGGTTCTGCATATCCTCGAGATAGTCCAGCATCTCCCGAGCCTTGGCCGGGGTCAGGTTCAAAGCAGGGCGCCCTGGAGACTCTTCGGAGTACCAGAGCCTCTCCTCTCCCCCATTGACTATCGAGGCCGCCACGGACACGTGGAAAGGGGCGAAAATCTCGATATCCTGACCGGGAGCGACGTCGAAGACGTCGGAGATCTCGATATCGAAACTGAGGAAGGTCATGCCCCTCCTTTCGATGCCCTCGACCAGGAGCCTGTGTGGGTATCCGGACCGAGCATCGCCGAGGGGTTCCCGTGCGAACTCCGAGGAACCGCCCGGGCCCGGCGCGAAAGGGCGGTTCACGACCACGTCTGAGGGAGGCACCCGATGGAGACCCTATCGGAACGGACTGAAAGACTATTCCGCACCGGGGGGCTTTTTCTGGTACTGATCGGCGCCCTGGCCGCACTCTATGCCCTCAGCCTCCACCTGGGGACCGGGGAACCGCCCACCTATGGCCTGGCCAGCGCCTGGATCGTGGACAACCTGGCCCGCACGGCCGACCGTGTGGGCGGTCTTCTGGGCAGGGGATGGGAAGAGCGGGCCTTCCACGTAAACCTGGCCGTGGCGGCAGCCTTCACGCTGGCAGGCCTGGTCATCTGGGCTGGCTCGCGTCTGCACCGCCTCTTCAGTTTCCTGGGCTTCGTGCCCAGGCTTCTGGCCCGTCTGGTGTATTTGGCCGCTTTCGCAGCCTACATCCTGGACACCCTCCTGGCCGTAGGCCTGGAGTTGGGGATGCGCCGGCTCTTCCAATTGCCAAGCTTCGCCCTTCCCTGTCTGGCGCTGCATGCCGTGATCCTGGTGGTGCTGTTCCTGGGTCTCTCCAATGGGATGTATGTCCTGGTTGAAATCGGCCGGCTCCTGACCAACCCGGGGAAGGCCCTGCGCGCCACCCGCACGAATCGCCAACCCACGCCCCAGAAGGAGAACCCCTCGGAGTGAATCCCCTGGACAGGATGGACCCGGTTGAACCAATCCCCCCTCTCCTCCCCCCCTCCTGAAACCAAGCCACCAGACCCTTCTCCACCAGCCAGGCCGCTGCGGGATCTCGCCTGGGCTGCCGGGTTCCTGGCCCTGCTCTGCGGGCTGTCGGTGGCCGGCTACCACGCCCTGCTGGTCTGGAAGGCCGGCATCGACACCGGTTCGGAGATCAGCTACGAGCAACCGACCTGGTCCTCCCAGGGTTCGCACCTGGCCTACCTTCGGGTCGAGACCCCGACGGTCCCCGGCAAGGGGACGATTCACAGCCAGCTCTGGGCCTCGGGACGCTTCGGCGACCACCGCCAGCTCCTGGCCGAACTGCCCCCCGGGCGCTTCCGAATCCTGGGATGGTTGCTTGATGATACCCGGGTGATCCTGCAGCCCCTAGAGGAATCGTCCGAAGGTCCGAGATTCCTGGACGTCGCCACCGATGGGAGCGGCGGTCGCTGGGTCCGATTCTCCGACTCCAGAATGCGGGTGGTCGGGAATGGACAGCGTGAGGTCTTTCTCGAACGGCCCCATCGCAACGCCGACGGGCATGCCTCGGGCGTAGAACTGGTGCAATGGTGCCCCGACTCGTCTGGATTTTCGCCTCTGGTGACCATCCCCAGCCGAGCCGCCGAACAGGTCCGCATCGAGAGCGTGGCGGCGGCTCCGGACGGGCAACGCCTGGCCGTAGTCCTGAGAGTTCCGGCGAAGGATGGTCCCATGGGGGTGTGGGTCTTCCACCGCTCGCGACGAACCCTGACCTGGACCACCATCTCGGTGCCCGAGGCCCGGGACCTGCGACTGGACTGGTCAGGCGACTCACGCTCGCTGGTCGGAGCGGCCTGGCTGGGCGAGAGCTCAGAACTGTACCTGGTCCGCGACGGTCCTGATCCCATCCCGACGCGGATGCGCACCTCGTCCGGACCGCTGGCCTTTCGTCCGGTCTGGCCTCGGGATGGAAACCGGGTCCTGCTTCTGGAAAACCAGCGGGTCCTGGAATTCGACTTCCAAACCCACCGCGCCCGGGTCCTGCTGGCCCCCCAGAGCCTCGGCCTCTTCCCGGAGGAGCTGGCCCTTTCTCCCCTGGGAAGCCTGGTCGCCTTCCGAGCCCGCGAGGGTCCCGTCGAGGACCTGTACGTCCTGGACCTGCACGGAGGCAGACCCGAACCCCTGGGGCACGGAGCCGCCGACCTGAAGGCCCGGCGCACCTTGTTATATGAGATCGCCGCGGGGCTGGAGTTTGCGGTGGCTCATTGGAGCGGCAGGGAGCCTCCGGCTTCCCGGTGAAGGAATAACGCGAGGTCAGAAGTGGTCGCGCTCTTCACCTATGCCAGCCTGACAGACAGAGGGACCTACCTGGAGGTAGTCGGCCGCCATCCGGAAACACTTCCGGCCCGGCTTGAAGGCTATCGCATCGCGCGTTCGCTGGGGTATGCCTACCTGGTAGAAGACCCGGATTCCCATGTGGAAGGTTTCCTGGTGCGCAACGTCCAGACTCCGGACCTGTGGATTCTGGATGACTATCACGCCGTGGCCGAGGGGCTCTACGAACGCTGCCGCGTACAAGTCAGGGTGGGCGAGCAGGGGCGGGAGGCCGAGGCCTACGTGGCCGGCCCGGCCATGAATCCAGAAGAGACCTCCTCGGGGCCCGGTGAAAATGCCTGATCGACTCGATGTCCTTCCGGACGCGAGCCTCTTCAGGTAAATCCCGTGACCTGGACCTGGAAATTATTCCACGAACTGGACCGCTGGTTGGAAGCCGCCGTCCTGCGTAAACTTCCTCCAGCCCAGCACCGAGTCGTGAACTGGTTGGTCCTGATCGCTACCGCCCTGGGACTGGGCCTGGCCTGGGCGACGCCCCGCAGTGCCTCCTTGACCTTGATGATGCCGATCGTGGCCGGTTGCTTCTTGAGGGGAACCCGACGGGTCTGGCTCCTGCCCCCCCTGACTGCCTATCACTACTGGCTGGTCAGAAGCCTTCCAGACACTCTGCTCTTCCTGGCCGGTGCCTCCGCCACGCTTTTCTTCATCCTCGTCACCGCCGAGAAGTTCCGCACGGTCCGCCGTCAGGGCTCGGAGTTACGCCGCAGCCTGGAGGTGGCCCGCCACGTCCAGCGAGCTTTGGAACCTCCCAGCAGAACCGAATGGGGCCTGTTGGAGATGGCCACCTCCATACGCTGCTCCGAGGCCCTGGGGGGAGACTTCATCTGCTTGCGCCCCGTGGGGCCGGACCGCTTCGGGATCCTGCTGGGCGATGTCATGGGCCAGGGGGTGCGAGCCGCCCTGGCGGCAGCCGTCGTCACCGGTCTGTACGGGGAACTGGCACGGGAGGGTTTCAGCCCCTCGGCCATCCTGGAGATCACCAACCGCCGCCTGAATGAATTCTTCGGCAGTTTCGAGCTCTTCGCCACGATGGCGGCCCTGGAGTATGACTCCAAGCACAACCAGTGGCGTGCCTCGGTGGCTGGGCACGACGCCCCGCTTCTGCTGCGTGCCGACGGAAGTGTCGAAGAATTGCTGGAACGCGGTATGGCGGCTGGAATCGAGCCTGATGAGCAATATCAGGACATGCGCCGCCCGGCCCTACCGGGGGACCAGATCTTCCTGGCCAGCGACGGCCTGATACCCTACGGAATGCCCGAGTCGGATGTCTGCCGGATGCTGCTGGGGTCGGCGCAGGACCCGGCAGACCAGGCTCTACAGAAGGTCGTCACGGACCTGCAAAGGCGCCTGCCCCCGGGATATCGCGACGATATGACCGGCCTTCTCCTGCGCCTTACCGAATGACCAGGAACAAACGGCTGAAAACCGTGCGGCCCCTGGCGCCGCCTCAAGGCCATCTGGAGGGAGCAATCTATAACGCAGCGGAACAGATCGAGGAGGATGAGCAGCAACCTTCCCTGGTCCATCGACGCCCTCTAAGATGGCTCCCGACCGGCCCACTCGTAGTAGCCGGACACGGAAACTTCAAGGCAACGGCACATGAGCACCACCGGGAACTCGTCCTTCTCCGCCTGAATGAACTGGAACCTCCTCCCTGTTCCCTCGCGGAGAAGACCGCCGCATCTTTTGAAGATCTCGCGTTCCATCTCGGCGAGCTTCTTCTCCTTCTCGAGTTGCCGGTTGCGCTTCTTCAGTTCCTCGTTCTCCGCCCGTGATTCACGAAGGGCCTGAACGGCTCCCCGCGGGGTCGACACTCCCTGCCTCCTCCGCCAGCGGGAAAGGGTGCCGAGCGAGACCCCCAGATCGGCGGCGACTACTTCCAGGGTCTGGTCGCTGTCCACGCTCAATTGGACGGCCCGTTCCCTGAATTCTTTGGTGTAGGTAGGACGTTTTTCCCCCTTCTCCATGTCAGAAGCTCTCCTCCAGTCTATCCCAAATATCCGAAAAATTGGCCAGTCCGCCTGGCGCTATCGCTGCGCTGCGAGGACCTCAAACCAGATTTCGGGAAGGTTCTTCCAATCTGGAGGCTTCTACTCCCGTTCCGCTCCCAGGCGGATTCAGGAAAAACCCCACAATTGACGATCCGGATCTGGCGGGATAATCTATCTTTGTCGGGAATACGGTCATGTCCCGCTTTTCTCCAATGCCTTCACGCTGCATCTCAAGCCTGGTTACAGTCCTCGTCTGCCTGAGGCCTCTGCGGATGCCCCGGGGCAAACCTGCCATGGCAGGTTCCTTCCCGGTCTTCGAATCTTCCCATCTGGGGCGCATGACCGAGTCGGCCAGCATGCCCCTGATCCGACCGGGCAAGACGAACTGCGGCCTCCGACCTGACCGAAGCACACTCGCCCAGGACCTCCCGTTCTTCTCCGTCCGAACAGGGAACGAAGGCTGGGCCGGCGTTCAGGGAACTGGACCCGGTCTGAGGACCTTCTCGACCTGCCTGCCTACCCCCGGGTGCGCCTGAGGCGCATCGTTCCAGACCGGAAGAGTCGTCCCCCTGGAGAAGACGGAAGAATGGAAGAGACAAACCATCCCCCAGAGGACTGGGAAATCGAGATCCACGCGTACGACTCAGGTAATGGCCGGGTCCTTTCGCTGGTGGGGGAACTCGATGCCCATACCATGGGGGCCTTGGAGGGGATGCTCTCGGCCCAGGAGTCTTCCGCGACTTCCCCGCTGGTCCTGGACCTGACCCGAATCCGCTTCATGGATGCCGCCGCCGCTCGACGTCTGGGCCAGATCTGGCACGAGCGCAATCCGGACGGCTGCCCCCGCCTCCTGCTTCGGGGAGCGGGACGTCGGATCCAACGGGTCTTCTTCCTGGTGCGCGCGGAGGAGGTTCTGGAGCCCCACCCCAGCTTTCTGAACTCCAACCCCCTCGATCTCTCCACCCCCGATTGAGACCAGGCGGAGGACGGCTGAACATTACCTTAAAACCGAGGTTTCCATGTTCCGACGAATCCTCCAGTGCCTGGCCTGGAGCGCCCTAACCCTGGTCTTCCTGGCTCACGCCAGTCTGGCCGAGCCCTCTGTTCCGAAGCCGGTCGTAACTGCCGTACCCTCGCCTGCGCCGCAGCGCCCGACCTTGGAACTCGGCGGACACCTCCAGATCCAGGCCGACGACGGGCATCTGGGTAACCGCACCCCCTCCGATTCCTTGCCTTCCGTCGATGGAATCACGCGCTTCCCGGCCGCCTCCTACCTGAACATCCGACGGCTCCGCCTGGTCCTCACGGCCCACCTGGGCCAGGACGTGGACCTGGTAGTGCAAGGCCACACCGACACCCGCGCGGACGAAAGTGAGCTGCGCGACTGCTAC
>JAAZKF010000324.1 GCA_012799975.1 Burkholderiales bacterium
CGAAGACTCCTCTGGCGGAGGCTGCACCTGGTTTCCTTCGGGGGTCTCAGGTGGAGAAGATGGCGATGTGGTCACGGGGTGAGCTCCTGGTTCAGCAGGGGGGTGTAGGGCTGGTTGGCCGACCGGGCCGCGACGAAGCGTCGCAGCTCGCGGCTCAGCGGGCTCTCCCCCCAACTCGGTTGCAGCGGCAGGAGTGAAGCCTGCTCGTTGGTCTTCAAGAAGTGCTTCTGGGAATCTGAGAGCAGGGCCGCGAGTTCCTGCGTCAGTTTCCGCGCCTCCTCACTCCTCTGGCCCTTCTCGATCGCGTTCAGGGCCTTCTCCAAGCGGGGGAGCCGCTCGCGCAGTGCTTCCACCTGGGTGGGTTGGAGACGTAGGCGGGGTTCTTTCTCCAGTTGAAAAAGGATGGCCCGAATCACGGCCTCCAGGGGTATGTAGTTGTGGAGCAGGAGGCCTGTCTTGGAGGGATGCATGGCAGAGGAGGCGTCCGAGACGGCTCCTTGAACCGTCTCGAATCTGGAGGTGAAGGGCTTTCCGGAGGTCCGGGCCTGAATGAAGCGGGCGAACTCGACGACGACCGGATCCTCTCCGGGTGTGTAATCCAGCGCCAGGTCTGGAACCGCCTTGTGTTTCAGGATATGTTCGATCTGGTCGACCCGCAGGATCCGGGCCACCCGGATCTGGATCTCCGGCTGGCGATCATCCTTGATCCCTTTGAAAAGATTGTTCATGACTTCCTGGATGCCGGGGGCCAGCAGGGCAAGTTTGGCCACCTGATCCTCGTCCAGACGCAGGTCCTGGCGGGGTTCCAGGTGTATCACGATGCCCCGGATGGCAAGCAGGAGCTCCAGTTCGCCCCCCCCTGAAATGACGGCAGGCCCCTCCCGCGCCTCCTCCAGCGGGGCGGTCAGGGAATGCAGGCGGAAGGCATGGACTTTGCCGGCCTGTCGAGCCGACAGAAGCGTGCTGAACTGTCGGATCACCTCGTCCTCGTCCACCTCGATCTTGTTCAGACGGTTGGCCTGAACCACCTGCAGCAGCCTCTGTTGCTGGCTTTCGGTGAGGATCGAACGGACCTGAGCGTCCACCACGGGCAGAATGTTCTGGCCGATCATGCCGGTCTGCAGCTCGAAAATGTCCTGGAAGAGCGACAGCATCGGCAGCAGCATCTCTGCTTGTTCGGCCGTCAGGCGGAACTCCGGCTCCTGCTCGAGCAACAGAATTCCCAGGACCAGATCGCGGATCCGCATCTGGTCCAGGCTCTTGCGAACCGGGGACTGGACAGACGGAGACTTGTCCAGGGCGACCCCGGCACGACGGCGCATGGTCTTGTCCAGCAGAGCCAGTTTCTCGAGAGCGACGTCCGGCTTCGAGGCCAGCTCACCTTTCTGTGCAAGAACGGCCAGGTGGGCCAGTTGCTCGACGCGCAGGGTGCGGACCAGATAGTCCCGCAGCATGGGTCCGAAGCGGTCGGGGGCCGGTTCACCCCGGGTCTCCACCCCCCAGGTCAAGGCCTGACGGAAGAGCGGGACGACGGGGACCAGACGCTTAGCTTGGGTCTGATCCAACATCAGTTCCGGAGCGCCTCCCAGGCAGGAGAGCCCGTCCAGCAATTCGGGCAACCCCAGATCCTGGATCTGGCCCTGAGCGGGAAGTTCACCGGTCCGGGCCAGGCGCGGCAGTAGTTGGACCTCCCGTTCGGTTCCCCAAAGCAGGAGGCCCTGGCCGAGCACCAGGGCCACCAGGACCACGATCAGTACCCGGTGGACAAGGCAACGGTCGACAAGAACCTGGAAGCTCATGGCTTTTGAAGAGTTCTCCTGGCCGTCTTGCGGCCCTCCTGGTCCTGCAGGCGGAACACGGCCATGCGATACCATGCCGGGTCCCGGTCATCCAGGCGTTGCCGCCCCAGAAGGCCAGCATGGACCGGTTCATCGGTGTGCAGAACCGGGTCGCCCAGTTGCTTGCGGAAATGCTCGAGCAAGGCGAAGTAGAGCCGTTCTCCCCCGTCCCGATCCAGATAGTAGCATCCCCTCTCATGCAGGATCAGCAGACGATAACCGTCCTGGACCAGGGAGTCCAGGTCCTCTTCGCGATAGGGTTCAGGACGCGTAGGTTCACGATTGAGGGCCTCCAGGTGCGCGACGAAGGAGTTGCCGGGGTCTTCGAACTTGCCGGCCAACCAGGCCTGATGACCGGGTGGATAACCCGGTGGCACACCGCTCTGGGCAAACGACCCAAGGCTCCTCTGCCCGTGGACGGTCTGATTGAACTCCAGATAGTCGCCGGTTCGATAGGGGACCTCGATCAAACTGAAGGGCGGTCGGTCTCCCAACAGGTAATAGTAGGGAGCGACACCCAGGCGCACGGTGGGGAACGGCAGGACCCGGGTCTCCTCCATCTGGGCCCACATGCCGGTCGCGGCCAGGCAGGCGACCAGCAGACCCAGGCCCGGACGCCGACCCGCCAGATCTTTCACCCTCAGACAGACCAGGACGGCCAGAGCCAGATAGACCAGGACCTCCAATCGCCCCGGGGCAAAGAGCCTGGAGAAGAGGGGAACCCAGCGATAGAAGAGCAGATACGGCATGGGGAGCCAGGGCAGGTAGACCCGAAAACTCTCGCCGAGACTCAGCAAGGGCCCAAAACTCAAGACCAGGAACCCCAGGAAGGTAGCCAGCCAGAGCCAGGGGACCCGACGTGACACTCCCCAGGGGAAGAAGACCAGGGCCAGCATGGCCAACGGCAGGGCATGGGGCAAGCGCGGGTTCCAGAGGGCATCCAGGGGGAGCGACTCCCGCAGGAATCGCCGCTGCGACCCGGCCAGGAGGTTCTCGGGACGGGTGGTACCCTGAGGGGCCGTCATCTCCTCCAATGCCGGGAAGGCGGTTCCATAAGGAGCCACCTCCAGGACGTTGGGGCCGAAGGCCTCCTCCAGATAGAAAAGACCGAAAGGCGCGCTGAAAATGACCCCGATCGCAACGATGCCCAGCATCCTCAGCAGAAAACCGGGGGCGTGGGGCCGGTGCCGACCCGAGCAGACATGCCAGACCAGGAAGAGCAGGCAGAAGAGCCCCAGGAAGACCCCGTAGTAGAAGTAGAAGGCCGCCGTGATCCCCAGGAAGACACCGGCCAGCAAGGTCGGCCTTCCTCCTCCATGACGCCATGAACGGTACAGAAACAGGATAAACAGGGGGATGGCAAAAGCGACGGCCTGCCTCATCCTCCCATTGGAAATCTCAAAGACGAAATAGGGGTTCAGCCCGAAGAGCAATCCCCCCAACCAACTGCCGACTTGAGCCCCCCAGATCCGCGAGAGGAACCACCAGCAGGCCAGACAATTCAAAAGCAGGACCAGCCCGACCTTGAGGTTGTAGTAGCCGGGTGTTCCGAAGACCGACTCCAGGGGCCAGGACAGGACCTGCAGATCCAGCAGATTCCCGAACTCAGGGTAGGAACCGGAGACCAGGGCGACGTACAGCGCTCCCAGAGGGCCAGAACCCAGCCAGGCCCCGGCGATCAGTTGTTTCATCCACCAGTAGCGCCAGAGCCAGCCCTCGATCTCGCCGCCCCCGATCCAGCTCCCCTCGGGTGCCAGCACCAAACTGCGGACGGCCAGCAGCACGATGCCCAGATACAGCCCTCCCGCCCAGACCCAGAGCAGAGCGGAGGGTGAAGGTTCGCCAGACCCCTCTGGGGGGAAGGTCACATCTTCCCATTCCTCCCTGAGGTTCCCCCAGGTCTTCCGGGTCCGAGCTTCGCAAAAGGACACTACCCTGGCCACCGCCATCCGTGCTATATACTGGGGACGCGGAGCTGTCGAGTGCTCGCCCCGAACCAACAATCTAACATGAAAAGACCTGCCACCCCAACATGGGACGGGCTTGTCGCCCTGGCGCTCTACAGCGTCGGCGTGATGGCCTTCCTGGGACCGGCCCTCTGCGCGGGCGGGGACCTGGTCCTGGGGCACTCGGAATCCGACGTCTGGAAGCACCTCTGGGGCGCCTGGTGGATGGGCCAGGAGCTGGGCGCAGGTCGCTTCCCCGACTGGACCGACCTGCAGAACTTTCCGGCCGGCGGCCGGCTGTATGTGATCGACCCGCTCAACGCCATCCTGGCCGCGCTCCTGGCCCCCGTGTCAGGCCTGGTCCAGGCCTACAATCTGGTCCTGGCCTTCCAGATGCTCTCCGCGGCCCTGGCCGCCTGGGCCCTGGCTCGCTGGCTGCTCGGAGATGCCCGCGCGGCCCTGGTGGCCGGCGCCGCTTACGGATTCTGCCCCTTCCTGTTGACCTCGGGCATCGCCAGCGGGATCGCCGAGACTTCCAATCTGGCCTGGATCCCGTTGGCGCTCCTGGGGCTCTTGATGGGGCTTTCGGGGGTCCGCGGCCCCCGGCCGATCCTCCTGGGAGGAACCGGCCTGGCCCTGGCCGCCCTGGGCTCCTGGTATTATGGGATGGCCGCCCTGGTCTTCACGATCATGCTGGCAGCCTGGACGGCCCGTCACGCAGCCCCACCGACCCCTGCGGCCCCCCGAGCCACCTGGCGCAGCCCGATCCTGGCCTGCCTGCTGGGGTCGCTCCTGGTCCTCCCCGTCGCCATCCTCTTCCTCGACACCCTCCACGGCGAGGAGTCGCTGCTGGCGCGCATCGAGGTGACCGAACGCATGGACATCTCCAGCCTGGACTTCCTGCATCGGCGCGGTGACTTCAAGAATGATGCGGATCTGGCCGGCTACATAGTGCCGGGGAAGGGCAGGCTCTCGGTGGCCGAGGACGTCGACCGCCGCCTGAAGTCGGTCTACTGCGGCGGACTGGTGCTGTGCCTGGCCCTGGCCGGCCTGTGGAAGGGGCGCCCTTGGACCATATTCTGGGCCCTTGCTGGATTGGGGATGGGGCTCTTGTCGGTGGGCCCCTTCCTGTACATCTCCCCGGGCCGGGGCCTTCCCGGCCCCTGGAATCCAGCCTGGGCCGTGGCCTTCTACATCGTGCCGGGCTTCCGGATGGTCGCCATCGCTGATCGGTTGTCGATCGGCGTCCAGCTCTGCGCAGCCCTGCTGGCTGCGACCGGCTTGGCCAGGCTGCTCCCCGAAGGACGCAAGGGCACTCTCCTGGCCTGCCTGATAGCCGTCCTGATAATGGTGGAGGTCGCCTTGCTTTCGCCGGTTCCCTGGCCGACTCCCACCGCTCCGGCCACCCTCCCGCCTCAAGTGCTTGCCCTGGCCCGGGAACCCGATCAACGTGGCCTGATTCCCCTCCCCCTTAACCGGACCGACAGCACCCTGCAACCGGGCGAGTACTACTACTGGCAAATCCACCACGGCAAGCCGATGCCAATCACCCTCACCACGCGGTTCCCTCAACGCATGATGGGCAACCGACTGGTCGGGACCCTGTACCTGTGCGAAGACCCGGGTTACGGCTCCCCTCCCCCGGCTGCGATCCTGCGTCCGGGGCTGACCGAACTGCAACGGGATGGTTTCGGATGGTTCCTGGTAAACACCGACCAGATGCACGCTCGAACAGCCCGAAAGGTAGAGGCTGTCCTGTCGGGGCTGCTACCCCCTCCCCTCCGCTTCCCCGGTGGAGCCCTCCTCTATCGCATCCCTGAACCCCAGGCCCCCGAAGCGCTGGCGTCCCGATCCGCGACAAACGGCAAGGCCTGGGATGGAAATCGGCGCAGAGCGGCGGGCTACTCGGCGGTGGAGTGGTCCCCCTCTTCGGGAAGCACGGGGCGGCTGTCCAGCAGGATGTGGAGGAACTCTTCCATCATCTCGCGATAGCGGGGGTCCCCCAGGATCGTGCGGGTGATCTTGGCCTGCATCTGGGGGTAGCCGGGCTTGCGGGCGATCTCCTGCCCGAACTCCTGCTCCAACGCCGAGTCGACCAGGCGGGAGGTGGCATCGGGGACAAAGCTCTGGCCTGCAGGATCCATCTTGAGGATCTCCGAGCGCGCCGAAGCCAGGAACTTCTCCTGCGGAGTCGTCGGAAGCTGGCGTGCCTGCGGACTAGGCGTGTACACGTCATGGGCCGCCTCAGATGCAGATGTCTTCTCTACGCCCGATTGTTTGAGCAGTTTCTTCTGCTGATGGAACCACTCCTCGCTCAGAGGGGGGGGACCAAGCGGCCTCAACGGATCCAAGTGTTCACCAACTTCCTGTCGGAACGCGTCCTCGGCCCTCGCAGCGTGCCCGGGACCGGAACCACGACCTGTTTATCACGCCGGACGCCGAAAAGTAAACCCGCCCGTTTCCCAGGGAAAGGCATCCCGAATGCCGAAACCACGGGCTTGGAGGCGGGCTGCAGAGCGCCGGCTCCAAGACAGGCAGTTTACATCCTGTCAACGAGAAACGAACTTCGGCAGCACCTGTTTACCCTTCTGTAACAAACCGACAACGAAACAGAAACAGCCCTCGGATAGCATGAGCATCGGGAAGAAACCGTAAATTCTGCCGCATTTCGGCCACTCCGAAGAGCGGAAACTGGGAGGAGAGTCAGCCGATGAAGCCGGTCAAGCTCGTCGATACCACGCTGCTCGAGAAGGCCCTTGATGCCGCAGCCCTGCGCCAACAGGTCATCTCAAACAACATCGCCAACATCAACACCCCCGGCTACGAGTCCCAGAGGGTGGTCTTCGAGAGCCACCTGAAGGAAGTCATGGCCCTGGAGAAGGATGAAGACGACGGATGGAACGTGGCGAGCACGGCCGTCGACCCTGAATTCCGACTCAACTCCAGTGGCGGTTATGACGCTAAGTCCCTGCGCCCCACCATCGAATCGCAGGGTGGGCCCTTGGACATCAACCAAGAGATGGGCAACCTGGCCAAGAACCAGATCATGTATAATGCCTTGGCCGGCAAAATCTCCGGCGTCTACGGCACCCTGAAATACATCATCGACAACGCCGGCCGCTAGAAGGCCAGACACCCGGGTAGGAGGCGTCCCAAATGAAGTTCTTCAACACCTTCGACGTGGCAGCCAGTGGGATGAGCGCCCAGCGCAAGCAGATGGACATCATCTCCACCAACATCGCCAACGTCAATACGACCGAAACGGCCGACGGCACCCCCTTCCGCCGGATGGTGGCCGTGGTTAGCCAGAAGCAAATGGGAGACTGGAACGACGAGTTCCGCGCCGTCTCCTTCGACGACGAGGGTGTCGGAACCGCCACCGGTGTCGAAGTGACCGGAGTCCAACAGGACAATTCGGACTTCCGCTGGGTCTACGACCCCTCCAACCCCAAGGCTCAGAAGGACGGCCCCCACGCAGGCTACGTGGCGATGCCCAACGTCAACATCATCTCCGAAATGACCAACATGATGATGGCCACTCGCGCCTTCGAAGCCAACGCCACCGTGGTCGAGTCGGCCAAGTCGATGGCGATGAAGGCACTGGATATCGGCAAAGGGCACTAACATATAGGACAGACGGTCCTGGCAATTTGCCGGACGTTCAGGTAAGATTGAAGGCACCGGGTAAGGGCCCGGTAAACCCGAGGAGGTCTCCATGCAGAGTCCGTTCGCACCGATTCAGGGTCTGACGGGAACGGGGGGAATCAGTCCCGTCGTAACCCCGACGATCTCCACCTCCATCACGGCGTCCCCCCCCTCCGCCGAGAACGCCCGCTCGTTCTCGAACATGCTTGGGGATGCCCTGAGCAACGTGAACACCACGATGAAAGCGGCCAGTGCCACCACCGACGGACTGTTGGGCGGCACGATGGAGAATCTCCACGAGATGTCCATCGCGGGCGCAAAGTCCGAAGTGATGCTGCACCTGACCACGCAGATCGCCTCCAAGCTGGCATCTGCGACCACCACTCTCTTCCAGATGCAGCTCTAGGCACCGGCGGAATAAAATCAGCCGGTTCTCAACCAAGACCAATAAGGTAGGCGCCGATGCAAGGCCACCGCGATGATGCGGGAAGCTACGGCAGACGGTAGGAAGGAGTCGAATCTATGGCCACCGGTATCCAGACGGGGATGCGCACCGGCAGCGGTCCGCTCGCCACAGGAAGAGGCCCCCTGGGCAAACCACCGGGCGGAGGCGGCGGCCTCGGCAAGTTCGGAGCCATGTGGTCCGGACTGAATCCGAAGGTCCGGGTCTTGATCATCTGCGCCATTGGGCTCCTGATTGCAGGCGGCGTCGTATTCGGGATGGTCAGTTCCGCCAACCAGCCCGTGGAGCTCTACGCCACCAAGCTCGGCACGGATGATGTCAAGGATGTCTCCATCAAACTGCAGGAGTGGAACATCCCGCACACGGTCTCCGTGACCCAGGACAACGTGATGATCTCGCCCCACCTGAAGGTCACGGCCCAGGCCCGCCTGGCCTCCCACGGCCTTCCTCGCCACGCCATCATGACGGCAGCCAACGCTCCCCAGAGCAGCGGCATGAACATGATGACCGAGCGCGAAAAGGACGACCAGCGCAAGCGCATCCTGGAAGGTGAGCTCACCGAGTCGATGCGCCAGATGGTCGGCGTGGCTGACGCCTACGTCCGCCTGGGTCTGTCCCAGAAGAGCATCTTCTCGGACAACCAGGAAGGTGCCAAGGCGGCCGTGATGCTGAAGATGAAGCCCGGCTCGCAGCTGAACCGGGACCAGATCACCGGCATCGTCAACCTGGTTGCCTACTCGGTGCCCGACCTGAAGCCTGAAAGCGTCAAAATCGTCGACACCAACGGCCGTGACCTCACCGCCGGGCTGCCGATCAGCGACGCCGTCGGGATGGCCCCCACCGGTCAGTTGGAATACAAGAGCAACCTCGAGAAGGAGCTGCGCAACAAGGTCGAGCAGCAGCTCGCCACCGTGCTGGGCAGCCAGCGCTTCGCCGCCCAGGTGACTGCCGAGGTCGACTTCTCCC
>JAAZKF010000325.1 GCA_012799975.1 Burkholderiales bacterium
GGGGGAGGGGGCAGGGGCTCGCGGGGAGGAGGAGAGTCCATCCAGCGGCGACCCCATCGGGCGATGCTGCGGAGCACCGTGCGCAGGGCCCGGCCTTTCTCGGTCAGGGAATATTCGACCCCCCGACGGGTATTCTCCGCCTCCTGGCGTTTTACGATCTCCAACTTTTCCAGGGTTCGCAGGCGTTCGGTCAGGGTGCGCGTGTTCAGGCCCGGCGTCAGGGCCGCCAGTTCTGTGAACCGTCTTTTCTCCTGGAGCAGGGCCAGGATTATGGCCAGGGTCCACTTCTGTTCCAGCAGGGCGATGGTGGCGCGGACCGGGTCTCCGCCTCGGATCCGGAAAGGCGCGCGTCGGGTCCGCCCTGGATTCTTGGGGTTACTATCCCGCATCCCGTCCCCTTGGGCCTCCTGAATCGGTCTGGGAACCCGGCCGGAACCCCTCGGTCGCCTCGCCATCCGCTGGGATGCACCCGCGCGGGGCGTGGGGGCAAAGCCCTCACTGTGTTGCAAGAAGTCTCATCTGCTTCGAGCAGGGTGCGACTTTTTGCTCCTGGCGGAAACGCATGCATGCCCCGCGCATCTCGTGGGACATGAAGGGGTCCTCGACTATGCTCGGCCGAGATTCCCGACCGGGCCCCGGGATCCATCGAGATCCATCGATGTACCATGATTCTGCGGGCGCCATCGCCATCCTACCTTGGAGTATTGCAGGAGGACTTTCCTTCCCGACTCCCGTAGAAGGCCCGCCATCCTGCAGCCGGGCTTTCGGTTGCGCCTTGGGCGGTGGTCGTCAATGAAGCGTGTCGTGGTCGGAATCCTCGTCTTCCTGGGAGTGATCGCAGCCGTCGTCCTCCTGGTCCCCGATTTCCGCTTCAGCCTTATAGGTCTCACCCTGGCCCACCGCCTTCAGACCGGCTCTTCCGAGCCGATCCACGTAGCCTCACTGGTCTCCAGTGGGACCGAGATTCGGCCCCTGACCGAAGAGGGTCTGACCATTCCCACCCAGAGTGCCCGCCCCGAGAGCTATGATCTGCGCTTTGGCATGCAGGAAACGGTGGAGTCCACCGGGGCCGAGGAGGTCCTGGGTTACCGGGTCACCCACGTCCGTTCCGAGCAACTGGGAACCACGGGGGGAGAGGGATTGCTGGCCAACTCCTACCGGATGCGGGGTCTGCCCACCGGCCTGGTGGCAGACCTGACCCGCCGGGATGGCAAGCCTTCCCGGGTTCTGGACGAGGACCGCTTCAGCGAACTTCTGGCCACCTTCTGGCCCGAGCTCCCCCGCACCCGGGTCCGGCCCGGCTCGACCTGGACGGGGCGTTGGCAATCCGCGGTCGCGTCCGGCATGCTCAAGGGTATGCCGATCCAACTGCAGCACCGGCTCCGCTATACCCTGGTCGACATCCGCCGGGAAGCGGATCTGGAGGTGGCCCGGATCAAGGTCGAGGGCAACATCGTGCCGGCAGCTGCAGGCCAGGTGCCTCCGGGAACGGTGGTCATCGGCACCGGTCGCGTCGAGGGGACCACGTTGGTCGATCTCGTGACGGGGCGGACGGTCCTGGCCGATGACCGCACGGCCTGGTCGGTGGTGGTCCGCCTGGAAGGGCAGGACATCGAGGTAGTGCATTTTTCGGATCGCAAGAGCCGGATCTGGCGACCCCGCCTGGTCGCTGACGGTCAGGCAGGCTTCGAGGCGACCCTGCCCCTCCCCGAAGAAGGCGCGCCCGGCCGGCCGGATGCCCCCGCTCAGGCCTCGCCTGTCCCCGTAGCGTCTCCGGCCCCCTGATTTCAGGCCCGCATTGCGCTGAAGTTCAGGAGCCGTTCGGCCAGGTCGTCCACGGGCAGGGTTACCAGGTCCTCGACCTTCAGGGCCTGCACGAAGTCGTCCCGCCAGATCAGGTTGGCTTCTTCAACCAGGCTCTTGAGGTCCTCGTAGCGGTTGGAGAGGTCTCGCAGGAGTTGAAGCTTGTCCTCGGCAGGGAGATCCTCGACGAACCGCAGGTGCAGGAGAATCAGGTTTTCGACCTGGCCACTGGGAAGGACCGGAATCATCATCAGGGGGCGGTTATCGTTCCGTCCCCTCCCCACGTAGGTGGTTCGGGTGCTGACCACGCGCTGTTTGGTGCCCACCAGGGGATGTCCCTGGTCAGCCCGGGAGCGCAGGTCGGCTGCGATTCCGGTCTTGCGCAGCACCCGGATGCGGGCTTCAGGGCCGACGTCGCCCAGGGCTCCCAGGCCCTCGACCTCGTAGACCGTGGCGCCCGCCACCGCCTTCAGGGCCGGGGTCAGGGCCCGCATCAGGGCCAGGTCGCGGTAGGGCACGGCTTCGGGGGGTACTTCGAGATCTTGCAGGGCCTGGAAAAGGGCCCCCTCGATGGCTTCGTCCGAGCGGGATATTCCGACCGTGATGGTCTTGGCTTGATGCTTGATGGCGTCGATAGGGCGTGAGAGTTCCTGGATGGCCCGGGAAAGGCAGGTTACCATGGTGTCGGCCAGGCTGTCCCGGGTGGCCTCCTTCTGGAAGTCCTGGGTGAGCTGGCGCAGCGGTTGGGCCCCCGTGAAGTATTGGAAGAGCAGCGAGAGCGCCACCCCCGAATCCACCGAGAGCGAGCTGTTCATCCGGCCGTTCTTCAGGTCGTCCTGGAAGGCCCTCCCGATGGTCAGGAGCTGCTTGAGGGTGGAGGGGGTCAGGGCCAGTCCGGACTCGCTGGCCAGGTGGCGGACCGCCAGGGCCCGGGCCGAACGCAGTCGGACCGCTCCATGGTCGATGGCCAGGGCGCAGTAGTAACCCCAGAGGTGTCCGACCACCGTATTCAGGAGGACCGAGGCGTTCTCGGAGGCCCGCGGCACATAGACCACGCCAGCCGCGTAGGGCTCGAAGGCATCGAATCCTTCAGTGCAGATGACGATGGGGAGCGACTTGTGGGATTTGAAGATGGCCACTTCCTTCACGGCATCGCGCAGGGCCATCAGCGACAGGCCAGCCGCGCAGACCAGGGTCAGCGGCTCGCTGGACAGGTCGATGTGCTTCTTGTCCTCGATATAGTCGGTCGCGATCGACTTGTAGCACAACTCACTGAGTTTGATGCGGATCTCGTCGGCCGCGGCCCGGGTGCATCCGCTTCCCACCACGGCCCAATCCCGTCGGGTGGTGGCGAAGCGTTCGGCCAGCTCGCGGATCCGCCCCCGGGTTTCGAGGATCGAGGTCATCTTCTGGGGCAAGCGCTCTAGTTCCTGAAGCTCGCGGCGGATATCCCGATGGCTCAGGGTCCCCAACAACAGGGCCAGGTGCAGGCCGATCAGGTAGCCGGCCACGACCTGGCTGTAGAAGGCCTTGGTCGAGGCCACCGACATCTCGATGTCGCGTCCGTCGCTGGTGTACAGGACCCCGTCCACCTTGTATACCAGGTCGGAGTTGCGGCGGTTGACGATCCCGATCACGGTCGCCCCTCGCGAGCGGACCAGGTCGACGGTCCGGTTGGTATCGGTGGTGGTGCCCGACTGCGAGACCGCCAGGACCAGGGTCTCGGACATGTCCTGCTCCATCGCGTAGCCGGAGAGTTCCGTGGCTTTTACGGCCCGGATCTCGATGCCGGCTCCACTCAGGCTTCGCTCCATCATCGAGCAGACGGCGTCCCCGGCCACCGCCGCGGTGCCCTGCCCGATGAGCAGGACCCGCCGGATTTTTCGGGCCTTCACCTTTTCGACCAGGGGGGTGGGGAAGACCTCGGGACCGAGGTTTACCGTCACTTCGTCGTCCTGGCCTTGCGCGGGCAGGATGAACTTGCCTTGTAGCGTCTTGGCCACCGATTCCGGGGCGTCGAAGATCTCTTTGAGCAGGAAGTGCTCGTGTTGGCCGCGGTTGATGTCCCGGGTGGTGATCTCGGCCACCCGCACGTCGGATTCTTGAAGTTCCAGGCGGTGCCCATCCACCGACCAGGCCTCGATCCCCTCCAGAAGCCCGGAGGCCTTGCGCTCCAGGACCAGGACCTGTCCGGCGGTCTCCGGCTGACCCGGGACCCGCTCGGTGGTGCCGTCCATGCGCAGGAAACGGGAAGTCTGCTCGACGATGCCGTACAGCTCCGAAGCGAAGGTGTAACCACCCTGGCACAGGCCTACGAACATGGATTGACCGCTGCCTCGCAGGGCCAGGTAGACCCGGTCGGGTTCCAGGCTGGAGTGCATGACGATGGCCGTAGAACCCTCGAATTCGGCCACGGCCCGCCGGAAGGCGGCGCCCAGGTCTCCCATCTGGCGCCGGTAGTGGTCGACCATCACGGGGATGATCTTGGCATCGGTGGTGATCCGGGGCGAAATGCGCCTTCCGGTTTCGCGCTCCAGGTGGGCCACCAGCTCCTGATAGTTGTCGACATCTCCGTTCAGGGCGGCGGCGATCCAGGGGCCGTTGCTACGCGAGGCGGGATCGTTCAGCGTCTCTTCATCGACGGGATGGCAGTTGGCCTGGCTGATGATACCGTTCGAGGCCCAGCGGGTGTGGGACCAGGTGTTGGTAGTGGTTCCGGGGGCGGTGAAGGCTGCCCACATCAGTTCATCGGCGCGAAGTTCCTGGCGTAGGGTGTGTACGTTGTCGCCCAGGGCGCCGACCTCTTCAGCCACCTTGTAGGAGAACAGGAGGCTGGGACGGTCGGAGACCTCATCGACTCGGATGGCCCGGTTGAGCAGGTCGCGGCCAGAACTGCGTTCAGACCATTCCGGCGCCAGTCCGGCCGGCCCCAGGCTTTCCCGGAAGCGGCGGTAGGAAGCGGCGTCCTGGAAGGCTACCAGAGCCGAGATCCCCAGGCTATCCCTTCCGCGAACCTCCAAGCGGCCGATATTCTCCAGCACCGCCGCCATCTTCCAGGCTTCGTAGCGGGCGCGCTCGTCCCGGGTCAGATTTTCGGGCAGGAGGGCCCGAACCCGGTCCAGGCATCCCAGGACGTCCCGTTCCAGGGTCCAGGCCAGGTCCCGGCAGCGGACCCACAGCGAGTTCCAGCGTTCCAGGAGGTCGGTAGGGGTGGTCCGGGTCGGGGCCAGCACCGCGGCGCGACTGCGGGATTCCCAGTCGGCCAGGTCCCGGGCTCCTTGTTCCAGCAGGTCCACCAGAACCCCGTTCTGCCACAGGGACTCCATGGCGCCCAGCCCGCGCAGCCCGACGATGGCGGCTTCCAGGTTGTCCAGAAGGTCGTCAGGAGGGGCTTCGGGAGTTGTCGAAGCATCCGAGATCCCCTCCAGGGAGGCTCGAAGTCCGACCCAGTCGGGGCCGTCCGTCCCACGGGATTCATAGACGATACCAGCGATGCCGCACACGAGAGGCTCTCCTTTGTTACTGGGACGCGTCGTCCTGGGGCTGACCAAGGCCCCCTTCGCTTGCTGTCGCCGGCGACCTTTCGGGGCGGCTCCGCTGGGTGCCTGGATCTTGAAGAGAGCCCAGGGCCGGGCTCTCTTCAAGATAGGTTGGGATCCGGAGGGAGCCGGAGTTTCAGCGCGGTAACTCTTCCTCCTCGCCCCATTCGCGTTGGCGTTCTTGTCGGCGCCGTGAGTAGATCGCGTAGCGCAGGATCGCGTCCCGGTCGGATTCGGACATGTCTTCGAATTCGATTTCCGAGAGGTGCTTGCTCTTCTGGTCCGGGTGTTTTTCGCTGCTGATCGCCCGCCCCTTGGTCCGGATGTCGGGGGTGCTGGGAATCTCCAGTTCCATGTGCAGGCTTGTTCCCGGGGGGATGGGCAGGTTGGTGGCCAGGACCAGGCCGGCCGACGTGATGGCGAAGGTCTGGGCCACCTGGGTGTGGGCCGTGTTCATGGCCCGGTATTCCACCGTGATCGGGACCTCAAGCCGGAAGTTTTCGTCCCGGGCGGGCAGTTCCTCATCGTGGACGTTGGCAGGTGGCGTGATGTCGAACTCTCGTTCGGTGGCATCCAGGACCGTGGCCTGGAAGGCATACAGGGTGTTCTCGTCCAGGGTAGTGATCGTGACCTGTTGGCCGGGGAACATCCGGATGGGACGGCGCTCGGTGCCCGGAGCCTTGAGGATGACCTTCTTGCGTTGGATGTCCAGGACTCGGGTGAAGTAACACTCGTAGCTGTCCGACTCGTCGGACAGGAATTCGATCTCCACCTCCTGCTTGGGCCTCAACTTCAGGCCGGCCTTCTTCTTCTTGAAGAGGTTGAAGATCATGTGCCGCTTCCTCCTGTACCCTCCGGTCCGGGCTCGGGCCTCGCAGTTGGAGGTCGGCGAGGTCTGGAACCGGGTTCATGGGCGTTCGGCTGGAACCTCCCATCTCCTGCGATATCTCATGGGTCGGCGAACTTTGGCCGGCCCACGCGCAGGAGAATGACCTGCGTCGGGGAGGGCTTCCAGGACGGGCTGGTCTTCGCACTTGGAGGCGTGAAGACCTGGGAGGGGGGCAGACCATGGATATCCTTGTCCTGACTCCGAATCTCAAGAGCAAGGGGGCCTTGGCTGCCTTGACGGATCTCGCCGCCCTCGGCTCTCACGCGAGAAGGCGGATTCAGCCTGAATCCGCCGCCTACCGTGGCATTCGGCCGTCGAGACGTTGAGACCCCACCCACACCAGGGTGTGGGTGGGAGGGGCCCGTCTGCGTCGTCAGGCGCACCTCTGCGGTGCTCACGTAGTTTCCA
>JAAZKF010000326.1 GCA_012799975.1 Burkholderiales bacterium
TGCCAGGAAGGCGTGCATCGAGGAGCGGAGCGTAGTTGGAAACTACGTGAGCACCGCAGAGGTGCGCCTGACGACGCAGACGGGCCCGGATCGATGGCCGAATGCCACGGTAGGCGGCGGATTCAGGCCTACGGGAAAGGGTTGACGTCCGCCGAGGAGGTCGTCTATAATCCGCTTCGGCCGACACTTCCGGGTGCCGACCGAAAGAAAAATTGCCGGGTCGTCTAGTGGTAGGACAGCGGACTCTGGATCCGTACGCGAGGGTTCGAATCCTTCCCCGGCAGCCAGTCGCGCCGCGTTGGTCTAGGGGCTTAGGACGCCGCCCTCTCACGGCGGAAATCAGGGGTTCGAATCCCCTACGCGGTACCACACAGGTCGGTCTTCGGACCGACCTTCTTCTTTATGACGAGGTCCTCGCGGTTGTGGCTCCGCGAAAGGGCGTGATAGAATGATGCGGCCCTGCAGCGCTCTCGGCGGGCCGAATGCCACGGTAGATGGCGGATTCAGGGGGGCTCTTGACCGCCGCCCCGTCTTCAAAGAAAGGTAGGACCTGCCAGGTGCCCAGGCGGAGTCTCCAGATAGCTTCCTCGTCTTTTCCAAGGGAGGGACGTCCCTTGTCCGCGGCCTCTCCTGCCCTCCGCAGGCGCCGGCCCGCCTGCTTCTGGTTCCTCGGTCTCCTTCTGCTACTGGGGACGGCGCTTCCCGCCTTGGCCCTGGACAAGCCTCATCGTGAGATCCTGCCCAATGGAGCCACCTTGCTGGTCCTGCCGACCCGGTCTTCGCCCACGGTCTCGGTCAACGTTTTCGTCAAGGTCGGCAGCTTCGAAGAGACCGCCCAGACCAACGGGATCACCCATTTCTACGAACATCTCTTCTTCCGGGGAACCCCGAACCTCTCAGGGCCCCAGTTCAAACGAGCCATCGAAGCCATAGGCGGCACAACCAACGCGGCTACCACCCGAGACTTCACCCATTTCTACATCAACCTGCCCTGCATGCAGGTTGATCAAGGCATGAGCCTGCTGGCAGATGCCCTGATCAACGCCGAACTCTCAGAAGAGTCGGTGGACCATGAGCGCAAGGCCATCCTCGAGGAGTATCGCCTGAGTTCCGAGAGCCCGCTGCGCGTCATGAGCACCCGAATCTACGAGATGGCCTACGGGCAGCATCCTTATGGGCAGCCGATCATCGGGACCGAGGAGAACATCTCCAACTTCCAGCGCCAGGACTTCCTCCGCTTCCGCGATTCCTTCTATGCTCCCGAGAGGACCAGCGTGGTCATAGTCGGGGATGTGGACCTCCAGGAGGTGATTCCCCGGGCCCGGGAACTCTTCGGCTCCTTCCACCGCGAGGCCGCTGTTCCGGAGCTGTTGCCCGACCCGGTCCCGCCTCCCGAAAAGGAGATCCGGGTCGTCGAGACCTCCGCCACCACCCGGACCAGTTTCGTCATCCTGGGGTATCCCGGTCCTTCGGTCAAAGATCGTCCCGATATCTACCAGGTCGATGTGCTGTCCTTCATGTTGGGCATCGGCCGCGGCTCGCTCCTGGGACGGGAACTGGTGGAAACCCAGAAGGCCATGGAGGCCGGGGTTGACTTTCTGACCCAGCGTCATCCCGGCCTGATCATAGTCTCGGGAGTCGCCCCTGCCGGCCAGGAGGAGACTTTGCGGGAAGACCTGCTGGCGGTCATCGAGAAGGTCCGGGAGGGGGACTTCAGCGACCAGGACCTGGTGCGCGCTCGCAATTTCCTGCGCAGCACCTATCTGCTGGGCAACGAGACCAACTCGGGGAAGGCCGACAGCCTCGGCTTCTACGCCGCCATCGATGAAGTGGATTTCGCGACCACCTATGTCCAGGAGATCGAGAAGGTTACCCGTCAGGACGTGATCCAGGCCGCTCGCAAGTATCTGGGCCCGGGCCGCTACTGCCTGATCGTCAAAGCCCGTCGACCCGCCGGGGAAGAGAACAGATCCAGGGCCAGATGATGAGAACCCGCGTCTGCCTGAACCCTTCACGCTGGGGTCTGTTGGCCGTCCTCCGGCTTCTGGCCCTGGGCCTTGTGTTGACCGGTTCGCCGGCCTGGGCTCAAGTTCCTGAGGAGCCGCGACTCGCTTTGCCGGGGTCATCCCCGGTTTCGATCAGCTCCATTCCGGCGCCGCCGGTCACCCGCCTGGTGCTTCCCAACGGCCTGGTGCTGCTGGTGCAGGAGTCACCATTCGAGGACATCGTGGCGGTGGAACTCCTGGTGCGTGCCGGAGTCCAGCAGGAGGGCAGCAACCTGACGGGGTTGACCAGCCTGATCCAAGATTTGCTCTCGGACAGGATCACCAAGGACACTACAGGCCAGGACATCGTGGAGATCACCGGAAGCCTGGTGACGACCCAGGCCGAGCCCGACTATGCCCGGATCAGTCTCTTGACGACTCCCGAATACCTCGAGTTCATGATCGGCCGTCTGGGGCAAGCCCTGCGTCAGCGGGCCAGCACCACATCTGAGGTCGACCAGGCCCGCTCCCTTGCGCTCCAGGCCCTGCAAGGCAATCAGGGTGCCTTCTCGGCCCTGTATGAGGTCTTCCTGGACACCTTCTACCGCTACCACCCCTATAAGCGGACCACCTCAGGAGTGGAGGGTTCGGTCCGGAAATTCGATCCACAGGCCGTGGATGCCTATTTCCAGCGCTACTACGTGCCCAACCGGATGGTCCTGTCGGTGGCAGGCAAGGTGGATGGAACGGCCCTGGCCGAGTTGGTCCGACGGGAGTTCGCGTCGTTGGAGCCGGTTCGAGAGACCTCGGTCAACATCCAATGGGAGCCCAAAGCCTCTGAGAAGGAGGTCTTCCTGGCCGCCGGCTCGCGCCTGGCCTGGGTCTTTCTCGGTTATCCTGCCCCCAGCCTGACTTCCCGGGACTATGCCGCCATGCGGGTGATCCACTGCCTGCTCGGCGAGGGCATCTCGTCTCGCTTATGGATCGAACTGCGCGAGAAGCGCGGCCTGGCCTACGAGTTGGGTTCGATCTATCCGGATCTGGAAGGCCCCTCGCACATACTGGCCTATATCATCACCCGACCCAACAGCGTCGGGGAGAGCCGGCGCCGCATCCTGGGCGAGGTGGACCGACTGAAGAAGGAGAGGATCTCGCAGTCTGAACTGGAGGATACCCAGCGCAAGCTTATCGGCAACTACCTCCTGGAGCGCGAAACCAACCAGGGGAAGGCCTTCCACCGGGGACTGGCCGAGATCCTGGGCCTGGGCTACGAGTCGGATATGTACTACCTGCGCCACCTCCAGGAGACCACCCCTCAGGACGTACAGAGGGTGGCCCGGCTCTACCTGGACAGCGCAACCCTGGTGGTCGCTCGTCCGGGGGGGCGCTTCTACCTGGATTTCTGACCTGGAGGACCCGAGGGGCTGAGGTCAAAATCCCGTTCTCGGTCCCGTGCCAGAATATTCGGGGTCTGGAATTCATGACGAAATTGCCGAACATCGCCATCGATGGACCCGCTGCCAGCGGCAAGACCACGGTAGCCCGCCTCCTGGCCTCGCGCCTGGGTCTGGTGTACCTGGACACCGGAGCCATGTACCGGGCTGTCACCTTCCAGGCGCTCAAACAAGGGCTGGACCTGGCCGACGAAGTGGCGCTGGAGAAACTTTCCTGTGGGATGAGCCTGGACCTGCAGCCGGATCCGGATTCTGCATCCGGGCATCGCCTGCTGGTGGACGGAGTGGACATCACTGCGGAGCTCCACTCGCCCGAGGTGTCACAAGCCGTCCCCCGGGTGGCCAGTGTCCCCGGTGTGCGCCGGGACATGGTTCGCCGTCAACGGAAGAAGTCCGAGCAGGGCGGGGTGATCATGGCCGGGCGTGACATCGGTACCGTGGTCATTCCGGAAGCCCGCCTGAAGTTCTACCTGGACGCCGACCTGCTCGAGAGGGCTCGCCGGCGTCAGGCCGACCTCCTCTCCGAAGGCCGCGAATATTCTAGGGAAGAGGTTTCCGACCAATTGAGGGAACGCGACGACATCGACTCGTCGCGGAACGACTCTCCGCTCAGGGTGGCGGAAGATGCCGAGTGGTTGGACTGCACTTCGATGAGCGCTGAAGAGGTCGTGGAACTGGTGGTGGCCAGATTCCTGGAGTCCCGAGGATGAGGTTGCATAAGCCCGTCGAGAGGATCCTGCCGGCCTATCGATTCGGGCAGGTTACCCTCCGAACTTTCTTCCGCCTGGTCTATCGGGCCTGGGAGGAAGGGCTGGAGAACGTCCCGGATCGCGGAGCCTGCGTGGTGGCCAGCAACCACCAGTCCTACCTGGATCCTCCTCTACTGGCCACCGCCATCCCGCACCGCCAGGTCTTCTTCATGGCCAAGCGGGAGCTCTTCGCTGTTCCGTTCCTGGGGGCATTCATGCGTGCCTGCGGCTGCCTGGAGGTAGACCGGAAGGGAAGTGAGATCAGGAAGCGCCGAGCCCTGGACGGTGCTCGAGCGCACCTGGAGGCCGGGCGTATGATCGGGATCTACCCCGAGGGGACCCGTTCGCGCGATGGCCGGCTGCACCCGGCTCGTCCCGGGGTTGCGCTCCTGGCACTGCGAACCGGGGTTCCCGTGGTCCCGGTGGCGGTATTCCGGACTCGGGAATCCGTCCAACGTCGGATGCTGCCGGGCGGCCCTCCCTTCGGGATCCGTTTCGGTCCCCCGATGCGTTTCGGAAAGGATCCCGAACCTTCAGAGCAGCGCATCCAGGAGGTCTGTTGCCAGGTCATGGCCAGCATCCAAACATTGATCGATCAGGGGCCCCCGCCGGAGGGCCGGGCCCGGAAAGAATGACGACATTGAATCAGCCTCGTCCTCGGATCACTTCTCGGAACACCCCCATCGTGGCCATCGTGGGTCGCCCCAACGTGGGCAAATCTGCCCTCTTCAACCGCCTGGTCGGCCGCCGCATGGCCATCGTGCAGGATACGCCCGGGATCACGCGGGATCGGATCTACGGCCTGTGTGAATGGTCGGGACGGACCTTCACCCTGGTCGACACGGGGGGAATCGACCCCAAGGACCCCGACGTGCTGCGCCAGCAGGTGCATCAGCAAGCACGCAAGGCCGTCGAGGAGGCTGCCCTGGTCCTGTTCCTGGTGGACGCCCGGGTCGGAATCCATCCCCTCGATGAGGAGGTGGCCGACATCCTGCGCCGCCAGAAGGCCCCCGTGCTGCTGGTGGCCAACAAGGCCGAGACCCTGTCCATCGAGTCTGCAGCCTACGAGTTCTACGCCCTGGGGCTGGGAGAGCCATTGACAGTCTCGGCAATCCACGGGGTCAGCACCGGAGACCTGTTGGACCGGGTCCTGGAACTCCTGCCGGAGACAGAAGAGGAGGCCGACCTCGACGAGGTCTCGATGGTCCTGGTAGGCCGCCCCAACGTGGGCAAGTCCTCCCTGCTCAACCGCCTTATCGGAGAAGAAAGGGCCATCGTCCACCACGAGGCGGGGACCACGCGCGACAGCGTGGACACCCTGATCGAGTATGAGGGGCGTCCTGTTCGCCTGGTGGACACTGCGGGGCTTCGCCGCAAGTCCAAGGTTGACGAGGACATCGAATACTTCAGCGGGGTTCGCGCGGCCCAATCCCTGGAACGCGCCGACGTGGGCCTGCTGGTCCTGGATGCGCGCGATGGCGTGGTGGCCCAGGACCAGCGCATCGCCGGCGAGATCCACGAGGCCGGCAAGGCCTCGGTGATCCTGGTCAACAAGTGGGATCTCCTCCACGAGATGGCCCCGGCCGACAGGGTGGCCGCCTGGAAGCAGGAGTTCACCCGAAAGCTGGCAACCGACCTTGACTTCCTGTCCTATTCACCTGTTCTCTTCGTGTCTGCCCTGACCGGAGAAGGTACCCACGAAATTCTCGAGACAGCCCTGGATTCCGTCGACGAGGCCACTCGCCGGGTACCCACCCCCCTGCTCAACCAGGTGATCCGCGAAGCCATGGCCCTGCGTCCTCCGCCCGGCTACAAGGGAGAATACCTCAATGTGAAGTATGTCAGCCAGCGGGGAGTGCAACCGCCCACCTTCGCCCTGAAATGCAACTCCCCAAAACTGGTCCACTTCTCCTATCGGCGATATCTGGAAAACCAGTTGCGCGAGGCCTTTGGGTTCGTGGGTACTCCTATCGAACTGAAGTTCGTCAAGTGAGGTGACGGCATGTTCCCACTCTGGACCTTGGTCGTCCTGCTGCTCTGTTATCTGATAGGCTCGATTCCCTCCGGGATGATCCTGGCCCACCGTCTGAAGGGAGTCGATCTGCGTCTCTACGGCAGTGGAAATGTGGGGGCCACCAATGCGTTTCGGGCACTGGGTCTGGCCGGGGGTGTCCTGGTCCTGGTTGCCGACCTCCTGAAGGGCTTCCTGGCCGTGAAACTCGCGTTCTTCGCCATGGTTCCGGACTTCCTGGCCCACGTGACGACGGTGGCCTGCGGGCTGGCGGCGATAGCCGGGCACAACTGGTCGATCTTCATGCGCTTTCGCGGGGGTAAGGGTGTGGCCACCTCCTTCGGCGTCCTGCTCGGCCTGACTCCGCTGGTGGCGGCCATGGCCGGCCTGCTGTGGGTGGCAGTGCTGGCCTTGAGCCGCTACAGCTCGCTGGCCTCCCTGGCTGCCCTGCTCAGCGTCCCCGTGCTGATGATCGTCTACCATGACCCCCCCGTCTACATCGCCTTCGGAGTGCTGGCCGCGGCCTTTGCCCTGTACCGACACAGAGGCAACATCCAACGCCTCATACAAGGCAAAGAGCTGGCCTTGGGGGAGCGGGCGGATCGCAAGGAATGAACGTGCAGGGCGCCGGGTTCCGGCGCTCGAAACATGGCCTGTCGAGGTGAGCCGGGACACCGTCCCGAGGCTCCCTCGAACCGGTTTGAGGAGGAAGCATGGAAGTCGAGAACCTGCGCCAACTGCTGGACCAGGTCCTGGCAGTCTCGGTCCGCGAGAAGGCTTCGGATGTCTACATCAAGGCCAACAGCGTCCCGTTCCTGAGGATCCAGGGCAACATGTATCCGGTAGAATGTCAGCCCCTGATCCCCCAGATGACCGAGCATCTGGCCTTCACCATCATGCCGATCCGTCAACGGGAGGGGTTCGAGACCGATCACCCCGAGGCCAACTTCGTCTACTCCCTGGAGGGCGTGGCCCGTTTCCGGGTCAACGCCTACAAGCAGAAGGGTACCGTGGCCATGGTGCTGCGGCGGGTGGAGGACGAGATCCTCGATTTCCAGCAATTGGGGCTTCCCGAGGTGCTCAAGACGCTGACCATGCAGAAGAGAGGGCTGGTCCTCATGACCGGCCCCACCGGTTCGGGCAAGTCCACCACCCTGGCCTCCATGATCCGCTACCGCAAGGAGAATGCGCCCGGCCACATCGTCACCATCGAGGACCCCATCGAATACCTGCATGAGGACGAGGCCAACTGCATCATCAGCCAGCGCGAGGTGGGCAGCGACACGATGTCCTTCAAGGATGGTCTGGAGAGCGCCCTGCGTCAGGCTCCCGACGTGCTGCTGATCGGTGAGATGCGCGACGTCAATTCGGTCGAGGCCGCAGTCTACTTCGCCGAGACCGGCCACCTGGTGCTCTCGACCCTGCACGCCAACAACGCCGTCCAGACCATCGAGCGAGTCCTGCAGTTCTTCCCCGACGAGATGCACAGCCCGATTCTGCAGCAACTCTCCCTGAATATCCGGGGCATCGTGGCCCAGCGCCTGATCCCCGGGGTCGATGGCAAGCGCGTAGCGGCCGTGGAGGTCATGCTGGGGAATGCGCGGATGACCGAGCTGCTGCGCGAGGGGAGCCTGACGACCATCAAACGCGAGCTGGATTCCTTCCACCCTGATGGGATGCAGAGCTTCGACCACTGTTTACTGGAACTTTTCAAGGCTGGCAAGATCACGGCAGAGGAGGCTATCCGCAACTCGGACAACGCCAACGACATGCGCTTGAGGCTCCGCCACCTGCGGGTAACCATCACCGGCCAGGGTGATGACCGTTACGGCAGGACCGGACAGGCCCAGTAGTCATGGATGCTGTCGGACCTCCCGAGGGAATCCCTGAAGACCAGACGCAGTCGGAGGGCTACCATCCCCCCCTGCCCGGTTTCGTGCTTCGCGAGGAAATCGATCGACCGCGCGGGCCGCTCCGACACGAGCGCTCCTTGCCTCTGCCCATGCGGGTCAAGACCGGCTCCTTCCACGAGGAAAACCTGGTGGTGGAGACAGCCCAGGATATCCTGGAGATCCCCTGGGAGAATGTCCGCCTGGTCGCGCTGGGGGCCATATTGGAACACCGCGAGACCGACACCGACGCCTACAACATCGAGAAGATGATGGGAGGCGTTTCCCGCATGCTGCGCGGAGGCGTCGACAAGAGCAAGGTCATCTCCAAGCACGAATCCTTCTTCCTGGACCTCTACGTGCAGGGATTGTCTGAGCCCCTGCGTTTCGACGCTGCCCTGGTCAATTATCGGTCCTTCCTGGGCCGGGTCTCCTACGCCTCGTTCCAGAACTTCTTCCGGCTGGTCCACGGAATCGCAACGCGGGCCACCACAGCCCGCTATACCCCCGGTGCTGGTCATTTCCTGGCCCGGAGGCGGGACCACCTTCACTTCTTCCACGCCCTGCACGAGTTCGAGATCGATTCCCTGGCCTGCCTGGCGGATCTGGAGTCTCAACAAACCTGGTCGGACCTGGACCTGACGCGAACCGCCTGGGCGGAGGAATGGGGCGAGGACTGAGGGACGAGCTTCCAGAGGACTCTTCCAGGGCGACTCGAACCGCGACCAGAGCGGAGGGTCCGGCATTGAGAGATTCCCAGATACGTCCATCCCTTCAGGAGGTGGAACACGTAGCCCGCCTGGCCCGCTTGGACCTGGAGCCCGACGAGCTCGAACGCCTGGCCCTGCAATTGGGTTCGGTCCTGGAGTATGTCGGTCGTCTGGCCGAAGTGGATCTGGAGGGGGTCCAACCGGATATCCCGGTCCGGACCAACGTGTTCCGGGAGGACCAACCGGCTCCTTCCTTGAGTCCGGAGGTGGTCCTGGCCAACGCCCCGGCGCGTCAGGGAGACTACTTCCACATCCCGCGTATTCTCGAGGAGGATTGAGTGCACCGGCTCACCGCCCACCAACTCCTCCCCCTCCTGCGCGAGCGCCAGCTTCGGGCCCGTGACCTTCTCGAGCAGGCTTTGGAGCGAATCGGAATATTGGAGCCGACCCTCCACGCCTTCCTGCACCTGCAGGCGGACCAGGCCCGGGAACAGGCCGATCGGATCGACGAGGAACTGGACGCGGGGCGGGATCCCGGACCGCTGGCCGGACTTCCCGTGGCCCTGAAGGACAACTTGTGCCTGCAAGGGATGCCGATGACGTGCGGATCCCGGACCCTCGAGTCCTTCATGCCTCCCTATGACGCCACCGTAGTGCGCCGTCTACAGGCGGCCGGCGCCATCGTAGTGGGCAAGACCAACCTCGATGAGTTCGCCATGGGTTCCTCCACCGAGAACTCGGCCTTCGGGCCGACCCGGAATCCCTGGGATCCGAAGCTGGTTCCGGGAGGTTCCAGCGGAGGCTCGGCGGTGGCTGTGGCGGCGGGAATGGTCCCCCTGGCCCTGGGTTCGGATACGGGAGGTTCCATCCGCCAACCGGCCGCCTTCTGTGGAGTCTGCGGCCTTAAGCCGACCTATGGTCGGGTCTCCCGCTACGGCCTGGTGGCCTTCGCCTCTTCCTTGGACCAGGTCGGCCCCCTGGCTCGAGATGTCCGGGACTGCGCACTGCTGCTGGGAGTCCTGGCAGGACAAGACCCTCTGGATTCCACCTGCGAGGACCGTCCCGTCCCCGACTATACGGCTTTGTCGGAGTGCGGAGTCGAGGGCCTGCGCCTGGGGATTCCCCGGACCTTCCTGCAGGGGCTGGAGCCCGAGATGGCGACCTCCTTCGAGGAGGCCACCGGGGCCCTGGTCGATTGTGGGGCCCGGCTGGTGGACGTCGCTCTGCCCCATCTCGAATACGCCCTGCCCGCCTACTATGTCCTGGCCTCGGCCGAAGCCTCCTCCAACCTGGCCCGCTTCGATGGGGTGCGCTATGGGCTGCGGGTCTCCGGGCCGGATGTGGCCGCGATGATGCGTCGGACCCGGGCGGCCGGGTTCGGAACCGAGGTCAAGCGGAGGATCGTGTTGGGGACCTACACCTTGTCGGCGGGCAACCACGAGGCCTACTATTCCCAGGCGCAGAAGGTGCGCTCGGTAATCTCGCGGGATTTTCAGGAGGCCCTGGGCCGAGCCGACCTCCTGGTCTTGCCCACCACCCCCATCCCGGCCTTCCCGCTGGATGAGAAGACCGCCGGTCCCTTGGACATGTACCTGTCCGACGGCTATACGGTGGGAGCCAACCTGGCCGGGTTGCCGGGGCTTTCGATCCCGATGGCGCCTGTTCGGGGACTGCCAGCAGGCCTGCAGGTCATCGGTCGGGCCTGGGACGAGGGAAGGCTCCTGGCCTGCGGACAGGCCTTGCAGTCAGTCCGTCAGTACCACCTGGCCTTCCCGCAGTCCGCCCTCGGCGGCGGAGGCACGGCATGAGCGCACCCGAGGCTGCCGGCCTGCTTTTCGAGACGGTAATCGGCCTGGAGGTCCACGTCGAACTGGCCACCCGCACCAAACTCTTCTGCGGGTGCCCCAACCGCTACGGAGCCCCTCCCAATTCGGCGGTCTGCCCGGTCTGCCTGGGTCTGCCCGGGGCCCTGCCGGTCCTCAACCGTCGAGCCGTCGAACTGCTGATCCTGGCGGGTCGGGCCCTGGGCTGTAAGATCGCGCACCTCTCGAAGTTCGATCGCAAGAACTACTTCTACCCCGACATGTCGAAGAACTTCCAGACCTCGCAGTATGACATGCCCCTGGCCGAACATGGGGTCTTG
Organism: Burkholderiales bacterium; assembly: GCA_012799975.1. GTDB lineage: Bacteria > Vulcanimicrobiota > Xenobia > Xenobiales > Xenobiaceae > Xenobium. The sequence continues at coordinate 10,942 of JAAZKF010000326.1, forward strand.
GAATTCGAGGTGGGGTCGCGGCTCCATCGGGTCCGCATCCACAGGATCCATCTGGAGGAAGACGCCGGAAAGTCCATCCACGTGGCGGAAGGCCGCCAGGAGGTGGCGGGAAGGTTGGGAGGCTCGGATTATACCCTGGTGGACTACAACCGGGCTGGCGTGCCTCTTCTGGAGATCGTCAGCGAGCCCGACCTGCGCGCGCCTGAGGAAGCCTCGGCCTACCTCGAGGCCCTGCGAGACCTCCTGCGCTGGTTGGAGGTCAGTGACTGCAAGATGGAGGAGGGGTCGCTTCGCTGTGACGCCAACGTGTCGCTGCGAGCGCAGGGTTCGCTGGAGCTGGGCACCAAAGTCGAGATCAAGAACATGAACTCCTTCCGCTCGGTCTCCTCGGCGCTGGCCTTCGAGGTGGTGCGTCAACGCGAGTTGCTGGAGCGGGGCTCCCGGATTGCACAGGAGACGCGAGCCTGGGATGAGGAGCGGGGCGTCACCGTCTCCATGCGCGGGAAGGAGCACGCCCACGATTACCGCTATTTCCCCGAACCGGACCTGGCTTTCCTGGTGGTCGATCGCGCCTGGTTGGACCGCGTCGACGCCTCGATCCCCGAGTTGCCAGCGGCTCGAGCCCGACGTTACCGGCAGGATCCGGGCCTGACCCCGGCCCAGGCCTCCTGGTTGACCTCCAGCCGAAGCCAGGCGGATTTCTTCGAAGCGGCCGGAGGCACCCTGGAGGTGGCCACCTGGATGGCCAACGAACTCTCCAGGCTGGCCCGCGAGGCGGGGATCGATCTCGCTCAGGGCAAGCTGCGCCCTCAGGCCCTGGCCGAGGTCCTCACCCTGGTAGACCGGGGAACAATAAGCAACAAGGGCGCTCGAATACTTCTGGAGCACCTGTTCCGGGAGGGTGGAGAACCCGCGGAGCTGCTCGAACGCCTGGGCCTGGTCCAGATCTCCGGCGAAGATGCGTTACGAGAAGAGGTCCTGGCGGTGCTTCAGGACCACCCCCAGGCCGTCGAGGAGTTCCGTCTGGGGAAGGACAAGGCCTTGAATGTCCTGGTGGGGCAACTCATGAAGCGCA
>JAAZKF010000327.1 GCA_012799975.1 Burkholderiales bacterium
GTCTGGCCTCCAAAGAGAAGACGGCCTTCACCATCTTCGCCGACGCCACGCCCGGTGGCTTCCTCTACTTCCTGAAGAACTTCGCTGTGACCCAGCCCAACGGGCGCCTCTCGCTGTACACGGTCGATGCCATGTACACCCACTTCGAGAAGGCCCTGGAGCAGGACCCGGCCCACAAGGAATTCGTCGAGGCCATGCACAAGGCGATCCTGGTCGCGGGCGATATCCCCCAGGCTCGGCGCCTGCTGCGCACGGTGTTCATATTCCAACTGATCGGGCACGACCGGTTGCGCTCTCGGGCCGAGGAACTGGTCTGGGCCCTGCACATGGGTGAACGCGAAGTCCGGATCGCCCAGAGAAGCCTGGAACTGCTGGTTCAGAAGGGCGCGCTGCGCTACGCCGAGGCCAGCGAGGAGTACCTTCTGCCCCTGGAACGCAGGCAGGTCGACCTGGACGAGGCCTTGGAGAGAACCCGCAACCGGGTCCGCCCTTCCCTGGACCTGCCGGCCATCCTGCAGCGGAACGTCTCGTTGCCCCGATTGCCGGCTTCCCGATTCAATGCCCGCCACGGAACCGATCGTCAGGCCTTCTGGCGTCTCTTCCGGGCTGCCGAGCTGGGCGATCCGTCGGCCTTCCTGGCCAAAGTCGAGGCTTTTTCGCACCAGGTCCGCCCGTATCGGGGCGACCTGCTGGTGGCCTTCGTGCTGGCCGAAACCGAGGAGGAGCTCCAGGCGGTTCGGGAGCTGGCCGAGGCCGGGAGCCTGGACCACCCGCGCCTGATCCTGGGCCTGCCCTCCAAGCCGGCATCCTTCGCGAATGAGGCCCTGGAAGTCAGGGCCTTGGACCGCCTGCGTGCCCTCGAACCGCCCTTCAGCGACCCGACCTCCAATGAGTACCGGCAGGTGACTGCCAGGCTGGAGGCCGCCCGCAGCGCCCTGCGCAAGTCCTTCCAGAAATTATTGCAGCCCGGGGAGATGGTCTTCCGTCACCAGGGGCAGGTCTTCACAGATCTCGACGTCAAGTCCCTCCAGGACCTGGTGGATCGTGTCATTGACGAAACAGTCGGCGCTCCCCCCGCGCTCTCCGAGCCAGCGCTGGCTTTCCTTCGAGACCGTGGTCACACGCGCCGGCAGCGCCAGGTGGCCTTGAACCACCTTCTGGCCTGTCGCGGCGAACTCGCCCTGAGGACGGACGCCGGGGTCACCGGAAGGATCCTGAAGACCGGCCTGGTCGAGACGGGGATCCTGGCTTTACAGAGCGAGGCCAGGAACTGGACCAGTTTCAACCTGGTCGAAAAGGTCCCTGAGCAGGGCCTGGGAAGGGCCTTCAACCAGCTTCGCCAGAAGTTGGTCGGCGGGGCGGGCGAGGCGCGCACGGTGCCCGGCCTGGACCTGGTCGTACCCCTCATCGAGCCGCCCTACAGTTTGACTCCCGCTACCGTGGAATTGCTGCTGGCCACGCTCTTCTGGAAGTGGCCCCGGGAGCTGGGGCTGCGCCGGAACTGGCAGCGAGCCCAGGTGGAGGGACGTCCTGAACTTCTTGAAGAGGTCATACCCTCCGCCGAGGCGCTCTTCGATATGGTCAGCGCTCCCGAGGATTGGGTGGTCCTCTTCGTGGACGCCGA
>JAAZKF010000328.1 GCA_012799975.1 Burkholderiales bacterium
CTTTGGTGGGCACGGAAGGATTCGAACCTCCGTAGCGCGTAGCGCGTCAGATTTACAGTCTGATGCAATTGTCCTCTCTGCCACGTGCCCGCGACTGGAGGATTATAGCCTCCAATTCTTGGGGCTGTCAACTTTGTTCTGCTGTCCTGAATCCGCCGCCTGGCGTGAGAACCGAGGCCATCGAGGCGGCTCTCAACGCCTCGACGGCCGAATGCCACGGTAGGCGGCGGATTCAGGGCTGTACGACTTCCTGCCGAAAGGAGAGGCCGGGGCAGGACGGCAGGCCTTTCCAGGTTTCTCCGCAGGGAGCTTCCCCAGCTCTCTACGAGGATGTCAGCAGCCCCATGGCCTTGCGGACCCGCCGGCGCAAGCGGACCCACTCACGCTTCCAGGGCTTGAGATGTCGGCGCCGCACGGCCTCGGCGACCTGGTCGACCTGGGCGCTCCCGAAGGTCGAACCCAGGGAAGCCTCGTGGACGCGGTAGCGGTACAGCACTTCGCGGAGGTGATACATCCGGAAGCCCGCCAGGAAGGTCCTCAAGAAGAAATCGTAGTCCTCTGCCAGGAAGGTCTCGGTCTCGTAGGTCCCCACCCTTTCCATTACCGAGCGGCGATACAAAAAACACGCCCCGACGCAGTTGCGCTCCACCAGATAGTCCGGTTCGGAGCATCGGTGCTCGCGCAGGAGCTGACCCTCGGGGCCGATTACCGAGTAATCTGCATAGACCAGATCGACCCCCGGGCGTTCCAGGAACACCGCGCGCAGGGCCTCCAGGGCTCCGGGTTCATAGAGGTTGTCATCCGAGGTCCAGGTCAGCAGGCGCCCCTGGGACTTGGAGAAACCCATGTTCAGCGCCCCGGGAAGTTTCAAATTCTGCTCGCTGCGGAGAATCCGCACTCGGGGTTCCGCGGCGAACTCCTCCAGAATCCGGGGAGTAGAGTCGGTCGACGCGTCATCCACCACGATAAGTTCGAAGTCCCCGAAAGTCTGGTTCAGGCAACTCTGAATGGAAGCAGCCAGATAAGAGGCTCCGTTGTGGGTCGGCAGGATGATGCTGATCTCAGGGGCCACTGGGCCCTCCTCCCTCCCGGTCATCCCAGGCGTTTCCGGCTGGAGCCGACCAGGAATGGTGTGCCGGCTCCTGCGACGACATACGGCGCTCTCCTCCGTCCGAAAATGCAGAAGGGCGAAACCTGAATCCGCCGCCTGGCGTGGCCTTCGGCCGTCGAGGAGTTGAGACCCCACCCACACCAGGGTGTGGGTGGGAGGGGTCCGTCTGCGTCGTCAGGCGCATCTCTGCGGTGCTCACGTAGTTTCCAACTACGCTCCGCTCCTCAGAACGCACGCCTTCCTGGCATCCAGACCCGCCTCGATGGCCTCGGTTCTCACGCCAGGGGGCGGATTCAGGCGAAAGCTCAGCAGTTGCACCTTCGCCCTTCAGGGATTCAGGTCGATGGTCTGCCACCTGCAGACCCCAGCAACCCCAGCACCGCCCCGAAGAGGGCCGCGTTCCAGGGGTTGCAGAAGAGGTTTCAGGTAGGCGCCCCGAGGAGGCCAATCCCCCAGGAAAAGCCCAGACCCAGCAAAGCCCCGAGCAGGGCAGACAGCGTCATGGCCTTCAATTTGGCAGGCATGGTGGGCCGGGCCTCAGGCCACCGTGGCCAGGAGCTTCTCGATCCGTTGTACCAACGAGGCCTCGGACTGCACACCCACCGCGTTGTCGACGGGCTGCCCGGCACGGAAGAAGAAGAGCGCGGGGATCCCGCGGACGGAGAATTTGCTGGCCCATTCCTGGTTGGAATCGACGTTTACCTTGACCACCTTGAGCTGTCCGGCAAACTGTCCGGCCACCTTCTCCAGGGTCGGGGCCATCATGCGACAAGGCCCGCACCAGGGGGCCCAGAAGTCCACCAACACCAGTTCCTTGGCTTCCAGGACCTCGGCTTGGAACTGCTGGTCGGTGATTTCGTGCAGACTCATCTGAAAAAGACCTCCGTATCTTGTTGGATTATTCATCCTGGACAAGGTGGTACCGGAAAAGTTTCAGGATCAAACATCAACCCGGCGGATCGGGCAGGCCGGCCAGGTGGGTCCTCTCGTCGAATGAGAAAAGCCGCCAGATGGCTGCTCCCGCCAGGCGGTTGGTGACCAGGCGGGCGATGCCGGCCCATCCCAGGTGGAAACGCTCCCATTCCCAGGGGACCGACTCGATGGCCAACAGATGGGAGACCAGGATCGAGCTGACACCGGCGTGACTGACGACCACCAGACGCTGCGGGTCGGGCGGAACCTGCCACAGGCGCCACTCCCCACCCTCCTGGACCCCCATCCGGTGCGAGTCGATCAGCAGGGATTCTACGCCGCCCACGACGCGTTTGTGGAATTCCCGGAAGGCTTCACCCCCGGGGGGACCCTTCCACCACTCCTCCAGGTCCTGGGCCCGAAAATCCTCCATGTAGCGGTGGACCTTTTCGGCTGGATACCCCGCCATCTTGGGGGGGCGGATCTCTTCCAGCCAGGGGAGTACCTTGGGCTCCATCCCCAGTTGACGGGCCAGGGGGGCGGCTGTCTGGCGACTGCGCAGGAGCGGCGAGACGTAGAAGGCATCGAAGCGCTCCTGCCCCAGGAACCGCCCCACCCGCTCGGCCTGTTCCAGACCCAGGGGGGTCAATTCCGGATTATCATCCGCCTTCCCCTCGGGTGCCCACTGGGGTTGGCCATGGCGGACCAGCACGATCTCCATCATCAATTCCGGGACCTAGTTCCGCAAGGCCTGCAAAGGCGCCGGTATCCGCCCGGCCCGGCAGATGAACCCTGCTGAAGAGGAGGGATTGACCGGGATTATCGGAGCAGATCCCAGGAGACCTCCGTAAGAGACTTCTTCCCCTGCCTTCTTGCCGGGGATCGGCAACAGGCGGACTGCAGTGGTCTTGTTGTTGACCATCCCGATGGCCATCTCGTCGGCCACGATACCGGCGATGGTCTCCGCCGGAGTGTCGCCGGGAATGGCGATCATGTCCAGCCCCACCGAGCACACGCTGGTCATGGCTTCGAGCTTGTCCAGGGTAAGGGCTCCCGTGCCGGCGCAGCGAGCCATCTCTTCGTCTTCGGAAAGCGGGATGAAGGCCCCTGAAAGGCCGCCCACATAGGAAGAGGCCATGGCCCCGCCCTTCTTGACGGCATCGTTCAGAAGAGCCAGGGCCGCGGTGGTGCCATGGGTCCCACAACGCTCCAGGCCCATGGCCTCCAGGACCTCGGCCACCGAGTCGCCTCGGGCCGGCGTGGGAGCCAGGGAAAGGTCCAGGATTCCGAAGGGAACTCCCAGCCGACGCGAGACCTCCCGCCCGACCAGTTCACCCATCCGGGTGATCTTGAAGGCCGTGCGCTTGATCGCTTCGGCCACCTGCCCCAGATCGGCCGTGGGGCCCAGGCGCAGGATCGCCGAGCGCACCACTCCGGGACCGCTGATGCCGACATTGATGGTCGTCTCGGATTCCCCCACGCCGTGTAGGGCACCGGCGATGAAAGGGTTGTCTTCCGCCATGTTGCAGAACGAGACCAGTCGACAGCAGGGCAGGCCCAGCAGCTCGGGTCTCATGAAGGAAGTCTCGAGGACGATCTCGCCGAAGCGCCGGACGGCATCCATGTTGATCCCGGCTCGGGTAGAGGCCAGCGAGAGGGAGGAGCAGACCCGCTCGGTGGCATTGAGGGCCTCCGGAATCGAGTCGAAGAGAACCCGGTCGCTGTCCTTGAAACCTTTGTGGACCAGGGCTGAGAAGCCGCCGATATAGTCCACGCCCACCTCGGCCGCTGCGCGGTCGATGGCACAGGCCAGGGGCACATAGGACTTCTCGCCTGTTGCTGCCCCCACGTAGGCGACAGGGGAGACGGCGATCCTTTTGTTGACGATGGGGATCCCGAACTCGTCCGAGACCTGCTCGACCACGCGGACCAGCTCCCGGCTCACGGTGAGAATCTTGCGGACGACCCGCTCGCAGGCCGAGCGCATCGTCGGAGCCGCGCAGTCCTGCAGGCTGATTCCAAGCGTCACTGTGCGGATGTCGAGGTGCTCGGAGTCGATCATCCGGAGGGTATCGAGAACTTCGTCAGCAGCCAGCCACATGGGCTCGCACCTTCCGCATCGTCATCTCCAGTCCTTTGCCGGGCTACAAGAGTTTTCTCAGGGACCGCCAGCCCTTCCGCCTGGTTTCTTCCCAGCCTGCAGGGCCTTGGCCAGGGAGCCGAAGCAGGGATCCTCCAGATGGTCCTCCGGGTTTTCCAGGAGGGCCTGGAGTCGGGGGCGGATCTCCTCGGGTTCCAGACCACGCTCCCGGGCGTTGCGCACCAGGAATGAAGCCAGACCCAGGACTTCGCCTGGGGAAAACCCAAGATCGATCAGGTCGCGGCGGGTCACGGGGGCCATCCTTCGCCCGTCCGGGCGCTCAGGCCTGCCAGGACCTCGGAACCATCCACCCCGGTGCATAGGATCTCTCCTGAAGGGGTGATCATGATCTCGGCCTCGGGCACTTCCAGCACGTCGAGCAGGGTGTAGCGGTCCGTCAGGAAGTGGAGGGTCTGGTTGGAGGAACCGCACAGACCGCCAGGCCGACGCCGGGAGCGGTCGTAGGGGCCGGCCACCAGCAAATCGACGCAGGAGAAAAGGGTTGGGGCCTCGCCCAGGGAGGCGACCTGCTGGAAGGTCCACCCGGTGAAGAGTACCACCGAAAGCCGGCTGCGGCGGCGGACGAGCTCCAGCAGGGCCAGGACGGCAGGAAGCTGCTCGAGAGGCTCGCCCCCGCTCACGGTCAACCCTTCCAGGGTGTCCGCCAGGCCCTCGATCCGACTCCAGACCTCCTCCACCTCCATGATCAGGCCGCCTTCTGAGGAGTGGGTGGCGGGATTGCAGCACCCCGGACAGCCCCGCGAACAGCCCTGGAGCCACAAGACCGCCCTCCGGCCCGGACCATTGGCAGTGCTCGAGGGCATGAAGTCGTGCACCCGCAACACGTGGCAGGCTCCCTGAATCCGCCGCCTGGCGTGAGAACCGA
>JAAZKF010000040.1 GCA_012799975.1 Burkholderiales bacterium
CGCTCGATGGTGGCTTTCCGCGAGGCCATGCTGGTCTGGCTTCTGGACAAGTTGTGGGTCCGCGACATTCTGCAGGAACGGATCGGTTGTAAGCGGGATCGCATCGTTTTCTGCCCCCACCACATGTCCCATGCTGCCAGCGCCTTCTATCCTTCGGGCCTGGAGAAATCGGCGATCCTGACCGTGGACGGGGTGGGTGAGTGGGCTTCCGGAACCCGGGGAACCGCCTGGGATCAGGAGATCCTCCTCGACGAGGAGATGTGCTATCCCCATTCGTTGGGCTTGTTGTACAGCGCCTTCACGGCTTTCCTGGGATTCCAGGTCAACGAGGGCGAGTACAAGGTCATGGGCATGGCGCCCTACGGGCAGCCCCGCTTCGCGGACCTGATCCTGGACAAGATGGTCCATCTCCGTCCGGACGGTTCCTTCCGCCTGGACATGGACTATTTCGCCTACCACCACTCGGCCTTCCATTCCTTCAGCGACCGCTTCGTCGAATTGCTGGGGCCGGCCCGGAGCCGGGAGGAATCGAATCTTCTGGAACCCCACTATGCCGATGTGGCGGCCAGCATCCAGAAGGTCGCCGAGGAGATCCTGGTCCGCCAGGCCTCCTGGCTGCACCGCCGGACCGGCCACGAGGCGCTGTGCATGGCCGGAGGCGTGGCCCTGAACTCGGTGGCCAACTCTCGGATCCTGCGCGAGTCGGGCTTCAAGAAGCTGTATATCCAGCCCGCCGCCGGTGACGGGGGAGGGGCCCTGGGAGCTGCCCTCTGGGGTTATCATCAGGTCCTGGGGGGACGCGAGCGTTTCCGCATGGATCACTGCTACTGGGGCCAGGAGCATACGGACCGGGAAATCGTCGGGTTCTTGCGTTCGGAAGGCCATGCCTGTCAGGAATTCCCCGACTTGGAGGCGGTCTGTTCGGAAGTGGCTGAACGCCTGGCATGTGGACAGGTCATCGGGTGGATGCAGGGGCGCTTCGAGTGGGGGCCTCGGGCCCTGGGCGCCCGCAGCATCCTGGCCGATCCCCGGGCTTCCCACATGAAGGATGTGGTGAACGCCCGGATCAAGTTCCGAGAGCCCTTCCGCCCCTTCGCTCCCTCGGTCCTGGCCGAAAGGGTGGAGGATTATTTCCAGCTTCCCGACGCGTTGGGGGTGGACCCCGCCCGTTTCATGCTGATGGTGGTCCCGGTCTGCCCGGAACGCCGGGAGGAGATCCCGGCCGTGACCCATGTGGACGGCACCGCCCGCATCCAGGCAGTGCATCGGGAACAGAGCCCGGAATACCACGAAGTCATTTCACGCTTCTGCCAGCTTACCGGCGTCCCGGTCGTCCTGAACACCTCCTTCAACCTTCGCGGCGAGCCCATCGTCAACACCCCGGCCGAGGCCTGCTCAACCTTCGCCCGCTCGGACATGGACGCTTTGGTGATGGGCCGTTTCCTGGTCAGCCGCCGGGCGGCGGGCGAAGGGCGGCTGGTCCCGGGAGCCGAGCTGGAAAAATGGGCCCACGCCCCCCAGAGGGCTTCGGGAACCGAGAAGAGACCCGGAGGAGAAGCGGAGTTGCCCGGGGCGGCCCACGCTCTTTTCGGGGTGCGTCCCGAGGAAGGGGCGGCCTCCAGGCCGGGAGGCAATTCGCTGGGCGGGACCCTGGGGAAGGTGGCCTTGATCCTCCTGACCAGTCTGGTCCTGTTGGAGATCCTGCTGCGCCTGCTGGTTCCCAACCCCAACATGCAGGTCCGGGGTATGTACCTCGAGGACGAGGGGGGGATCCGGCTCCGGCCGGGGTGGCAGGGCAGGATTCACAGTGCGGAGTTCGACACTCGAGTGGAGATCGGTAAGGACGGGATGCGCGCCCTGCCCCTACCATCCCGGGCTGAGGGAGGCACCGTGCTGGCCCTGGGTGACTCCTTCACCTTCGGTTGCTGGTCGGAAGCCGACTCGACGTGGCTTGCCCGCCTGCAGAGAGCCGCCGGAGTCCGGGTCCTCAACGCCGGGATCCCCAACGCGGGGACCGACGCCGAGGCCTCCTGGCTGCGGGGGCCCGGGGCCTCCCTCAGGGCCGACCTGCTGATGGTTTCCTTCTACACGGGAAACGACTTCCACGACAACCTGGTGGGCCGGGATTCCTTCACGCTGGATTCCGGTTTCCTGGTCCTCAAACCCGCCGCCGAGGCCCGCTGGAGCGCATATGATTGTCTGGGTCGAACCCCTCCGCCGCAGACCGAGCTGCCCTCGGATGCCCGCCGCCCCTGGTACCGCGGGGTTTTGATGCGCAGTCACCTGTATCAGTATGGGCGTTCGCGGATGTATGGGGGCACGCGCTCGGCCCTGCGCCCCTCCCTTCCTCAAGCCTGGTTCCTGCGCCGTTACACCCCCGAGATGGAGCAGGCCCTGGCCCAGACCACCGAATACCTCGACGACCTGCTGATGCAGGCCAAGGCGCGGGGAATTCCGATGGTCCTGGTGGTGATCCCCTCCTCCCAGGAGGTCTATGACGAAGAATGGCAGGCCTGGTTGGCGGCCTGGGACCTGGAGGAGGAACTCTTCGATCGCTCCAGACCGCGCCGCTTCCTCCTGGAATGGGCTCGCCAGAGGAACGTCGCAGCCCTGGATCTCCTCTCTGCATTCCGCGGGCGCGAGCGCCTGTATTATCGGGCCGACATGCATTGGAATGACCTGGGACACTTCCATGCCGGCGAGAAGGTGGCGGAGTTCCTGCGCGAACAGGCTCTGCCGGGAAGGGTTGAGCCATGAGGGAAGCCTTCCGGAAACTGGGCCGACGGATCGAGACCACCTGTGACCTGCTGGGTTGGATGGCCCGCACCCGCCCCTGGCTCATACCGGTCCTGTTGGGCCTGATGCTCCTGGCTGGGTTGGTCTCGCTGGCCCAGGCCACCCACGTGGCCCCCCTCATCTACACGCTCTTCTGAACCCCGAGGGGTTCCCTGACCGCGGTTTTCAGGCCGCAGACCCGTTACGCCGCCAAGACCAGGAAGCGGCCTCCCGGTGCCCGGGCCAAGGCCTATTGGTCTTCGGTCTTTTCGGTCTCAGCGGCGGGGGGGTCCTCTTCGTGCCCATCCCGGCCCGCCTCCTGGACCTGGATCCACGGGCGCAGGAGGAATAGTCCGATGGGGGTGACCAGCGCCATCAAGCCGATGATCAGCCACATGATCCCGGAGTTGCGCGGACCGGATTCGGGGCAGAAGGTGGCCAGCAGCCAACCGGAGAGCGGGCCGACGAAGAACTTGGCCACGAAGTAGGGCAGCATCGACAAGGACATGTAGGAGGCCTCCTGGCCCTTGGGGGCGATGGCTGCCGGGTATTCATAGAGTCGCGGAGAGAAGAAGGCTTCACCGACCGAGAGCATGACCACCGTGAAGAAGATCGACACGAAGAGCGGGTTGACCACGTCGGTCTGGACCCCCAGCCACTTCCGCGCGATCAGGTCGCCCAGGAAGCCATCGGCCAGCCCCTGGAACCACACCGGTGGCATGGCCATGAAGAAGATCGACAGTGCGCCGATCAGGCTGCCGAAAACCACTACACGGTAGGCGGAGATCTTCTGGGTCAGGGCCCCCACCAGCGGCACCAGGATTACGATCAGGACCGGGTTGAGAACTCCGAAGAGTTGTCCGATGGGGGCACCTTCCCCGAGTTCGCGGATGCCGAACTTGGGGAAGGTGTAGTGGAAGTGGTAGAAGATCATCCGGACGAATACGACCAGCGTCAGGAAGGCCAGGAAGCGATAGAAGGCCGGTTGGTGCCACAGCCCCATGAAGATGCGCCTCCATTCGCTCAGGGCGTCGGCGCTGGATTTTAGGGCCGCGGTCAAGACCGGCTGTCCGGCGTATTTCGATTCGCTCTTGTGGATGCGGACCTTGCCGTCCTCGCCCATCTCGATGCCTTCCCGGATGCCGAACCAGACCAGGAGCAGGTTGGGGATGGTGAAGAAGAAGCCCAGCAGGATCAGCGTCTGGTAGGTGCTCAGACTGAAGTCGGAAGCGGGCAGGGTCAGGTGTCCGTACTCGCCCAGGGTGGTCCGTACCTTGTCGAAGATGAACCCCGAGATGGCGAAGCCCACGTTCATCATCGCATAGAACATCGAGAAGGCCATCGAGCGCTGGGCGGTGGTGGCGTACCTCTTGATGGCAGCCACCATGACCGGGACCATCAAGGCTTCTCCCAGGGCCAGCGGGAGCAGGCCCGCCGGGATGACGAACCAGGGGGCGGTGAAGAAACTCATCACCAGCCGGGCCACCAGGCAGATCCCAAACCCGATCAACAACGAGATCCGGATGCCGATGGCGTCCACCAGTGAGCCCACCATGACCGTGAAAAGGGTCATCAGGGCCGACCACACGGCGACCATGAAGCCGGCCGGGACGTCGCCGTAGTTCAGGTCCTTGGACAACCACAGGACCAGGGTCGAGTTCACCAGGCCGTAGGCCACGATGGACATGATCTTGGTGCCGAAGATGATCCATAGCTCGCGCAGCGCACCCTTCAAGACCATGAACCTGCCCAGGAAACTGGTGCCTTTCGGGGTCTGGACCTTTTCCATGTGAAGACCTCTGGGGGACGGGATTCACCGGGCAAACCGGTGGCCATCCGGCGGGGGGCCAGGGGGGGCTCCAACCCGGCGGGAGAAACTGCCATTCTGGGCAGGTTCCGAAACTCCCGCCAGACAGGAGGAACTTCGAAGAATCTCTCGGAAACCGGCCGGAAGACTGTAAGGACTCTGGAGGATGGTTCCGTGCGGGCTGTGGATTTCATCGCCACCGCCGCTGCCTGGGGCTGCTTGGGACTGACCCTGGTGTTTTTCGACCCCGTGCTGCGGGTGGCCAGCCTGCTGGGCGCAGAACCGATGGATCGGGCCGTCGGCTTGATGTGCCGGCTTC
>JAAZKF010000329.1 GCA_012799975.1 Burkholderiales bacterium
GCATCATCGCCTGGGCCTTCGAGTCCCGGGTGTCGACATCCGAAGTCATGTAGGCGTAGAGATAGACCCGTTCGATCTCCTTGGTCAGTTCCTCACGGGTCTCGAGAGCCTTCAAGAGGGTCTGTGCGGATTGACCGAGTCGACCGCGGAAGGCGCCCATCTCGCCCAGGCGACCTGCCAGCTCTTCCCGAGCCTGATCCCAGGCAGCCTTCGAGGGGTACAGTTCAGAGATGTTCCAGGTGTATTTTTCCGGGACTTCCGAGCGTTCCTGGGCGAATGCCGGACACAAACCCAGCAGTAGGGCCAGCGCCGCTCCCACGACGATCCTTGGGATTCTCATGCTTTCCTCCAACGCGTGATGCCGGCCAGTCGGGTTCTTCCGTCGCATCCGACCAAGTGCCCGAAAGCCGGTTGATGCCCTCTGAAACGGACATTACATTATGCTGCGCCCGTCGGCGGCTCCCTGCATGAACCCGAAAATGACCAGAAGGTTCCTCGGAAGCCGTCAACTCAGAGGGTCCGGCCGGGTTCCTAGAAGAGGAGGTGACCCAGGACGCGCTGGAAAAATCCGGGTTCTGGCTGGGCCGGTGGGACGGGAGGCAGCTCTTCCGGGACGGGTTCTGCGGGTGGTCCGGGTTCGACCACGAAAGCGATCTCACCAGGACGAACCATGCCTAGCTTCTCGCGCGCCACCTCCTCCATACCCTGAGGCGTCTGCAGCCGCGCCTGCTGGCTGCGCAGCAGCGCATTCTGGGCCTGGAGCTCGCGGATCTGGTCTTCCACCTGTCGGAGCTCGATTTGCTTGGTGCGACAGACCAGTTTCTGCTGTTGGAAGATCTGCAACGAGTAGTAGCTTCCTACCGCAAGCAGGAAGACCAGTAGCAGACTGAGCAGGGGACCCCCGACCAACCTGGCCAGGGAGGAGGAGCGTCTCTTCATTGCAGCAAGCCCCCCAGGAGGATATCGGTGCAGGATTTTCGACCTTCGTTTGAAAATTCCTCGCCCTCTTCCTCCTGGAAGTCCCCGGCCCTGACGAAAGCGACCGAGACCGAGGTCGGAGGCGGATGATCAGTCCGGGGGAGGCATGATGAAGAGATGGATCAGGTTGGTGGGCTTCCCGATCGGGATGCCAGCCACTACCACCACCCGGTCCCCCGGTTCAGCGACGCCATGGTGGCGGGCGGTCAAGGCAGCCTGTAGGACCAGGTCGTAGGCGTTGGACATCTTGGAGATGTGGCAGGGAACGACGCCAAAGAGGAGGCTCAACTGACGGGCCACCACCTCGTCATGGGTCACCCCCATGATCGGAGCACGGGGGCGGAAATGGGAGACCCGGCGGGCGCTTCCACCGGAGGTGGTGCAGGCCACCAAGGCTCGGGCATCGACCAGCTCGGAGATTTCGCAGGCCGCCAGAGCCACCGCTTCTTCACCTGCGCCCTTGGGTGCTCCCAGCTCGTAGACCTGCTCGAAGGGCAGACAGTTCTCGGCCTCGCGGGCGACGCGGTCCATGACCCGAACCGCCTCGACGGGATAGCTTCCCGATGCGGTCTCTCCCGAGAGCATGACGGCATCGGTGCCATCCAGGATGGCGTTGGCGACGTCGGTCACCTCGGCCCGGGTGGGGCGCGGGTTCCGGATCATCGAATCCAACATCTGGGTGGCCGTGATCACGGGCTTGTAGTATTGTCGGGCCAGGGCGATGATCCGCTTCTGGGCTCCAGGGATCTTCTCGATGGGCATCTCGACGCCCAGATCTCCCCGCGCCACCATGATCCCGTCAAAAGCCTGGACAATCCCTTCAATGGCCTCGACTGCCTCGGGCTTCTCGATCTTGGCGATCACCGGGCGATGGACCCCGACTTCGGTCATGATCCGGCGGACCGCCTCGACGTCCTGGGGGCTCCGGACGAAGGAAAGGGCCACATAGTCGACCCCCAACTCCAACCCGAAGCGCAGGTCGGCTTCATCCTTCTCGGTCAAGGCCTTGACCGAAAGACGACTATGCGGCAGGTTGACGCCTTTCCCCGAGCTTATCGGGCCTCCCGTGCGGACCCGGGTCAGCACCCGATTCCCCTCGACACGCTCGACCTCCAAGGCCAGCAGGCCATCATCCAACAGGACCCCGTGTCCCGGGGCCACCTCGTCGGCCAACTGCTGGTAGGTGACCTGGGCCCCCTCCTCGTTGCCTTCGATCGGATCGGAGGTCA
>JAAZKF010000330.1 GCA_012799975.1 Burkholderiales bacterium
CGCCTGGCGTGGCATTCAGCCGTCGAGGCGTTGAGACCCCACCCACACCAGGGTGTGGGTGGGAGGGGCCCGTCTGCGTCGTCAGGCGCACCTCTGCGGTGCTCACGTAGTTTCCAACTACGCTCCGCTCCTCAGAACGCGCGCCTTCCTGGCATCCAGACCCGCCTCGATGGCCTCGGTTCTCACGCCAGGCGGCGGATTCAGGTGCATCGAGCAGAACGAGCACTATCGTCCTCGAAACTCCGGCAGGCTGCTCCGAAGTCGATTCCTCAGATGAAGAGCGTGGTGCCGGCGTTCTCGTTGGCCGCGATATAGGCGCCCACCCCACCGTACTCGATCCCGTCGAGGAGTTCCTCCTTCTTGATGCCCATCAGTTCCATCGACATGGTGCAGGCGATGAAAGTCACGCCCAGGTCCATGGCCTTGCGCATCATGACCTCCAGGGAATCGACGTTCTTCTCCTTCATGATCCCCTGGATCATGGCCTTGCCCAGGCCAGCCATGTTCATCTGCGAGAGGCTCAACTTCGCGGCCCCCTGAGGCATCATCCAGGCGAACATCTTCTCCACCATCGTCTTGGAAACGGGAGGAGCCTGTGCCTTGCGCAGGGCATTGAGACCCCAGAAGGTGAAGAAGACCGTCACCCGCTTTCCCTGGGCCGCCGCCCCCTGGGCGATGACCATCGCGGCCAGGGCCTTGTCGAGATCCCCGCTGAAGAGCACGAGGGTAGCGCTCTCCCCGGTCGCGACGGTTCCGCCCCCGGAACGAGAGCCCTTGACGATCTCGGCGATGTGCTTGTTGCCTTCCCTGGAGAGGCTGGCCAGGGTATGCCCATTGGTCCGACACCAGGACTCGATGTCCTTGGCGAATCCGGGATCCGTGGTCACCACCCGCACGCGGTCCCCCTCCGAGACCTCCTGAACAGCCTTATAGGTAGCCAGGAGGGGGCCGGGGCACTGCAGGCCGACGGCATCGACCTGCCTGACCGGACCGGAAGGTTCCGGAGTCGCGCTTGGGACGATCTGCCCGGTGACTTCATCCACCTCGACGGGAGGCTGAGAGACCGCAGAGGTGCCGGGCTTATAGGTGTAGGCCTTGTAGGTCGAGTAACCGCCCGAGACGTTGTACAGACGGGTGAAACCGTGCGCCTTCAGGATCAGGATGGCCAGATAGCCCCGCAGGCCGACCTGACAGTTCACGTAGATCGGAGTGTCCTTGGGGAGCTGGATCTCGCCGATCCGCTCCCGCAACTCGTCGAGTTCGATGTTCACCGCTCCGGGGAAGTGGCCTGTCGAAAATTCCAGCGGCGTACGGACATCCAGGAAGAAGGCTCCCTGGGCAACCAGGCTCTCGATCTGGTCGACTCCTACCACCCCGTATTCCCGATTGAAGAGGTTCTCGGCGATATAGCCCAGGATGTTGACGGGGTCCTTGGCACTGGAGAAGGGTGGGGCGTAGCTCAGTTCCAAATCGGCCAGATCCTGGACCTTCGCCCCCAGTTTGATGGCGGTGGCGATCACGTCGATGCGCTTCTCGGTGCCCTCCTGCCCCACCGCCTGGGCGCCCTGGACCTGACCCGTCTCGGGATGGAAGAGGAGCTTCAAGGCGATGTTGGTGGCGCCGGGATAGTAGCCGGCGTGGTTGCCCCGATGGGCATGGACCGCCTGGGAAGGGATCCCTCGAGTTTCCAGGGTCCGCTGATTGTTCCCGGTGGCCGCGACGGTGAGGTTGAAGACCTTCAGGACCGAGGTTCCCAGGGATCCGCGGTATTCGACATCCCGGCCGTGGATGATGTCGGCCACCAGGCGCCCCTGGCGATTGGCCGGCCAGGCCAGGGCGATGGCCGTGTCCTGACCGGTCACGACGTCCTTGACCTGAATCGCGTCCCCGATGGCGTAGATATCCGGCAACTCCTGACCGGTCTCGGCGTCCAGGGTGCGCAGCCTGGAAGTGGTGACCACGTGGCCACGAGGCCCCAACTTCAACCCCGCTGCCTTGGCCAGGGCGTTCTCCGGGGCCACACCGATGGACAGAATAACCAGATCGGTCGGGATCTTCCGCCCCGACTCCAAGTGCAGGAAGCGGCCTTTTTCGGTGAAATGCGAGACCCCGTCGCCCAGGACCAACTCGATGCCGTGGGACTCCATCTCCTGATGGACCATCTGGGCCATCTCGAAGTCCAGGGGAGCCAGGATCTGGGGCATCTTCTCGACCAGGGTGACCTTCAGACCCCGCTCGACCAGGTTCTCGGCCATCTCCACGCCGATGAAGCCACCTCCAACCACCACGGCCCGGCGCGGAGCGCGCTCCTGGAGGAAGTTTGTGATCGCGTCGGCATCGGGGATATTGCGCAGGACGAAGAGGTTCTCGGCTTCGGAAATACCCGGGATCGGAGGCTGGATGGGGCGGGCTCCGGGCGAGAGGATCAAGACGTCATAGCTCTCGGTGTAGGTCTCTCCGGTCAAGGTCCTGCGGACCGTGACGGTCCTGGCCTGGCGGTCGATCCCCGTCACCTCGCTGAAGTTGCGGATGTCCAGATTGAAGCGCTTGGACATTCCCTGGACGGTCTGCAGCAACAGCTTCTGGCGTTCCTGGATGACTCCGCCGATGTAGTAGGGCAGACCGCAGTTGGCGAAACTGATGTACTCGTCCCGTTCAAAGAGGACTATCCGGTCTTCTTCGCTTAGGCGACGCAGGCGCGCGGCTGCCGTCGCGCCGCCGGCCACACCCCCGACGATGAGGATCTTCTTCATCTCAAACTTCCTTTGAATGCACTCTTGGTGGTGGCCCCGCCCCCCTTTATATTGCCCAACCCACAGAGATTCATATCTTACGTTATTCTCAGCTGTCGTAAGTCAGGGGGACATGATCCGGAAGGCTCCCGGGCGGTCAGAGCGCACCAGCAGGCTCTCGAGGACTTCCCGGGGAGACAGGAACCCGCTACTCGAGCGGCCGCACCCGGTTGCGCTGGCGGTCCTCGAATCTCTGGAAGGCCAGGCCCACCAGGCGATCCAGCAGTTCGGCGAAGGGTACCCCGCTGGATTCCCAAAGTCGGGCGAACATCGAGATCGGGGTGAAACCGGGCATGGTATTCACCTCGCTGATCCAGATCCGCCCCTCAGAGTCCATCAGGAAGTCGACCCGGGCCAATCCGTTCAGGTCCAGGGCCTTCCAGGCCTGGGCGGCCAGGTTACGGGCGCGGTCGGTCTCCTCGGAGGTCAGGGGGGCAGGGATCTGGGGTGGGGGATTCTCCCGGGCGAAGTACTTCGTCTGGTAGTCGTAGAAAGGCCCACAGTGGCGAATCTCCCCTACTACCGAGACTTCGGGGACCTCGTTGCCGATCACTCCGATCTCCAGTTCCCGGGGAGATTCCACGGCTCTCTCGACGATGATCTTGCGGTCGAACTCCGCCGCATGATGCAAGGCCCCGAGCAACTCCTCGGGCGTGCGAGCCCACCGGATCCCGACGCTGGAACCCAGGTTGGCAGGTTTGACAAAGCAGGGCACTCCGGGGGTTTCCAGGAATTCAGCCAGCACCGACTCCGGCTCGAAGTCCAGGCGATGGCGCAGGACCACCCCATCCGGCAGGACAGGCAGGCCCGCGGCCCGCAACAACCCCTTCATGAGGGCTTTATCCATCCCCACGGCGGACCCGGAGACCCCGGCCCCCACGTAGGGCAGACCGGCCATCTCCAGCAGTCCCTGGACGGTACCGTCCTCGCCGTAGGTCCCGTGAAGGATCGGAAAGACCACGTCCAACCCGACGAATTCGGGAGCCACCCCGTCTGCTCCCCCGCCGCTGGAAACCAGGGTTCGCTCGCCCTCCCCGGGGCACAGGCTCAGCGCTCCCTGCAGACCTTCGACACGTCCGGCCTCCAGGGCGGCTCGGGCTGAGCCCGGTGAGAGCCAGCGCCCCTCGCGGGTGATGGCCAGGGGAATGAC
Source organism: Burkholderiales bacterium (assembly GCA_012799975.1). Classification (GTDB taxonomy): domain Bacteria; phylum Vulcanimicrobiota; class Xenobia; order Xenobiales; family Xenobiaceae; genus Xenobium. The sequence goes on from JAAZKF010000330.1 coordinate 3,943, forward strand.
CTGGTAGCGCTGAGGGTCGAGACCGGCCACGATGGAACGCGCTGAAAGGACGCTGATCTCGTGTTCTGCCGAACGGCCGCCGAAGAGGACACCTATACGGATCTTGCTGCTCATGGCCGGAACATTCGCACGCAGTCCCGGGTAGCCTGCCTTCTCACCCACACAGGAGCCGGCGTGCTCCCCGCGAATTCCCGGGCCGATCCCGACCCCTGGAGGCCTGCCCATGTCCCGACCGATCCTGGTGGCCGTCGCCTGGCCCTACGCCAATGGTCCTCTGCACCTGGGGCATGTGGCCGGCTGTTACCTGCCGGCCGACGAGTTTGCCCGCTACCACCGGATGAAGGGGAACCGGGTCCTGATGGTCTCGGGCACCGACCAGCACGGCACCCCCATCACGGTCCGCGCGCAGTCCGAAGGGATCACCCCGGTGGAGGTCGCGGAACGCTACCACCGGATCATCGTCGAATCCTTCGACCGCCTCGGCATCCGCTGGGAACTCTTCACCAGCACCCACACCGAGAACCACCAGCAGGTGGTCCAGAAAATCTTCCTGGACCTGTACCACAAGGGATTCATCGTCCTCCAACCCCAGACTCAGCTCTACTGTCCCCAGGAAGAGCGCTTCTTGCCCGACCGCTACGTCGAAGGACAATGTCCCCACTGCGGGTACGAGAAGGCTCGAGGCGACCAGTGTGAGGCCTGCGGCAGAACCCTGGACCCCGAGGATCTGGGCAATCCCCGCTGCAAGACCTGCGGAAGCCCACCCGAACCCCGCCAGACCCAACACTTCTTCTTCCGCTGGTCGGCCTTCAACGACCACCTGGTGGAGTGGCTTTCGGACAAACCCCACTGGCGTTCGAACGTGCTGAACTTCTCGCGCCGCTACCTGCAGGAAGGCCTCCGGGATTCCGCCATCTCGAGGGATATCGACTGGGGCATCCCCGTCCCGGTCGAGGGCTATGAAGGCAAACGGATCTACGTCTGGTGGGAGGCAGTGATCGGCTACCTCTCGGCCAGCATCGAATGGGCCACCAGCCAGGGCCGACCTGAAGCCTGGAAGGACTGGTGGGAGAACCCCGAGGCCCGCACCTTCTACTTCATCGGCAAGGACAACATCCCGTTCCACTCGATCCGCTGGCCGGCGGTGTTGATGGGCTGCGGTGGGCTGAACCTGCCCTACGACGTACCCGCCAACGAATTCCTGAACCTGGAAGGTCGCAAGTTCTCGACCTCCGAAAACTGGGCCGTCTGGATCAACGACTTCCTGGACCGCTACGACCCCGATCCGTTGCGCTACATCCTGACCGCCGCCGCTCCGGAAGGTTCCGACACCGACTTCTCCTGGAGCGAGTTCCACCGGCGCAACAACGACGAACTGGTCGGCTGGTGGGGCAACCTGGTCCACCGCAGCATGACCTTCACCGCCAAGCACTTCGCAGGCCGGATCCCGGCGGCCCGCGAGACCCCCGAGGACCAGGCCATCCTGGCTCAGGCCCGCCAGGCCTTCGAGAAGGTCGGCGGTCTCCTGGAGACCTGCCAGTTCAAGGCTGCCCTGGCCGAGGCCATGGAACTGGCTCGGGAAGGAAACCGCTACTTCGACGCCCAGGCGCCCTGGAAGCTGGTCAAGACCGACAAGGACCGGGCGGGAACGGTCATGGCCACCATGGTGCGCCTGATCGCTGCCCTGCGGGTGCTCCTGACGCCGTTCCTGCCCAACAGCAGCAGGGTCCTGCACTCCGTGCTCGGCCTCTCCGGAGACCCCGAGGCAGGCCCCTGGGCCATTCCGGAGCTCCCCGAGGGCCACGTCCTGGGCGAGCCCTGCCCCCTCTTCAAGAAACTCGACGAGAGTATCATCGAAGAGGAGCGGGCCCGCCTGGGCTGAAAACCGCGGGGTGCTACTCCTTCAGCGTCGAGATGTCGATCACGAAGCGGTAGCGCACATCCGAAGCCAGGACCCGTTCGAAGGCCTCATTGATCTTCTGGGCGGGGATCAACTCGATCCGTGGGGTGATCCCGTGCTCAGCACAGAAATCCAGGACCTCCTGGGTCTCGCGGATACCGCCGATCAGGGAGCCGGCGAAGGAACGACGCTTCAACAGAAGTGAGAAAACCTGGACAGCCAGGGGCTCGGAGGGCGCTCCGAGGTTCACCAGCGTCCCATCCACGGCCAGAAGCGAGAGGTAGGCGTTCAGGTTCAGTCGGGCGCTGACGGTGTTCAGGATCAGGTCAAAGGTATTCGCCAGCTTCCTGAAGGTCTCCGGATCGCTGGTGGCGTGGTAGTGGTCGGCCCCCAGGCTCAAACCATCCTGCATCTTGTTGAGGGTCTGGGACAGGACCGTCACCTCGGCGCCCATGGCATGCGCCAATTGTACCGCCATGTGGCCCAGGCCTCCCATCCCGACGATGGCGACCTTCTTGCCCGGGCCTGCACCCCAGTGGCGCAAGGGCGAATAAGTCGTTACCCCCGCGCACAGGATCGGCGCGGCCACGGACAGGTCCAGTCCATCCGGAATCCGCACCGCGAAGTCTTCGGACACCACCAGATGGGTGGAATACCCCCCATGGGTGAGTTCACCGTAGCGGTCTACACTGCCATAGGTCATGGTGGCGCCGTGATGGCAGTACTGTTCCTCGCCCTTCCGGCAGGAGGGGCAGGTGCGACAGGAGTCGACCATACAGCCCACTCCCACCCGGTCGCCCACGGCGTAGCGGGTCACCTCGTCCCCCACGGCTGCCACCACCCCGGCGATCTCATGGCCGGGTGCCACGGGGTAGGCCACAGCCCCCCATTCCCCACGGACGTGGTGGATGTCGGAATGGCAGATGCCGCAGTAGTAGATCTCGATCAGGAGGTCGTGCGGACCGACCTCGCGACGAGAGATGGTCAACGGACCGAGCGGGTCGGTGGCCGAGAAGGCGGCGTAGGCGTGGACTTCGTGCATGGTTGCTCCTCGGGACTTGCTGGCTGTGCCTGTTCCCAGGCATGACATGGTTCGGGCCGGACTCCGTCTTCCTGCCCATCAGGACTGGCAGCCGGAGCTGAAAAGAAGGCCCACCCGAAACGGATGGACCTTCTTCAGCAAAGCGAGGCGCGCTTGGGGCAGGAAGCCTATCCGGCCACCACCTGCTGTTCCAACATCATCTGCTGGACCCGCGGGTCGGAGAGCAGGGCCGCCTGCAGCTCGACCATCTCGCTGTAGACCGGTCCGGCGGAGGGATGGGCCTTGAGCCCCTCCTCTACCTTGAAATACTCGGCCGCCTCGGCGCCCTCCGGATCCTGGATGACCGAAGGCATCAATTCCTGCATCTGCTGCAGGGTTCCAGCGATACTGGGATCGGCCATCAACTGAGCCTGGAGTTCCTGGAGGCGGGCGCTGGCCTGCTGGATCTGCTCATCGTTCAGGCTGGGAGGGACAGCGGCTGTCTGTTGCGGAGTCGAGGCGGTGTGGGCTGCCGGAGGAGCCGCCTCCTTGGTGCCCTTCGCCTCGGGCGAACCCGAAGGCACCTCCTTCGGCTGGTCCGCCGCACCCGCAGCGGCCGACTTGTTCTTGTCGAAGATATCCTTGAACTTCTCGATGATCTTGCCACCGATGGCTTTGAGGGTCCCACGAACCCCGAAGAGCATCGCGCCCGTCCCCAGAGCCAAGGCGCCTATCGCCACGAAGGGTGGAGCACCCAGGCCGGCAGCGATCAAGGCCCCGCTGGAGGCGATGCTGATGCCGCTTATGATCGCCTTGTCCCGGGCTCCCTTGATGATCTCGTCGACGGGAACATCGCGGACACCGTCGACCAGCTTGCCTTCTTCGTTGCGGACCAGCCCCTGCATGGGGACGTTCTCGGTGCCCTTGGCCTTCAATCCTTCATAGAAGTGCTTGGTATCCAGGGCTTCCTTCAACTGGTCGGCCCCCGCCAGCACGCCGATGGCCCCGCCGATCCCGGACAATTGACCCGCTATGGTTGCCGGGATCTTCCATATTCCCCAGCCCGCCAGACTGGAGGCTCCGAATCTGCCGGCCATCTGACCGACATTACTGACCGCATTCTTGGCCCGGGCAACCTTCCGACCTGCCGGCGAGTCGCCGATCTTGGGACGCATGCCCTCGGGCAGGGTCTCGTCCTTGACCTGGGCAACCAGCTTCTGGACCTCGAGCTGATTGGTGATGACCGCATCCTTGGGCAGCAACTGGACCTGGAAATCGTCGATGGGCATCCGACCAGTCTTGGGATCCGCGACCAGCATGTCCCTAGGGACCTGCAGCGGAACGTTGACCTCCGTCATCCCCTTGACCTGGGGCGAGACGGCCGGATTGCTCTGGATATTCATAGGTCAACTCCTGGCGTGGAAATCCTGGACTGCGCCCCTGAAAGGAGCTACCCCCGCAGTGTGGTATACGACAAGACTATATTAGACCGAGGCACGGCCTGCAGCAACGGAGAGATGTTGCTGGCATGTAAAACGAGGCCGTCCCCCGAACACAGGAGGCTCCGTGACCGCTCCCGAGATGACCGGACAGACCGCCGAGAAGCGCCTGGAAGAGGCCGGCGAGGAGTTGGGCCGCGTGCTGGCTGCCCTCCCGCCCGAGACCAAGACGTTGGTACGCGAGATCAAGCAGAACGTCCAATTGGAATTCGAAGAACAGCGCAAACAGGGGAAATACATGGATCGTTCGGCCTTCTTTGCCGCAGCCCTGATCGGGCACGAAGACCTCCGCGACGAGAACCTGATCCGCGCGGCTGCCAACTACGTGGACGCCAACCACGCCTACATGAAGGCCCAGCAGGCCTGACCCTCGCAGGGGCTGGCTATTCCGCCTCCACCTCTGCCTCCTCCGCCTCGCGCAGGCGGGCCGCCAGCCCCGGCAGGACCCAAACCCGCAGTACCGACTCTCCGATCCCGACCCGGGTCCCCGACTTGACGGGTGTGGGCTCGGTGACCTGGCGGCGACCCAGGCGGGTGCCGTTGTGGCTCTGAAGGTCTTCCAGAACCACCTTGCCCTCCTCGGTCACGTGTAGTTTCAGGTGAAGGCGGGACAACCCCGGGTCCACCAGACGGATATCCGACTCCGGTCCGCGGCCGATAATCACGCCCTCACAAGCAATACCCCAGAGGCCTCCCCCAGCGGGTCCCTCCACCCCTTCCACCATGCCCAGGGCGGGGATGCCGCGGTTGTCCGTCCAGCGAACCTCGACGTCCTCCAAACCCGCCTCCGGGCCTACCGAACGCACCTCGAAGGGGCCTAAGGTTCGATATCCCCGTTGCTGCATCTCGGTAGACACCAGGCGCAGCACCTCTTCCTCAAATCCCTCGGGCACCTCCGCCAGGTCCGGGAAGGGAACCAGCACCAGATTCGGGACCAGGGTCATGCTGCCGCAGCGCCGGCGACTGTCCAGAAGGGTCCGCACTGCGGCCCGCGAGGCCTCCAAAGCGTGCATCTGGAGCCCAGAGCTTCCCTCCAGTTTTTCTTCAAGCATCCGTTCCAGACTCCGCAGCCAACCCATGTCAACCTCCTGCACTGAACCTGAATCCGCCGCCTACCGTGGCATTCGGCCGTCGAGGCGGGCCCGTCTGCGTCGTCAGGCGCACCTCTGCGGTGCTCACGTAGTTTCCAACTACGCTCTGCTCCTCGATGTACG
>JAAZKF010000331.1 GCA_012799975.1 Burkholderiales bacterium
CTGGATCCCGAGCCAGGACCCGGTCGGCCAGTTCCCGCCAGGCGACCAGGTTCTCTGGCCGGTCGATCATGTCGGCCATCTCTTTCGCCGTGGGTGGGTCGGAGGAAGTCGCCGGGTCGCGGGCCAGGGCCGGCAGGGCCAGGACCCCCAGCGCGAGCGACACCAGCAGCAACAGGTTCAACCGCCAGGCTGGCCGTGTCCTGGAAGATTGCCGGGGGCTTCTGACCCGGCAGGCAGCAGGTGCGAGTTGCTTCATTCGGCTCATCTCAGGGTCGAGCGGGTCAGGGTCTCCATGGCTGGGCGGATGCACTCGCGGACCACCTCCGAGGCGTCGTCGATTCCCGGCGCCAGTTCCATGCGGTGGGCGAAGACGAAGGGAGCCAGGTAGGCCACGTCCTCGGCTGTGACGTAGTCCCGACCCCGCTTCAACGCGCAAGCCTGCAGGGCCGGAAGCATCAACACCAGGCTGCGCGTCGAGACCCCCTGGGCGACGTGCGGAGACTCGCGGATGGCTCGGGCCATGTCCACCAGGCAGATATGGATGCGTTCGTCTACGTGGACGAAGGATTCGACGGTGTGGCGGGCCAGCACAATGTCCGAGCGACTCACCTGCGGCATTTCCTGGCCGGGGGGATGTCGGCGGTCCCGGGTGCTGCGCAGGACGTCCAGTTCGGCCTCCCTCTCGATGTAGTCCATGCGGATCTTGAAGAGGAAACGGTCGTGCTGGGCCACCGGCAGCGGGTAGGTGCCGGCCTGGTCGCGTGGGTTCTGGGTGGCCACCACGAAGAAGAGCTCGTCCAGGGGGTGGGAGACGTTGTCGACGGTCACCTGCTTCTCGGCCATGGCCTCGAGCATGGCTGCCTGGACCTTGGGCGAGGTGCGGTTGATCTCGTCCGCCAGGACGATGTGGGCGAAGAGGGGGCCCGGTCGGAAGCTGAACGAGCCCGTGTCGGGGTCGAAGACCGTCACGCCGGTGATGTCCGAAGGCAGGAGGTCCGGCGTGAACTGGATCCGCCGGAAGGCCACGATTTCGTCGTGGGGCTGATCATCCCGGATCGAGTCGCCCAGGGCCTTGGCCAGGGTCGTCTTGCCTGAGCCCGGATAGTCCTCCAGAAGGACGTGACCGTCCGCCAGGAGCGCGATCAACAGCAGGTCGATGACTGCCTCCCGCCCGCGGATGGCGTGTTGCAGGCGTCTCTCCACGGTCTGGGCCAGTTCGTAGGCCTGGTCCAGGAGCATGCCGCGATTGGCCGAGATGGTGGTGGTATTCAAGCTGAGGACCTCCGAGGTTTTTTCTCTACCGGACGAAGAGCCAGGAGAAGGGGTTGAGCAGGCCCAGGAGGCGGCGCCAGAAGGGGGTGCTCCGCCGGATCTGCCGGGCCAGGTTGCGATAGTGTTTGAGCAGTTCCCGATCTTCCGGTGGGCTGGGGAACTGGGGATCTCCCAGGGCTTCGCGCATCCGGAATTCGGTCAGTGGGGCCAGCGCTTCGAAGCGATTTCCCTGATCCCGGGCGAAGCGCTCGCGGGTGTCGCCGAAGGGCCGGAAGACACCCACGTCGGCCAGGCAATCCAAGGCAGCCCGGAAGGTGCGCAGGGTCCGCGTTCTCTGCGGACCGAAGTAGGGACCGAGTCGGCGGACGACTTTTCCGACCCCGGCGGCCAGGATGCCCAGGACCAGGAGGATACCCGCGCCCCGGGCCAGGACCGCCAAGGCCTGGCGGGCCATTTCGGTCAAGGAACGCTTCTGCTGCGCCCCGCCTTCCTGGCTGGGAGCCTCCTTGCGAGCCAGTTGGCCCAGCATCCGCTGCAGATCGGCGTCGGGGGGTGGGGGAGGTCGAGCGTCGGTGCGCTGGGGAGAGACGTCCAGCGGGACCCAGCCAACCCCTTCGAGGTAGATTTCGCACCAGGCGTGCGAGTTGGCGTCCTGCAACAGTAAGGCCGACCCTTCGAAGCGGTAGCGTGCATCCGCCGCGTAGCCTGTGGCCACGCGAGCCGGAACCCCCAAAGAGCGCACCAGGTAGGTGGCGGAGTGGGCGAAGTGCACGCAGTAACCCACCTTGTCTCCAAACAGGAAGCGGGCCACCGCGTCGTCGGAATCCAGGATCCGCTGGCTTAGGCTATAGGTCCCCTCGGCTTCCAACCAGAGTTTGACCATCACGGCTCGGGCCATGGGGTCCTCGCGGTACTGCTCCTGCAGGCGGCTCACTATCTCTTCGGCCAGCCTGCGATAACGCGGATCCTCCGGGGTCCGGGTGTAGTGGGACCACACCTGCCTTGACCAGAGGGGGTTGCCGGCGCGGCGCCCCAGTAAAGCCGAGACATCTCCGATGAAGGCCGCGGATTCGACCTTGTAGGCTCGGACGAAATGGTAGGGGTCGGGGTTCCCGCTGGCTTCCATGCGGATCGGGTTGATCAGGCTGATCGGCAGGGGATGGGCGATGATCAGGTTGACGGTGGTCCGGATGTTCCGCGTCAGACTGGAGTCGGTGGGCTCGGGGACGATGTCCGCTCCCCCGGGCTGGAGCTCGGAGCCCGCTGCCGGGAAGCGAGAGGGTACGTCCCGGTCTGCCAGACCTGTCGTGTCGGGAACCAGTCGGGCGCCATTGAACATGCTCATGGTCTTCTGGCGGAAGTAGTAGAAGCCGTCGGCAGGAGTGAAGTCGTCGTGGAAGAGGACCAGGGCTACGGGCTTGGGCTGACCCTCTTCTCCTTCGTCTTCGGATTCAGGGGGTTTCTGGGGGGGCTTCTCCTTCCCGTTCGGATCCTGGTCCATCGGTGGGGGCGGCTTGCCTTCCTGCTCCTGCTCCTGCTGGCCGTTCTGGCCCATGGGCTTCTGCTCGGGGGCCAGTTGCTGGAGTTTGTTCAGGGGCATCAAGACCGTCACCAGGAAGACCAGCATCACCAGGATTCCCAGGTCGATCAGGGTATTGCGTCGATTGAAGCGTCCTACCGACAGGACCAGGAGGGTGGCTGCAGTCAGGGCCCCGGCGGCCATCAAGAAGGGGACGGGATCCCAGCCTTGGGACCAGAGCGGGTCCACGAAGAAGTGGGGACGGCTGATGAATCCGTCGCGGTGGGCCGAGAGCGGCGTGATCAGGGCCAGACAGACCAGCGTCAGTTCCAGGGCCATGAACGAGGCATGGCGCACGGTGGCAGCATGCAGGCACCCCACCAGGAGGAACCCACCCAGGAACCAGGTGGTTCCATCGGCTACGCTGTAGGCCAGTTCCGGGCCGAGGGCCCCCGCCAGGATCCGGCTGCGGGCAGGCATTCCCGCCAGCCAGATTCCGACCACTCCCAGGAGCGAACCCCCGATCAGGATGGTCGGGGTGCGCAGGCGGGTCCTGGCCAACAGCGGGCCTGTGAGGAATCCGACCACGCCTCCCAGGAAACCACCCAGGATTCCCGTCGAGACGCTGATGCTCCAGGCGCCGATGGCCAGGGCCAGCCCCCAGACCAGGGCTCCCACCAGACGCTTGAGGACCAGGTTCCAGTCGGGTTTCATCGGGTCCCCCTGCGGTCCGCTCGGGCCTGGACCTTGAAAAACTGCCGGGCGTCGGCTACCACCCGACCCTCCTTGCGGTCACACAGGACCATCGGAGTGCGGGTGCTCTGCAGGGCCTCGGCCACTTTCAGGGGATCAGCCGGCGTGGTCGGTTCCGGGCGCAACAATAGCCTCTTCCACAAGGTCGGGCGTTCCAGGCCGGTCTGCAACCCGTCCAAGCCCAGCATCCAGGTCAGGCTCAAGCGGGAACCGACCGCCACCTGACGCACTTCGTCCAGCCAATCGCCGCTGGCGGCCGGCAGGAAGACCAGGCAGTTCTGGTAGCCGTCGATTTCGGCACGTTTGAGGAAGGCGGCCAGTCCCGGCGGGCCGGCATCGGGATTGCCCGAGCGGGCGAGGAGTTCCAGGGCGCTGTCCAGGTTCTCGGCGAAGCCCGGGCTGCCGTCGGCTCCGAACCGCCAGCCTTCTCCGAGCATGCGGTGTTCCAGGACCACCCGGGCCAGGCCGGCGCTGGGTTCGTCCGAGGGGCCCGCCACCAGGTAGGCGCAGGTGCGCGGCCGGGCGCTCAGGGCTCGCTCGGGCATGCGCACCATCAGTCGGCGGTTACGGGCGAAGACCTTCCACAGGATGTTCCGGGCCGAGTCGCCCGGGGCGTATTGGCGCATCTCCACCCGGTCGCCGTGGGCGTCCCCATAGGGGTCGGGGTGATCCTCGCCGCCCACCAGGCTGCGCAGGACGGTGGTCTGGTCCAGTCGGCCCCGGTCGGGCAGGATCATGACCCGGCTGGGCCGCTCGAAGCGCCAGACCACTCGGGCCATCCCCAGGACGTCGCGGACCTGGACCCGGCGGATGAGCCTGTCCACCAGGCAACGCCGGCGCGGTAGCACCTCTTCGGAGACCTGCCGCCAGTGCGAGACGGTCCGCACCTCGACGTCGGGGGGGGTGAGCCACTCCCAGCTCAGTTCGATGAAGGGGAGCAGGGGAACCCGCCAACGGATGCCGGTCCGCCGCGCGTAATTGGCTTCCAGGCGCAGGAAGGCATCGTCGAAGTGCGTGTGTCGCAGGGCACGAGCGGTGACGGCGGCGCCCAGGCCGACGGCCAGGATCATCCCCACACCCAGCAAAGCCAGCACCAGGGTGGCCGGGAGGAGGACCACGTCCTTATGCAGGACGCCCAGATACCAGAACCCCGCAGCGCACAGGCCCAGGACGAAGAGCCCGGCCATGGTGGCGGGGAAAAGGTCCAGGACGGGGCGAAGCCGGGCCGCCAGCCGCGAAACCAGCCGGCCTGCCCCCGCCAGCCGGCGGAAGGCCGTGGATCGTGAAACCTCCTGAATCATGGACAACGGATTTCGGGGCCTCCATCATGAGGACCTGTGTCGATCGACCTCAGCGTGACCCGGGAGATTACCTCCAGAAGAAGGCTCCCGGCCACCCGCGGGTCAGGGACTCGCGGTAATCGGCTCCCCCGGGCGGAAAGAATTGACCAGGCGGAAGAAGCACTCATCGGCCTCCTGAAGCAACAAGACCAGTTCCAGGGCCTGCCGTCCCCCGGGCAGGGGAAGGTAGACCGACGGACCGTGGTAGCTGCCATCTCGGAGTTTCCAGACGGCCAGATAGCCCGTCACCCCGGCCACGTCCAGAGGCTCGAAACGCTCCAGGGAGATGGCCTCGGGAATGGTGGTCCGGCCCGCGGATCGGGCGAACCCCCGGAACGAGCCCCCCGGAGTTTCGGGGACGGGACGCAGCCAGGCTCGGACGACCGGGGCCGGGCCTTCATGGAGTTCGAAACCCTGGGGAACGTTCCTGAGGACCCACCTGGTCGGGTGGGAGAGGCTGTAGCCGGCTTGGGAATCTTCGTGGGGGGTCCAGGTTTCTTGTTCCTTCAGGGACTGGCCCCGTAGCAACTGGAAGCTGTTCAGGACCTTCCCCAGTTCCTCTTCGTGGCCAGCCGTGGCGAAGAGCGTTACCCGGTAGTAACCGGAAGGCATCTTCAGGTAGACCAGGCGCTGAATGCCCTCCGGTCCGGTGCGGTGAAAGAGGCGCGCGGGGTGACCGGCCACCCGCCCGGGCTCCTCCTGGAAGCCCCGCTGGAGAAGGCCTTCGATCTCCCCACCAGGAACCTCCTCCAACCACGTGATCACCACTCCCAGTTGACCTGAAGGGTCACGGAAGCCTCCCCCCAACGGCCAGGCGGGTCTGACGTCAGGAATGCGTAGCCAGTCACCGGGAGTCTCGATGGCCCAACCGGGCCGCGAGTCCTGGACCAGGTCCCGGTTTTCGTGCCGGCTCCAGTCGGCAGCGTCAGCGGGCAGCATGGAGAGAAGGAAGAAAAAGAGAAGACCGAGGATGCACACCGGCGGGTCTTCCGGGCCCGGTCGACCGATCCTGCCCGTGCCTCAAGCCCGGCGAGGATCGATCGCGTAGCGCGCGCCCAGACCTTGGCCCTCGACCACCACGCCCTCCCGGATATTGGCTGCCAGATGGCGGGCTATGTGGAAGACCATCTCGACCTGCTCGGGGTGACCCAGGGCACGGGCCATCTCCTCGCAGGTCATGGGGGTCTTGGCACCCTGCAGCAGTTTGACCATATCCTGTTGCAGGGCCAGTACCGCTCCGGCGGCCCGCTTGCCGGCCTCGACCCCCGGTTGGTGGTAGGCGTTGATGCCGACCAGCGAGGCGTATAGCCCGACGGCCCGCTCATACAGGGCGATCAGCATGCCCAGGGTGAAGGAGTTGACCTCGGGAACCGTGATCGTCAGCGAGAGGCGACCCTTCTCGGAGAGGGCCTCCCGGGTCCCCTGCCAGAAGCCGGAGAGGAAGTCCCCCGTGGTGCTCCCGTCCTCCACCTCCATCGAGGGGCGTTCCCGATTCTTCAGCACCACCAGGAAGGTGACGAAGAAGTTGTCGATCCCGTCGCGCAGTTGTTGCACGTAGGCGTGCTGGTCTGTGCTGCCCTTGTTGCCGTAGACGGCGATCCCCTGGTGGACCGTCCGCCCCTCCAGGTCGGTCTCCTTGCCCAGCGACTCCATCACCAGTTGTTGGAGATAACGCGAGAAAAGTTCCAGACGGTCGCAGTAGGGGAGGATCACCATGTCCTTTTCACCCCGGCCGTTGGTCGCGTGATACCAGGACAGGGCCAGGAGGGCAGCGGGGTTCTGACGGATTTCCCGATTGCGGGTCAGGCGATCCGTTGCCGCGGCGCCTTCCAGGATCGCCTCCACCTCGAAGCCCTGCAAGGCTGCGGGTAGAAGCCCCACTGCCGAGAGCTCGGAGGTGCGCCCGCCGACCCAGTCCCACATGGGGAACCTCTCCAGCCAGCCGTGGATCTGCGCGAGACGGTCCAGTTGGCTGCCCGCTCCGGTGATGGCCACGGCGTGCAGGCCGAAGCGCAGGCCGGCGCGGTCATAGGCGTTCTGGGCCTCCAACATGCCGTTCCGGGTCTCCTTGGTGCTGCCTGACTTGGAGATCACCACGGTCAGTGTCCGATGCAGGTCGCCCCCGATCTCGTCCAGCACCCGGTCCATGCCGTCCGGATCCGTGTTGTCGAAGAAGTGGATCTGCATGGGGTCGTCTGGCGAGGCCAGGGCGGAGGCCACGAATTGAGGCCCCAGGGCCGAGCCGCCGATGCCGATCAAGAGGATCCGGGTGAAGCGCTCGGCCCGCTCGGGGCGGAGCTTCCCGTCGTGGACCAGCGACGCGAAGTGTCGAATCCTGGCCAGGGTGTTGCGGATCTCTTCGGTGATCTCAGGGGTCGGGGCCAGTTCCGGCGCGCGTAGCCAGTAGTGCCCGACCATCCGGTTCTCGTCGGGATTGGCCAGGGCGCCCTTCTCCAGTTCCTCCATGGCGGTCAGGGCCCGTTGCATGGGCTCTTCCATCCGGGCCGGGAAGTCCTCTTCGAAGCCCATCCGGCTGATGTCCAGGGCCAGGCCGGTCTCGGGATCCTCGTAGAATAGTTCTTGGAATCGCTGCCAGTTGTGGGTCTGGGCTTCGCTCATCGGGACCCCCTTGGACTTTTGGAATGGTGCCGGCCCTTCGCGGTTCAGGAAGGCAACCCCTACCTTTCAGGTTCACCGCTCGAAA
>JAAZKF010000041.1 GCA_012799975.1 Burkholderiales bacterium
AAGGGCTTCAGCCTGTGGGAGAACGCCAAGACCTTTGCCTCCCGAGCCATCCAACTGGCGACCCGGACGGGGCGCAAACACGTCACTTTCGCCCTGAACGGTCCCGGAGGCGCGGATCTGGTCTCTCGGATGGCGGAAGGGGCGGTGATGGCGACCTGGTCCTTCCAGCGTTACAAGAAGGAGCCCAAGGACCGCTACGCGGACCTGGTCGTGGAATTTGCGGTCCAGGATCCGGAATCCGCCGAGAAATCATTGAAGGAGGGCCAGCTCCTGGCCGAGGCCGTCAACTACGCGCGGGATCTCGTCAGCGAACCGGGTGACGTGATCACTCCCGAGGCCCTGGCCGACCAGGCCCGCCAACTGGCCGAGCAATTCGGCTACCAGTGCCAGGTCTGGGACGAGGTTCGCCTGGCCGAGGAAGGCTTCGCCGGCCTGGTCAAGGTCGGCGCCGGCGCGGCCCATCCCCCCCGCCTGATCGAACTGACCTTCACCCCCGAGAATCCCGGGCCAGACCACCTGGTCCTCCTGGGCAAGGGCGTGACCTTTGATTCTGGCGGAATCAGCATCAACCCCTCTGAGGACCTGCACGAGATGAAGGGCGACATGTCCGGGGCCGCCGCGGTCTTGGGTGCGATGAGGGTCCTGGGACACTCGCGCCCCGAGTTGAAGGTCACCGCCTTGCTGGTGGCTGCCGAGAACACCCCCGACGCCAACGCCGCCCGCCCCGGCGACATCCTGGTCTACAAGAACGGGACTTCCGTCCATATCGAGAATACCGACGCCGAAGGCCGCCTGATCCTGGCGGACGGCCTGTGTCGGGCGGGCGAAATCGGCGCTACCCACATCGTGGACATCGCCACCTTGACGGGTGCCTGTGCGCGGGCCCTGGGCCCCTCCTTCACGGGGCTGATGGGCAACCACCGCGACCTGATCAACGCCATCACGCGGGCCGGCGGAGCCCAAGGCGAAGCCTACTGGAAGCTGCCGCTCCCCGTGGAATACAAGGAGCTCCTCAAGACCCCCTTCGCCGACATCAGGAACCTGGGTGGCCCGCTGGCCGGCGCCATGACGGCGGGCTTGTTCCTGCAGGAATTCGTTCCCGAAGGCGCCGCCTGGGTACACCTGGATATCGCCGGTCCCTTCTGGCGCTCCAAACCCTGGAAATACTATGGAGAAGGTCCGACCGGTGTGGGGGTGCGAACCCTGGCGGAACTGGCCCGAAACTGGATGGACTTCATGCATCCCTGACCAGGTTTTGACCAGACTCCTCGTGCCAATCAGGAAGGCCCCCCGGCGAGGGGCCTTCCTGTTGAATTCCCCTCGAACCCGGCAGGTGCCCCTAGATTCAGGGAGAAAGCCCAGAGGGTCTTTCCGGATCTCTCTTCGCGCGGCCCCACTCCAACCGGACCGTGCCCGGCCGCTGCGGACCCCTGGGAATTCAATACCCGACCTGCGACGGCCACTTCTTCGAGCAAGGAGCAGGAAATGTTGAAAGCCCTGGACGGATGGTTCCGCAAGGCGGGACCGGGAGCCTGGAAGGCTGCCCTGGCCCTGCTGACGATGGCGCTGAGCCTGCAGGCTCCGGCCCTGGCCAGTGAGGCGGACATCAGGATTCCCAAAGAATTCTATACCCACAGCTTCCAAGGCCTGGGCGGGGTCCAAGGGCCCCTCCTGCTCTACATCGGGATCGGTATCTGTCTCCTGGGTGTCGGCTTTGCCCTGCTGCAAGCCCGGCAGATCAAGGACCTGCCCGCCCACCGCAACATGCTGGAGATCTCGGAACTGATCTTCGCGACCTGCCGGGCCTATCTGCTCCAACAGGGCAAGTTCCTGATCGGTCTGGAGATCCTGATCGGCGCCTGCATCGTCTACTATTTCGGAGTCCTCTCCCACATGACGGCGCTGCAGGTCCTGGTAATCCTGCTGGCCTCGGTCCTGGGGATCCTGGGTTCCTATGGGGTGGCCTGCTTCGGCATCCGGATCAACAACTACGCCAACTCCCGGACGGCCTTCGCCTCCCTGCGGGGCAAACCGTTCCCCCTGCACGCCATCCCCCTGAAGTCGGGCATGAGCATCGGCCTTCTGCTGATCTGCGTCGAGTTGATCATCATGCTCTGCATCCTCCTCTTCCTGCCCGAAGACCTGGTGGGCCCCTCCTTCATCGGTTTCGCCATCGGAGAGTCCCTGGGAGCCTCGGCTCTGCGCGTGGCCGGAGGGATCTTCACCAAGATCGCCGACATCGGCGCCGATCTGATGAAGATCATGCTCAACATCAAAGAGGACGATGCCCGAAACCCCGGCGTCATCGCCGACTGCACCGGTGACAATGCCGGCGACTCGGTGGGCCCCACCGCAGACGGCTTTGAAACCTATGGAGTTACGGGCGTGGCCCTGGTGGTCTTCATCACCCTGGCCATGACCAACGCCGAACTGCAGGCGGGCCTGCTGATATGGATCTTCGTGATGAGGGTCATGATGATCCTGACCTCCCTGTTCTCCTACCTGATCAACCATGCCATCTCCAAAGCCCGCTTCCAGCATGCCGAGACGATGGACTTCGAGTCACCCCTCACCTCGTTGGTGTGGATCACCTCGACGATCTCCATCCTGGCGACCTTCGCCGTCAGCAACCTACTGCTGGCGGACCAGGCCGAAGGCTTGTGGTGGAAGCTCTCGGTAATCATCTCGTGCGGCACCCTGTCGGCGGCCGTGATCCCCGAGTTGACCAAAATCTTCACCAGCTCCAACTCCTTGCACGTCCGCGAGGTGGTCGACTCAAGCCGCCAGGGTGGAGCCTCCCTGAACATCCTCTCGGGTCTGGTCGCGGGGAACTTCTCGGCCTTCTGGATGGGGCTGGCCCTGCTGGCACTGATGGCCGTGGCCTACCTGACCAGCACCACGATGCCCGACGGCCTGATGCAATACCCGGCGGTCTTTGCCTTCGGCCTGGTCGCCTTTGGAATGTTGGGGATGGGTCCGGTAACCATCGCCGTGGACTCCTACGGCCCGGTCACCGACAATGCCCAGTCGGTGTATGAGCTTTCCCTGATCGAGGAGGTCCCCGACCTGGAACAGGAACTTCAGCGCGACTTCGGCTTCGCCCCGCTCCTGGACCGCGCCAAACACCTCCTGGAGGACAACGACGGAGCCGGCAACACCTTCAAGGCTACCGCCAAGCCGGTGTTGATCGGCACGGCCGTGGTCGGCGCCACGACGATGATCTTCTCGATCATCCTGGCCATCAAGACCTTCCATCCCGAAAAGATGGACCAGCTCGGCCTGATCGACCCCAAGATCCTGCTGGGCCTGATGATGGGAGGCGCGGTCATCTACTGGTTCTGCGGAGCCTCCATGCAGGCGGTCACCACCGGTGCCTACCGGGCCGTAGAATACATCAAGTCCAACATCAAACTGGAGGGAACCACCAAAGCCTCGATCGAGGACTCGACCCGGGTGGTGACCATCTGCACGCAGTACGCCCAGACCGGAATGGTGAATATCTTCATCACGGTCTTCTTCCTGACCCTGGCCTTCGCATTCGTCAACCCGTTCTTCTTCGTGGCCTACCTGATCTCGATCGCGCTCTTCGGCCTGTATCAGGCGGTGTACATGGCCAATGCGGGCGGCGCCTGGGACAACGCCAAGAAGGTGGTCGAAGTCGAACTCCAGGAAAAGGGTACTGAGCTGCACGCTGCCACCGTGGTGGGAGACACGGTCGGCGACCCCTACAAGGATACCTCTTCGGTGGCCCTCAACCCCATCATCAAGTTCACGACCCTCTTCGGCCTGCTGGCTACCGAGATCGCCCTGGAGATGACCCGGACGGGCCAGACCTTCCTGAAGAACGGCCTGGCCCTGACCTTCTTCGTGATCGGACTGGTCTTCGTCTGGCGCTCCTTCTACAAGATGCGGATCCGCTCGGGAGGGCCCGCCGAGGCCAACTGAATTTGAGATCGAACCTAATCCGTCATCCCGCCCGATTTCATAGAGAGGGTGGGCAGGTCGTCGTGCACTTCCCCGATCTGGGCGGAGCCGGGATTTCTACATTCGGCTCGACCCTATCGGCAGCTCGTGACCACGCGCGCGAGGCACTTACCCTCTACCTCGAGGCCAGTGCCGAGGGCGGGTTCGCTTTGGACCCGGTGCCAGACCTCCTGCCAGATGGTGACGGATGGGAGTGGGTGTACCCGCTAGCGGACGGCCACTGAGAGAAGAAAGCCTGCTCCAGCGGCGACCCCGGCGCCCCTGTCAGCGCCTGATAAGGGCTCGACCATCTCCCATCCATCCTCGGCTGCGGGCAACGGCGCGGGTTCGGGCAACTCCCACCCGCGCTCGAAACTGGCCTCCAGGAACAGCGTGAGGGCCTCTTGGGCATTATCCCTGGCCTCTTCCTGCGTATCCCCCTGCGTGGCGATGCCAGCCCGACCCCCGAGCCCGGGAAAATGAACGACCCATCCCCCCAGCGGATCCTCCGGATCCTGGTAGATGCGAGCCGGGTAGGCGATCTGCTCGGCTACGCGAGCCTTTTGGGCCATGCTCTGCACAGCCGCATCATACATCACAAAAGAGGGATGTACCAACGATCTGAGCAGCTACCTGAATCCGCCGCCTACCGTGGCATTCGGCCGTCGAGGCGTTGAGACCCGCCTCGATGGCCTCGGTTCTCACGCCAAGCGGCGGATTCAGGAGCTACCAAAGAGTGTAACGATGGTAGATCTGGCGTCCCGCCGGGGCGGCCTGGGTAGAAGCGCTGCAGTCGGTGACCCTCGAGACGGAGGATTTCATCCGGTCGGCCAGGTCCCGCAATACCCAGCACGCCTACCGCAGCGGCTGGTCCGCAAGTAGTCAGCCCGACACGCGTGGCCACCTCGATGGCTCATGCCATCCCATAAACCCTTTGAAGTGGTGGCGGTACCGGTGGCGGTAGCTCCTGGTTTTTAGGGGTTCATGGGGGGTCTTCATGGGTTTTCCCAATTACCCCCTTAAGCAAAGAAACCCCCGAGAATCAGGGGTTTTCCGTGGTGGAGAAGAGGGGGCTCGAACCCCTGACCTTCGCATTGCGAACGCGACGCTCTCCCAGCTGAGCTACTTCCCCGGGATGTTGCCAGATTATATCCGGAGACGCGGGCACTGTCAACGAAAAGCTCACTGCCTGACTGCCTCAGTGCCATAATCCGCCGCCTGGTAGCGAACGGCTTTGCGACGACGTTGGAAGCACGTTCTGAATCTCCGACATCTGCAGCTCAGGCAGGAGGACGCCCACCGAGAGGAGGCCGCGCAGGGGAATCGCACCCGGACGAGAACCCTGGCCCGGCATGCTCGGCAACTCCTCCCACGGATACATCGCCACCATCACGCTTCCCGATGGCCGAGGTGGCGCCTTGCTGGACCTGCGCTGTGCCTCGGCGGAAATCGCCATATCCAGCGCATTCCGTGACCTGGCACTGAGGGTCTGCCGGGTCGTGGCCCAACACTCTCCCCGCTTCCTGGACCATCACGAGATACCGCTCCAGGAGGCCGAGGCCCTGGTACAGGAGTGCCGCGTCGAGGCCCTGCGCCGAGGCATCCCGGACGAAGACCTGGAGCTCTATGCCCGGCGCTCGGCCGAACATCGGATGCGCCAGATCTGCCTGTTGGACCTCCCGCTGGGTTCCGGGACGGTGAACAGCGCCCTGGAGGACTTCGGCCATCCCGTGGAGGTCCGGCGCTTCTACCGGGCCTCGCTGGACGACTGAGGTCCCCAGCCGCGCCTTTCCGCCGCCGGCGTAGCTCGCCAGGATGCAGGATCGCAGGGAGCCGAGGAGAAACTCAGATCCAAATCCAGCCCTGGCGGTGAGTTCTCCCCCCATGTCACGCTTCCAGCGTCTCCTGATCTTCGCATTGCTTCTCGGCTTCCTGATGCCGCCAAGCCCCCCGGCTCGTGCCGCAGACGAGTCTCTTCAGGTTATGATGCTCAAGAAGCTCTTCGCCTCCTCCACCTTGCAGTGGCGGGAAATCCTCGAACAGAACCGCAAGATCCTGGACAACAGTTTCTTCGAGAGGGTGGAACGGCGCATCCGTTGGGGCCTGGACCACGGCCAGGTCGAGGATGCCGTTCGCTTCGCGGTAGTGGCCGACATGTCGGGTCTGATCGTCAACCGGAAGACCAACTACCGATTGGAAATGGCCAAGATGTTCCTGCGTCTGGGCAATATCCAGATGACCATGGACCTGGTGGACAACATCCTGGTCATGGACCCCAAGAACCAGGAGGTCCGCTTCTATAAAGCCTCGGTGGTTCACGACGGGGGCAATCTGGTCGACTCCTACATGCTGTACGATGCCCTGGCCAAGGAGGGCTATCGCAGGTCGGAATGCCTGTATCGCATGGCCTTGATCGAACTGCGACGAGAAGAGCAGGATGTGGCTCGCCGGCACCTGGAAGAGGCCATCCGGCTGGACCCCCAGAACACCCTAGCCCGCCAGGAGCTCGATCGGCTCTTGAAGGCCCTGTCCTCGGCCCGGTTCGTCCCGGGCGAAACCGGCTCCTCTGGGGGGACCGACCTTCCTCCCTTCAGCGGGGCCGGAGCCGCCAGCCTGACCCCCGAGCAGAAGGTGCGCGCCCAGAGCTTCTTCGACGAGGCCGAGATGGCCCGCCAGCAGGGCAACCTGGCCCGCGCGGCAGACCTCTTCAACAACGCCATCCAGGCCAACCCCCAGATGGTGAAGGCCCACGTCTATCTGGGAGCAGTCTACTTCCAATTGCGCAATCTGGAACCCGCCATCCGGGTCCTGGAAGAGGCCTGCCGGCTTGACCCCCAGGACGCCGAAGCCTGGCGTTACCTGGGCTACTGTTTCGAACGCCGCTACGATGCGAACCAGGAAGCTACAGACCTGACCCGGGCCAGCGAGGCCTTCGCCAAAGCGGGTGTCCTGGACCCCCAGAACGCCCTGCTGAAGATGGATCTGGAGCGCATCCGGACCAAGACCAAGAGCTGAAAAGGAGCCCCCTCTCCTTCCTGTGCTTGGCCAGAGTCCCGGACTCAGCGCGTCGTATTCCCGTATCCGGAGCGGACACTTGAGAGAGTCAGCGAAAAGCAGAAAGGTCCGCGCCCGGAGGCAGTTTCTCGAGGCCTTTGGCCCGAGCGGGATGGCGTGCTCGCAGAACCGAACCCCTATGACGTCAGTCATTCCCGCCCCGGGCCCGCTCCGGGTTCAATGGAACCGACTTTTCCATGAAACTCCGCCGAAATCATCATGTCAGGGAGGGTTCTCCGCCATGACTCAAAGCAGGGACCTGTCCAGACCTCGAAACATCTGGCTCCTGCCACTCCTCCTGGTGGGGGCCCTCTTCCTCATCGGATGCGGCGATGGAGGTTCCACCACTCCTTCCTCCATCGGGAGCGGCGGGGGCATCGCCGACGGCATCTCGGGAAAGGTCACCGACTACACCGGCGCCCCGGTGGTCGGGGCACTGGTAAAGTTGTTGCTCGTTCCGGTTCCAGGCCCGGCCAAGGCGATGGCCCAGGAGGGCCAGGTCTACCAGGACACCACCGACCAGAACGGCGACTATGAATTCACCGAACTCCCCGCAGGGCTGTATCGGATGGAAGTGGACGCCCCGGGTCAGTTGCCTTGGGGAAAAGACCTGGATTTGCGCGAGAAAGGCGCTGTGGTCCAAGATGCCCAGCTCTGGCCTCCAACAGGGCAGATGGCCGTCTTCCTATCCAAGGCTACCGACCTGGTTGCGGGTGACACGGACGACGGTTACTGGGACATCTACCTGGCCCACACCGGAGGAGGGATCGAGAAACTCTCCAACACCCCGGCGGGGCAGAACGCAGGGGACTCGCTCTCCCCAGTGCTGTCTGATTCCAACCGGGTCATCGTCTTCGCGTCGCTGGGGCAACTGGTGCCTGAGGACCAGAACGACGCCGTAGACGTGTACCGATTAGACCGTGAGATGGGAACCCTGACCTGCCTGACCGCCGATCCAGACTTTCACAAAGGCAGCTATAGCATTTATGACACCCGCCCCTTCACCTCCGGAAGTGGGCAATTCACGGTCTTCGAGTGGGGAGAAACTGGAAACAGGCGAATATTCCTGCACGACGCCCAGACCGGCGAGTTCACCCAGGTCTCCGTAGGCCTGAACGAGGACGGGGCCCCCAATGGAGACTGCGAGCGCCCGACCATCTCGGCCTTCGGGCGCTATATAGCCTTCGAGTCCGATGCCACCAACCTGGTTCCCGACCAGGACCCTGATGACAACCACCGGAACATCTTCGTCTATGACCGCCTGACCGGGACCACTGTCCGGGCCTCGCTGGGTCCCAACTCGGAGAGCCCC
>JAAZKF010000332.1 GCA_012799975.1 Burkholderiales bacterium
GCACAGACCCTCTTGAAGGCTCTCGAGACCCGTGAGGAACTGACCAAGGAGATCGAACGGGTCTATCTCTACGCCTACATGACTTCGGATGTCGACACCCGGGACTCGAAGGCCCAGGCGATGATGCAGGCGGCCCAGAAACTGGAGAACGACTTCGCGACCGAATCGGCCTATTTCATCCCCGAACTTCTGGCCCTGGGCGACAAGCCGGTGGCGGAATTCCTCCGCCAGGAGCCGGGTCTGGCTTCCTTCAAGCCGGTCCTGGACAATATCCTGCGCCAGCGCCAGCACACCCTGACGCCGGCCGAAGAGAAGATCATGGCCCGGACTTCCGCCATTACCGGCACCGCTCGCTCCCTGTACACGCTCTTCACGGCCGCCGAGATGCCCTTCCCCGAAGTGGAACTCTCGGACGGCCGAAAGGTGCGCCTGGACCAGGCCGCTTACGGTCTGCACCGCGCCTCGCCGGTCCGCGCCGACCGCCTGAAGGTCTTCCAGGCCTTCTGGAAGACCTGGCAGGACTACCGCAGCACCCTGGGCCTGTCCCTCTTCAACCACGTCAAGACCCACGTGCTCAACAAGGATCTGCGAGGGTATGAGTCCAGCCTGGCAGCCTCCCTGGACACCTACAACATCCCGACCAGCGTCTACCACCAGTTGATCCGGGACGTCAACGAGAATCTGCCGACCCTGCATCGCTACCTGCGCCTGCGCCAGCGGATGATGGGGCTGGACGGGATCGGCTATGAGGACCTCTACGCTCCGACCGTCAAGGCGGTCGAGATGTCCTTCACGCCGGAAGAGGCCATGAAACTGACCCTGGACTCTACCGAACTGCTGGGGCCGGACTATCAGGCTGCCCTGAAGAGGGCCTACGACGAGCGTTGGGTCGACTGGATGCCCACCACTGGCAAGCGCTCAGGAGCCTACAGCACGGGGGCCTATGATGTCCACCCCTATCAGTTGCTCAACTACAATGGCCAGTATGACGATGTCTCGACCCTGGCCCACGAGTCGGGCCATTCGATCCACACCTATCTGTCTAACAAGAACCAGCGCTACGCCACCTCCGACTACTCGATCTTCGTGGCCGAAGTGGCCTCGACCCTGAACGAAGACCTGCTCTTCCACTACATGATGGAAAGGGCCAAGGACGACGATACCCGGCTCTATCTGTTGGGCGAGCGCCTGGAGACCTTCCGCACGACCCTCTTCCGCCAGACCCTCTTCGCCGAGTTTGAGCTGGCCATCCACGATATGGTCGAGAAGGGCGAATCCCTGACCGGGGATACCCTCAACAAGCTCTATCTGGATCTGGCCCGCCGCTACTATGGCCATGACTCCGGGGTGTGCAGCGTGGATGAGCTGTATGGCGCGGAGTGGGCCTTCATCCCTCACTTCTACTACAACTTCTACGTTTACCAGTACGCCACCAGCCTGATGGCCTCGTCCTCGATCGCGGCCGAGATCCGCAAGGAGGCGGCCCAAGGTTCGACCAATGCCCGCGATGCCTACCTGCACATGCTCTCCAGCGGCTCGTCGCGGGATCCTGTGGACCTGCTCAAGGCGGCTGGAGTCGACATGAACACCAGCGCTCCCTTCAAGGCGGCGATGAGGGAGATGAACAGCATCATGGACCAGATCGAGGCCATCCTGGACAAGAACGAATCGACCAAACGCTGACACGCCTGTTCTGAACAGGCTGCCGAGAGGCCCTGGACGGCTTGTGCCTTCAGGGCCTCTTCTCATGTCTGGAGGTGGGGCCGGGCCTCTGCGGGGGCTTCCAGCATCGGGGATTGAAGAGGGCCCCAAGGTGGATCGGCGAAACCCTTGGAATGACGAAAGGAGGGGAGCACCCATGACTGCCCTGGAGACGATCCTCCTGCCCACCGACTTTTCGGACTGTTCCTTGCAGGCCTTTTCCTACGCGCGTGACCTGGCTGAGGCTTTCGCTGCCAGGATCCTGCTGGTTCACGTGGGAGATTCTCCGAGGGACCTGTCGGAGGTGGAAGAGCACCTCGTGCAACTGGGTCGCCACCAGGGGCTTCCCGAGTTCGGCGTCAAGGCTGTGGTGGGACATCCGGCTGAGGTCCTGGTTGACCTGAGCGGGCAGATTCCCGAGGCGGTGATGGTCATGTCCACCCATGGGAGGCGCGGCGCGGGCCGGATCGTCCTGGGCAGCACCACCGAGGCCGTGGTCTCACAGGCCCACTGTCCGGTTCTGACCGTCAAACGCCCCGAGATCGGTGAATCCACACCGTCCCCTCTCGACAGGAGCATGCCTGAACCGGCCCCGCCTCTGCACGTGCAGAGGATCCTGGTACCCGTGGACTTCGAGTCTCCTGCCCGGGATGCCCTGGCCTATGCGGCTGCATTGGCCAGACGGCTGCACTCGGAGGTCCTGATGGTGCACGTATTGGATGAGCCCCATCCCGAACGTCAGAGGGCCGCCTGGGAGTTCCTGGCAGAATTGGGGCGTCGCTCCGAGGTCCCGGATTCCGGTCTCTTCGTCGACACCGGAGAGCCTGCTGAAGTGATCGTGGCTCTGGCCGAGAGCAAGAAGGTGGACCTGATCGTCCAGGGGACCAGGGGACGTCGGTTGGTGGCGGGCCTTCCCCTGGGCAGCACTGCCAGCGCCGTGGTCCGCCGGGCTTCGTGTGCCGTCCTGACGGTCCGGGGAACCTGGCGCGTGGTCCCTCTGTACGAAGGGGTCAAACCTGAACCCTGAGCGGGGGAACCCTTTTCAGCGTCCCTCCAAGAAGTGGATCTCGGCAGCTTCCATCCCGCGTTCCACCGTGCGCAGGCGCACCAGGACCTCGGCCCCCGGGGTCAGGTCCCGCACGCTCTTGCCTTCGGGGTGCAGTCGTATGTCTTGCGGCAACCGGAATCTCAACTCTACTCCGCTGGGGCGGGTCAGGAAGATCTCTGCCTCCTGGACCTCGACGATCGTGCCGGTCAACTCTTGGGAGACCTCGGCCAGGTCCGGGAATGTTTCGGATTTTCGGACTGTAGATGCGTCAGGAGTCTGGTAGGGCGTGGCGGTTTCCTGGGGGGGCGTCAGGGTTTGGGAAGAGAGGGGAACCCCGCCTCCAGCAGGCTGGGGAGGGCCGCTGGCCTGAGGTGAGCAACCCCAACAACAGGTCAGCAGGATCCAGGCCAGGATTAGTCGGCTCATCGGGGCCTCCGTAAGGGAATACCTTCCCTTCATGATCGACACTTTGCGCGCGGTCCCCTCCAAGTTTGTTGCGTCGCGCCCCGGGCCTGTCAGGATGTACACAATCGGGATCCCTTGACCTCTTGCTTTTGGGGAGCCTCTTCGATAAAGTAAGGCTCACCGAATGAATTGGAACAAGCCTTCCTTGCAGAAGGTCATCCTGGGCTGGTCGGGGGAACCCCGGCCTCCCCGAATCGAAGAAAGAGACCCTGTCGACGAAACCATGCGTTGCCTGACCGAACTGGCCATGAATGAAGAAGCCCTGGTCCATGCTGTGGGAGGCCCCCATCTCCGGGCCCGCAGGATCATGTCTTTGGGTTTGAGTCCCGGAGCCCGGGTTCGCATGGTCCGCCGTGCCCCTTTGGGTGACCCCCTGGAGTTCGACGTTTCCGGGTGCCTGC
>JAAZKF010000333.1 GCA_012799975.1 Burkholderiales bacterium
ACGAGCGACCCCGAGTTCCTTGCCTGCCCGAGTGGCGCCGACTTCCTCTGCGCGATGAAGGGCCTGCATCCGCTCGTCAGGGGTGAATTGCCGTATCTGTCGGCTCATGGACCATCCTCCCTGGAGGGCCGCAGCGCCGGGCTCGGTGTCCGGCGTTAAGCGGCCTGTTCTGGATGGTCATCGTAAGATAACGGCAACTATCAGCCCATCAGCCCCGGCCGACTTGACAGTGGCTTGGTGGTGCGTCGATAATCGAACCAGGATATATAGTTTATGTATAAAGAAAGTATACCCATCCTGCGGGTTGAGGGCAAGTGCTTGGTTGGAGAAATGACCAGACCACGGTGGAGCGCCCAGAGGCGACTCGAGTTCATCGAGTTTCGCCTCTATTGGGAGGGGCGGGTCAACCGGAGCGATCTGACGGACTTCTTTGGCATCTCGGTTCCGCAGGCTTCCGCCGACCTCACAACCTACCAGCAGATGGCAGAGGGGAACATGGTCTACGACAAGACGGCCAAAGCCTACGTCGCCGGGCCGCGTTTTGTCCCCGTCTTCTTCGTCCCGTCGGCAGATCGCTACCTTGCGGAGCTACAACTGCTGGACACTGGCTTGCTCTCCAGCGAGGAGTCGCGGGTCGGCCGGTTGCCCGCTCACTCGGTCTTGCCAATCCTGCGGCGTCGGGTGGACCCATGGACGCTCCGTTACGTGCTCGACGCCATTCGCACCAGCTCATCCGTCGAAGTCAGATATCAATCTTTCTCTCGGCCTGAGCCGACCTGGAGAAGGTTGACCCCGCACGCACTGGCGTTCGACGGCCTGCGCTGGCACGTACGGGCTTGGTGCCACACCCGGGCCAGGTTCCTGGATTTTGTTATGGGCCGCATTCTGGAGGTTCGCGACCCCCAGCCTGACGCTGTTGACCCGAGTTCGGACGTCGGCTGGAATTTCACGGTGGTGCTCAAGATTGGCCCTCATCCCAAGTTGACCGGGGGCACGCGGAGCGTAACAGAACTCGACTACGGGATGGAGAACGGGGTGCTGGAGGTGACCACCCGCGCGTGCATGGTCCCCTACCTGGAACGCCTGATCGGCTTGGACCAGAACCCAGAAGAGGTCGACCCGAAGGAACAGCAGATTGTTCTTCTGAATCGGGATGAAGTTGCCCGAGCACTCTTGGCGTCAGGAGTTACCGGGGTTGGACAGTAGCACAGGCGCCGAGTTCGATGTCCGCGATCAGTTTGTCTCACGGGCGGTAGTCGCTGGTGGCACCCTACAACTGGAGGGCCGACATAGTGGGTCAGTTCCCAACCCCCGGCAAGAACGGGAGTATATAGGTCCCCAATGCCCCTTACGCTGCCGGGTTCAACCCGGCTGTGCGCGCGGGTGAAAGGCCCCGCGGCCTGCCGTGCCTGGAGATCCTCAAAGAAGCTGACGCGGACTGACCGCCTGGTTGCGCGACCCGGCGTATCCGTGGCGCCATGTCGGTGGGGAGGCTGGTGGCTGCCCGTGGCCTTGGACCACCTTGGGCCGTGCCCCTATAATGGAGTTGCCATGTCGGGATACTCGCTGCTCAACGACATCATCTTCAAGATCGTCTTCGGCTCCGATTCCAGCGTCCCCGTCCTGCGGGCCCTGCTTAACGCACTGCTGGGCCTGCAGGGCAGCGCTCGAATCGTCGAGTTGGAGATCCTGAACCCGGCCCTGGACAAGGAGCACCTGTTGGACAAGGGCGTGGTGCTGGATGTCAAGGCTCGGGACGGCCAAGGGCGGTTGTACAACATCGAGGTCCAGGTCGGTCCGCAGAACTCCTACATCGCGCGGGCCGTCTACTACCTGACGCGCCTGTTCACCGGTCAGTTGGAGAAGGGCGAGCCCTACGGCAGCCTGGCGCGGACCATCGGGATTTCCCTTTGCGACTTCACGGTCTTCCCGGACATGGAGGACCTGCACAGCACCTATCGGCTCCATGACCGTCGGCATGACCGCGAGTTGACCGACCTGCTGGAACTGCACTTCATCGAGTTGGTCAAGTTCCGGCGGGACAAGCCCCACGAGTTGCGGACGCCTTTCGAGAAATGGCTGCACGTCCTGAAGTTCGGCGAATTGTACGAGGGTGAGCCTGCACTGTTGCCAGAGGTCTTGAGACAAGAGGAGGGGATCGCCATGGCGCTGGAATCCATGAGGAAGGCCCAGGCCAGCAATGAAGTGCGCGAGCTGATCGAGCTGCGCCTGAAGGCACAGCACGACGAGGCCACCCGGCTGTATTACGCACGCCAGGAGGCTCGCCAGGAGGGGCTCCAGGAAGGGCGGAGGGAAATGCAGATGCAGACCGCTCGCCAGATGCTCGAGGCCGGCCTGGACTGGGCTTCGATCACGCGCTTCACCGGCCTGGTCCCAGGGGACATTGAGTCCTGACCCCTCGGCAGCCAGGGGCCTGGCACCTGAAGCGCGACTCCAAGAGCCACCGCCAGGCCCCGGTGTACTGGCCGCCTGCCGCCGCGACCGCTTGATCGCCATCGCCCACGACCTGGAGCACCTCTACCAGGGTGACACCCCCACGGCAACCGCCCGCCGCGGCAGGAAGAAGCCAGCCCCGCCCTGAGTACCCGGGTGCCGGTCAACCCCTCAGCCCGGGATCTGGGCACCATGTGCCGGGCGAGGGGGTGGGACAGTAGCGGGCGTGGTGGGGGCGGCGCTTCACGGCCCGCTGGCGGGCAGGCCGCCTCCCGCCACGCCGACGGCGCTCACCGGTTACTCCCTGGGCGAACCGTGAAGGTAACCGTTTCCTGGCTGCGATTTCCGGCGACGTCGGAGACCGCTGCCAGCAGGCTGTGCGGCCCGGCACACAGGGCCGGTTGCTCCTGGGGCTCGACCAGGGGTAAGTAACTTATAGGGGGGTGCTTCCCGGACGGACTGGCGGGACCTGCAGCGGATCTGGACGCGATCGGAGCACCAGGACAGCGGCTTTCAGGCGGGACGGAGGGGCTCGAGGCGGCGGGGACTGTTTGCGAGCCCAGATGAGGCCCGGTGGGAGCACGGCCTGAGCATTCAGCGCAACGGCGAAGCCTGGCCGGCGGGCGCCAGGTCGGGTCAGTCCAGCCAGTCCTCCCAGCCAGGGGGTATCTGGATGGCGTCGTCCCCGGGTGGAGATCGTAAGACACAAATGGGGGGGTGAGCGGGGGGGCGGGCGGGTGGCAGGTTG
>JAAZKF010000334.1 GCA_012799975.1 Burkholderiales bacterium
GCACCCCTGGAAATCGATGACTTCGCCGGCCAGGCCCAGATGCTGTGCGAGGCCTGCACCCGTGAGGCCGTGGCGTCGGGATGCAGTCTGTACCTGCAACCCGGAGAACAGGAGAGCGGATTCCGCAGGGCGGCCCAGGCCGGCAGGCCTGCCGAGGAGACCGGGCCGGGAGTGGTTCGGGACCTGCTCAATCAGGCGTGGGACACCGGTCAGAGCGTGGAGTCCAACTACGGAGGCCGTTGGCTGGTGGCCGTGCCGGTCTGGCCGGGACATCTGGGGGGAGGCGCCCTGCTGGTGACCTGGGGGTCCAGCCGCCCTCCGGGCAAGGTGGAACGCGGGCTTCTGGATGCGGCGGCCACCGTAGCCTCGTTGTTGGCCCCGCGCTTCGCGCGTGAGGGCGCCCTGGCCCGGGCCCACGAAGAGCTTCAGGCCCTGCACGTGGAGATCGCCGAGGAGAGCCATCTGGCCGGTGTCGGCCGCCTGGCGGCCGGGGTGGCCCACGAGCTGAACACGCCCCTGGGAGCCGTCCTGACCATGGTCGGGAGCTTGTCCCGAACCGTCCAGGACCCTTCCAGCGCCCGGCGTCTGCAGATCATGCGCGATGCCGTCGAGAAGTGCAAAGCCATCATCGAGAAGCTCCTGGTCTATTCGCGAGGCCCCATCGAGACCGAGCGGGGCCTGACCTTCTCGCGCTTCGTTCGCGCCTCCACGGACTTGAACCGGACCATCGAGAGTTGTGTCGAGTTGATGCGCGAAAGTCTCTCGGAAGACGGTATCCAGGTCTCGCTGGACCTCACCGAAATCCCGGAGTTTCGGGCCAATACCACTCAGTGGTCGCATGTCTTCAACAATCTGCTGGTCAATGCCCGCGACGCCCTGCGCAGTGCCCGGGTCGCCGAGCCGCATATCCAGGTGCGAACACGCAGCGACCGCGAGCGGATCCAGATCGAAATCTCCGATAATGGCCCCGGAGTCCCCCCGGAGGTCATCTCCCACATCTTCGAGCCCTTCTTCACGACCAAGGACATCGGCCAGGGGACGGGCCTGGGCCTGGCCATCGTCCGGGAAGTGGTGCGCAAACACCAAGGAGCCATCCAGGTCAAGTCGGAGCCTGGAGCCGGGGCCAGCTTCGTCATCCAGCTTCCCTTGCAGCAGGACCTTGAATCCTCCCCGGTTGCGAGGCCGGAGGCCAAGGCTTGACTGCGCCCGAGGGGATTCGCCTGGGAACGGTTCTGCAAGGCCGCTTCCGCGTCCTGGACGTCCTCGGGCGGGGAGGCTTCGGGGCCGTCTATCGTTGTGAGGATCTGCGTCTGCCCGGGAAGCATTGGGCACTCAAGGAACTGGTCTGTCCCGAACCGGCCCTCATCGACGAAGCCCGTCGCAACTTCGAGCGTGAGGCCCACATGCTCTCGGCGCTTCGCCATCGCAGCCTGCCGGTCATCGTCGACTACTTCAGTGAGGGTGAGAGCACCTGTCTGCTGATGGAGGAGGTCGAGGGGCGGACCCTGGCCCAGGTTATCGAAGAGGAAGGCCCGGCTTCGGAAGGCGAGGCACTGCGTTGGGCCCTGGAGCTTACCCGCGTGCTGGACTACCTGCACTCACAGGACCCGCCGGTGATCTTCCGGGACCTCAAACCCGAGAACGTGATGGTCGCCGATGATCGTCACCTGAAGCTTATCGACTTCGGTCTGGCCCGTCATTTCGACCCGGAAAAGCGCCGCGACACCGAGGCCATCGGCTCGGTTGGTTATGCACCGCCCGAGATCTGGGAGGATGCCGCGCAGACCGATGCCCGCTCGGACATTTATTCTCTGGGTGCCACGCTCTACTTCGTACTGACGGGCCGTCCTCCCTCGCCGGTCTATGGAACCCATAGCCTGGCTCCCTATCGCCCCGATCTCAGCACCGAGTTGGAAACCCTGGTCCTGCGCTGCATGGACCCGGAACCGACGGGCCGATACGGAAGCGCCGTCGAGGTTATCCGGGAACTGCTGCTGCAGATTTCCAGGACGGATGATGAGCCCGGCCCCTCGGGCCTTTCCCTCCGAGAAGAGGTTCGTCAGGAGGTGGTTCGTCGCCCCCAGGTTTCCTCTGGTCCGGTTCGGGTGGCGGAGGCCGAAGCCCCTGACAGTCTTCCTCCGGGGCGCTCCCAACGCGCTGTGGCGCTTCCGACCTGGATTCCGGCATTGATGACGCTGGTTACGCTGCTATTCGTCCTGGGTGCCTTCCTGGGGTTGAGAGCGGTCTGGCAGGTCAGCCCGATGCTGGAGGAAGAACCCCACGCGATTCATAATCCGGACAAGGAACAGGCCCGCCGCTTGCTGGCCCAGGGAGATCTGCGCGCCGCCGCCAGTTTCCTGGATCTGGCTGTAACCCGGTATCCGGCCGATGCCGAGGCCCGGATCCTCCTGTCGAATACCTACGCTTTGATGGCCTCCTCCGATCCGATCCGGATTCCAGCCCTGATGTCCCTGACAGGCTTCGACGCCCACGAGGGGTATCGACTTCTGCACGGCATCGCGGCGGCTCAAGACGAGTTCAACAAGGCGGGCGGGCTCGATGGCCGACACGTGGTCTTCGATTTGTACGACGATGGCTCGGATACCGTGAAGATCCTGGAACTCAGCGAACAGATCTTCAAGAATCCCGAATACCTGGTGGTTCTGGGGCCGTTCTCCTCCCAACGCTCGCTGGCGATCGCACCGCTCTTCAATGCGGCCCGGATGGCCTTCCTGGCGCCGGTGGCTTCCGACCCCCGCCTCTGGGAGGCCGGGCACTACGTCTTCACGGCCTCGGACTCCAACTTCCCCCGGGTCCGAAGTCTGGCTCACCGCCTGGTGGCTTCCGGCTATCGCACGGCCGGGATTGTCGTTGACCGCGACAGCATCCTGTCCTCGTCGGTGGCCGGCTACTTCCGGGACCAGTTCGAGGGGCTGGGCGGCCAGGTGGTATGCGACACCACCTTTGCCGAAGCAGATTTTTCCCAGGCCCTGGCCGAGTTGCGTGAGGCCAACCCCGACACGGTATTGTTTTCGGACTATCGGGGCGCCGTACTGGCCCAGTTCGCCAAGGAACTTCGCAAGGCCGGTCTGCAGGCCCAGATCGCCAGCCAGACCGCCCCTTTCACCCGGGACCTGCTGGCTGTCGGAGGCAGTGCGGTAGAGGGATTGCTGCTTTCGGGATACTACTACTTCGACAGCCCACGCCCGGAAACCCAGGAATACGTGCGCCGTTTCCGGCAGCTTTTCGGTTCACTTTCGACCTCACATCTGGATGCGACGGCTTATGATGCGACCCGGATCCTCCTGCAGGCTCTCGCCAACGGGGCCCGGGATCGGCAGTCGATGCGGGACTATCTGGCTTCCTTGGGAACTGAGGGCGGCAGACCCCCCTATTCCGGCGTGACAGGCACCTTCGCCTTGGCACGGCGACTGGACCAGCGTGAGGTCTACCTGGTAGAGGTCCGCGGAGGCACCTACCGTCTGCTGGAGAAGGATTTTCGCTGAGCAGGCCTTTTTCAGGCGCAGACCACCCGATTGCGTCCGGTCCGCTTGGCTTCATAGAGGGCTCTGTCGGCGCGGGCCAGGACTTGCTCCGGGGTCTCTCCGGGCAGGAGCTCGGCCACCCCGATGCTGGTGGTCAGGCGGAGGTCCTGGCCTTTTACGCCTTGGAAACAGTGGTTTTCAATGGTGCGGAGGATTTTTTTCGCCGTGGCCGTGGCACCTTCCAACCCCGTCCCGGTCACCAGGATTACAAATTCCTCCCCGCCATAGCGGGCCAGAATATCGCTGCCCCGCAGACAGGACTGGGTGAGGGTGGCGAATTGACGCAGTATGGAGTCCCCTGTGGGATGGCCATATTGGTCGTTGATGCGTTTGAAGTGGTCCAGGTCCAGCATCAGGCAGGTCAGGCGGTGTCCATACCGGCGGGAGCGGGCTGCTTCTTCAGTCAGGCGGGTTTCCAACAGGCGCCGGTTATAGACCCCGGTAAGGGGATCGGTCACCGCCTGGGAAGCCAGGTTTTCGCGCTCTCGCCGCAACTGGTCGTGGGTCTGCTTGGTCCGTAGGGCGGCCCGGATACGGGCGCGCAGCTCATCCGGGTGGAAGGGCTTGGCGATATAGTCGTCCCCGCCGACTTCCAGGCCCGTGACGCGGTCGGGGACTTCGCCCAGGGCCGTCAGGAAGATGATCGGAATATCCGAGGTCCGCGCATCGGACTTCAGTATTCGGCAGACCTCCAACCCCGACATCTCGGGCATCATGATGTCCAGCAAGACCAGGTCCGGAAGTCGGACCCGGGCTCCCTGGAGGGCCTCCGGTCCGCTCTGGGCGGTCTCGACCTCGTAGCCCTCGAGTTGCAGGATGTTGGTCAGAAGCAGCAGATTGGTCTCGGAGTCGTCGACCACCAGGATTCTTTCGCGGTTTTCCGTTCGGGTCGCGTCCATCTCGACGATCATCCATCCTCCCCGGTTTGTGGGCTCGGCCCGGCCCCCAGGCCCAGAATTCGACGTGCCGCCTTCACGATTCCCTCCGCCGACAGCCCGTGGGCCTCGGGATCGGCCTGAGTCAGGTCGGGACGGATCCCCAGCACCTCTACCTGGACGTCGGTCCGGCCCATCCGGGCCAGGTTCTCCAGGACCGTGGTGCCCAGTCCCCCGTTCAGACAGTGCTCCTCCGCGGTCAGGATACGTCCACATTCGGCGGCCTGGGCCAGCAACCGGCCATCTACCGGTTCGAGGTAGCGCAGATCGTAGACGCCGGCCCGAACACCCCAGGAATTCAGGGCTTCTGAAGCCAGGATCGCAGGAAAGACCGTGCTGCCCAGACATAGCAGGGAAAGGTCCCCTCCTGGACGGAGCCGGCGGCCGACCCCCGGTAGCAGGCTGGGGGGCTCATCGGTATCGGGGACGCCGATGGCGGGGGAGGAGGCCAGCCGAAGGGCCCCTAAACCGGGAAGCTCCAGGAGGCCTCGCAAGACCCCGCGAGCTTCTTCTTCGTCTGCCGGGACAGCGATGGTGATTTCAGGGAGTTGACGCAGGAAGGCCAGGTCGCGAACCGCAGCGGGGTCGGGTTCGTCCGACCCGTGGACCGGGGTCAGGCCGCCGCCCATCACCAACAAGGTCAAGGGAAAGACGGCCATCTCGAAGAGTTCCGGCAGCAGCAAGGGCAAGCGGGGGGCGGAGACTGCCACCACCGGGTGGCGTCCGGCAGCCGCAGCCCCGGCCGCCTCCAGGAGGACGCCCTTCAGGCTGCAGCGTTTCAACCTTCGCCCCAGGGCGGCCAGCGGCCCCGGTGCCGAGGAACGGGCCCAGAAACAGACCACCTCGGGAGTCTGGGCCAGGTCGGAGGTCAGTCGAGCCAGGGCCTGGGTTTCGAAGGAGTCGCTGGCGGGCGGTCTGCCCGAGGTGGAGGTTCCGACCGGGGCGGGCCAGGAAGGTCTGGGGCGGTCGACCCGCGTCGCCAGCCAGTTCTCGGCCGAGCGGCGCCCCGAGGGGGTGGGGGGGGCCTCATCCAGGGCTGGGCCCAGGACATGCAGGAAGCGGACTCCCGTCTCCGCCAGAGTGCCTTGGAAGGCGCGGGCCAGTCGGTCTGGTCGGGTCGCCTCCACGGCCTGGCTGAATCGAAACCCTCGGGCCTCGGCATAGGGGCCCGGCGAGCCCGAATTGCGGTTCCATGGCGAGCGTCCCGGCTCTCCGTAGCGGCGGGCGGCATCCAGGAATACCACCATCAGGTCCATGTTCCTGGGGGTAGCTGCCTCCAAAGCCGCGAGGAAACCCGGAGGCAGGTCTTCGATGACCAGGGTGAGCGGGCCGTCCAGCTCTGTTCCGATACGGGCGTGTCTCCATCCCAGGGCCAGGTGGAGCAGGTCCACCTCGTCTTCGGCCCAGGAGGCGATGCGCTCCAGGCTCCGCGACCCCCCTCTGCAGGCGCGATAATACGCAGCCCCGCCGGCTCCGCTCCAGGCTACGGGGCCTGGGGCTGCCTCCAACAAGGTTTGTGAGAGGGCAGCCCGGACCTGGTCTGAGCGGGGAATGGCTCTCACCCGAGTCAGACGCTCCGATTCAGCAGGTAGGAAGCCAGGTGGAGCAGGGGCTGGGCCGACTTGCCGAAGGGCCGGAGCAGGTCGATGGCCTCCTCGGTGGCCTCCGTGGCCAGGCGGCGGGACATATCCATTCCAAACAGAGCCGGGAAGCTGATGGGGTCCGGGTCTTCTCCGGCGTCCAGGATGTCGTCGGTGATCTGGAAGACCAGACCCACCCGTTCTCCGAAGCCCGTCAGGGCTTCCAACTGGGTCTGGTCGGCGCGGCCGACCAGGGCACCGGCGCGGACCGCTCCGCGGATCAGGGCGCCCGTCTTGGCCTGGTGGATGGCCAACAATCCCGATCGGTCGACGCCGTGTCGTTGGGCGTACATGTCCAGGATCTGCCCGCCCACCATGCCGGGATGTCCGGCGGCATGGGCCAACTCCCTGACCACCTGGACCGCCACTTCCGCTCCCGCCAGGGCCGCCGTGGCAGCGGCTACTTCGAAGGCGTGGATGACCAGTCCGTCGCCGGCCAGCAGGGCTACGTCTTCCCCAAAGGCCACGTGGCAGGTGGGTTTGCCCCGCCTTTCCACGTCGTTGTCCATGCACGGCAGGTCATCGTGGATCAGCGAGAAGCAGTGGACCAGCTCGAAGGCGCAGGCGGCCGGCATGGCCAGGGCGCGGTCGGCTCCCAGGGCTTCGGCGGCTGCCAGGACCAGCACCGGCCGGAAGCGCTTGCCGCCGGGGAAGACTCCGTAGCGCATGGCCTCACCCAGGTTGCCCATGTAGTCGGCCTCTGCAGGCAGGAAGGTCTCCAGTGCCCGGTCCACCTCCAGGGCTCGTTCCTTGAGGTAGGCTTTCAGATCAAAAGTCCGTGTGGAAGTGGTTGTCACCGGAAATCTCCTATCTTGTGTCGGGTTCCCAGGAGGGAAGTCCTGGCAGATCAGGGTTTAGGGTCAGGGCTTTCGGTCAGGATGCGGACCTGCTCCTCCACCACGCGAAGCCGTTCCTCGCAGCGGCGCAAGAGGTGCATGCCATCCTCGAAGAGGTGCAGGGATTCTTCCAGGCCCAGGTTTCCATCCTCCAGAAGTTCGACCACGCTCCGGAGTCTCTCGATGGACTCCTCGTAGCTCGGTTCAGGATCGGTCATGTCGCGTCCTCCACCTCTTCCACCCGGGTCCTGACGGCTCCGTCGCGCAGTCGGATCTCCAGACGGTCTCCTGGGCTGATGCCCTCTACGCTGGAGACCACCTCCGCCCGGGCCAGGACCAGGGCATAACCCCGTTCCAGGACCCGCAGGGGAGAGAGGGCTTCCAGACGTCCTCGCGCGGCGTCCAGGCGCTCGCTCTGCCAGGAGAGACCCCTCCAGGCCGCGCGCAGCAGGGAGGTTCGCAAAGCCTGCAATCCTTCCTGTCGGGAGGCGGTCAGACGGAACGGTTCTCGGAAGGTCGGGGCGGAAGCCAGGGTTTCGAGATCCTGCCGGGAGGTCTGGATCCGGAGAACCATGCCGCGGTGGAGGCGGGACTTCTGCTCGCCCAGTAAATCCAGGTTTCTCTGGATTCGGGCCTTGGGATGCTGCTGGCTCAGGCCTTTGTTCAGGAGGACCAGGGTCTCGCCCCGGGTCTGTACGACCCTGACCATTCCCCGGCGCAGGTTCTCTGCCAGCGAATCCAGGCGCTGCATCTCAGCCTCCAAACGCCGTCGAGGGTGGCGCAGGCAGGGAGCGGAGCGCAGGTTCCCCAGCCTCTCTCGCTGCAGATGCACTTTTCTGGATATGGTCTGGAGCAGATTTTGCCGGAAGCGGGTCAGCTCTCCCAACAAATCCTCCAGGGCCGGGGCGATGATCTCGGCGGCCGCGGTCGGCGTGGGGGCCCGCTCATCGGCGACCAGATCGCAGAGGGTCACGTCGGTTTCATGCCCGATCGCGGAAACCACCGGGACTCGGCATGCAGCCACTGCGCGAATGACGACCTCCGAGTTGAAGGCCATGAGGTCTTCCAGGGATCCCCCCCCGCGAGCCACGATGATGCAGTCCACCTCTGGCTGTCGCTGCAGGGCTTCCAGGGCCTGCACCAGCCCGGCTTCAGCTCCCTCGCCCTGCACGGGTGAGGGCGCCAGGAGGATCTGCACCGTGGGGTTCCTGCGGGCCAGGGTCGTGTGGATATCGTGCAGGACCGCTCCTTGTTTGGAGGTGACCACGCCGACCACCCTGGGGTGGGAGGGCAGGGGCCTCTTGCGGTCCTGGTCGAAGAGCCCCTCCGCCTCGAGGCGTCGGCGCAGGCGTTCCAGGGCCTCGTACAGGGCCCCCACCCCGTCGGCATGCAAGCGTCGGATCCGCAGCTGCAGTTCGCCTCGAGGCCTGTACAGCGTGACCGAACCCTGGGCACGCACGGCCATGCCGTCAGCGGGTTCGAAATTCAGGTAGCGGGCTTCTCCCTGGAACATCACACAGCGAACCTGGGCCTGATCATCCTTCAGCGAGAAGTAGCAGTGGCCCGAGCGGGCCCGGGTCCAGTTGGTGATCTCTCCGCTCAGGGTCAACTCCTGCAGGTCCGGCTGCTCGTCCAACAGGTCGCCCAGCCGTCCCAGTAGTCCGCTGACCGTCCAGGTGTTTTGCGTGCCCGAGGAATCCGCGATTCTCACCTCGGGGCCTTCCCTGCCGACCGGGACGGCTCCTTCGCCAGGGCGGCGATTGAAGGATTACCTCTGCCTGCGGGGGAAGGATCGCGGCGCCGTTCGGGTGACCCGGGCACCGGGAGGCGGCTCGGGATTCGCTACCCGGCTGCAGGGGGCATGGGAGATGACAACTCGCTAGCCAAGGACCATGCCTGGAGGAGGCCCATCCGTTTGCCCGAGAAGATCCTCGTTGTCGAAGACGACCCCCTAATGCTTGGAGCCTTGGAGATCCTTCTCCTGGATGAGGGCTACGAGGTCGCCACCGCTGCTTCCGGCAAGGAGGCCATTCAGCGGGCTCGCGAAGACCACTTCGACCTGGTGGTCTGCGATATCCGGATGGCCGAGATGGATGGGATCGAGACTCTCTCCAACCTCAAACAGCAACAGCCCGATTCCCGTTCGATCGTAATTACCGGGTATGCCAGCCCGGACGTCCCGATCCAGGCCATCAAACTGGGCGTCGACGATTACCTGATGAAACCCTTCGACGACAGGCAGTTCGTGCAGAGCGTCCGCCGCAGCCTGGAGTCTTTCCGCCTTCAGCGTCTCTATACCCGGGGTCTGGAACAACAATGGCGGGATTTCACCATGATCATCCGCCTGTTGGTCGAGGCCCTGGAGGAGAAGAACCCTCACCTCGCTGGCCATTCTCGTCGGCTCGCAGACCTGTCGCGTCGCCTGGCACGGGCCCTGGGCCTGCCTCGAGATCGCCAGGAGGTCCTGGAACTGGCCTCCTTCCTGCACGATATCGGAACCCTGGATCACCAGCAGGAACTGCTCCGCCGCGCAGAGGCCCTGGCCTCGGAGGACCGGATTCAGGAGACCACCGCCGAGAAACCCGAAATCCTCTTGACCTCCCTGGGGAGCCTGCGCGATGTCTTTCGGGTCATCCTCTACCATCACGAGTGGTTCGACGGCTCGGGCTACCCTCAAGGTCTCCGAGGCGAGGAGATCCCCCTGGAATCCAGGATCCTTTGCGCCTCCGCGGCCTATGACGCGATGCTCAGCTCTCAGCCTCAGCGGCAGGGCCTGACGGCTTCCGAGGCCCGCAAGGCCATGGAACGGGAGGCGGGTTCCCATTTCGACCCCGAGGTGGTCCGGGTCATGCTGGAAGTGCTCGCTGACGTAGGGAACGAGGAGGCCGCCTCCGAGGAGGAGGACGATCACGAAGAAACCCTCTCGCGCGAGCGTCAGGCTCAGCTCATGCTGGGCCTGGCCGGCTCCTATCTGGCCATGGGAGACGTCGAGACCTCAGGTCAGGCCTATGCCGAGGTCCTCCATGCGGCTCCCGAGACCGCGCGGAGCCTGCGAGCGGAGTCCCTGATCGGCCTGGCTTTGACCGACTTCCATCGCGGCCGCCTGGAACCGGCTGCAGCCTCAGCCTCGCAGGCCTGCGAGGTCGCTGCCGGGAGCAGCTCCCTGCAGAGCGGCCGGGCTCTCGCCGTGCGGGGCCTGGTCGGCGGAGCCCGGGGCGATTTCGACGCGGGTTTGGAGGCTCTGGCCCGAGCCCGGGAAATCTTCTCGACCTGGGAGAGTCACCTCGAGATCGGGCGGGCTCTGCTCTATGAAGCCCGGGTCCTTTCCGGAGCGGGCCGCGAGGAACAGGCCGACGCCCTGCTCGCGCAGGCGGTCTCGGAGATCGAACGCTACGGGAGTCAGCAGCTCCTGCGCCAGGAACGCAGTCTGGCCATTCCCTTGTTGCTGGGCTCGGCGGCGCGCCTGGGCGAAACCTCTGCTCCCGCCAAGGCACTCCAGGGCCTGGGGTTTGAAGCCGTTTCTCCATTCCTGGCCGATATCGAGGCCTCGCTGCGCGAGCGGGTGATGGGGTTTTTCGCCTCTCGGGAAGGCAGCAGCCAGGTGCCTCCCCTTTCGCTTTATGCTTTCGGAAAGTTCCGGGTCTTCGCCGGAGGGCGTGAGGTGGAAGACAGGCACTGGAAGACCAGGAAATCGAAGTATCTCTTTGCCTATCTGGCCCTGCACTCGGGCCGTGACGTCCCGGACGAGCGCCTGATGGATATCTTCTGGCCCGAACCCCCCCCCGAGAAGGCCCGTCAGAGCCTGTATGCCGCCTTGTCCCACATGCGCAAGGCCTTGGAAGCCGTGGTGCCGGGCGAGGCGGATCGAGTGGTGCTGGCCCGCAAGGGGTTCTATCGCTTCAACGTGGACCGCTCGTTCTTCCTGGATGTCAGCGAGTTCGAACGCCAGGTGGAGCTGGGGGCGGTCCGCCAGACGGAAGACCGGATGGAGGAGGCCGTGGCCGCCTTCCAGAAAGCCGAGAGTCTGTATGGTGGGGAGTTCATGGAGGGATACTACGGGGATTGGGCCATCTACCAGCGGGATGAATTGCAGATGCGCTACCTGGACCTGCTGGAGAGCCTGATGGGTTACTTCTTCAAAAAGGAGAGGTTCGAGGTATCCAACGACTATGCGGGGCGGATCCTGAAGGTGGATCCCTGTCATCAGGGGGCCCATCTGGCCCTGATGCGAACCTTCGTCGTCCAGGGGCGCCCGGAACTGGCAGCCCGGCAGTATCAACAATGCGCCCAGGTCATGAAGGATGAGTTGAATATCTCGCCATCGCCCGAGATGAGCGAGCTTTTCCTGGAAATCAAAGGTTGAGGTGGTCATGGAAGAAGCACGATGGCAGTTCCTCAAACAGATGGTCGAGGCTCACGGAACCTCAGGTTTTGAGGAGGGGATCCAGAAACTCTTCCGGCGTGAGGTCGAGCCCTGGGTAGACGAGATCCAGACCGATCGCCTGGGCTCATTGATGGCCATCCGCAATTCCGGAGGCTCGCCTCGCATCCTGCTGGATGCCCATGCCGATGAGATTGGATTCGTGGTCAAGCATATCGACGAGCGGGGCTTCCTCTTCGTCGAGCGAGTCGGGGGCTGGGATGTCGAGATCCTGGTCGCCCAGCGGGTTCGGGTCCAGACCGCCCAGGGCCCGATCCCCGGGGTCTTCGGCAAGAAGGCCATCCATCTGATGGATGACGAGGAGCGCAAGAAGAAGTCCGAGTTCCACAAGGTCTGGGTGGATATCGGAGCCCGGGATGGTGCGGAGGCCAGGGAACTGGTGTCCATCGGGGACCCGGTCACCCTGGAAGCCAGCCTCGTCCCGGCCCTGAATGGCATGGCCTTTGCCAAGACCTTTGATGACCGGGCCGGTCTCTTCGTCCTGGCGGAGACCTTACGCCTGCTGCACGGTCAGCAGTTCCCGGCCGCCGTTTACGGGGTCTCGGCGGCCCAGGAGGAGATCGGTGTCCGGGGAGCGACGGCAGCGGCCTTCGGGGTGGATCCGGTGATCGGGATCGCCATCGACGTCAGCCACACTTCGGACTACCCCGATGTCGACAAGCGCAAGGTGGGCGAGATCTCCCTGGGCGCGGGGCCAATCCTGGTCCGGGGCCCGAATATCCATCCCGGCGTCTTTCGCCGTCTGGTGGATGTGGCCCGGGAGCGGGAAATCCCGGTCCAGATCCAGACGGCAGGCGGCCTGACGGGGACTGACGCGCGAGCCCTGCAGGTTTCGCGTGCCGGTGTGGCCACCGGGTTGATCGGGATTCCACTGCGCTATATGCACAGCCCTTGTGAGATGCTGGCTCTTGCCGACCTCGAGAACGCCGCGGCCCTGTTGGCCGGTTTCGTAATGTCCTGCAGGGCAGACGACTGCTGGACCCTGGAAGTCTAGGAGGTCCGATCATGGAGATGCACCTGATCATCCTGGCCCTGTTGTTTGGGGGCGCCGGCTTCAGCGTCTGGTACTCTACCCAGATGAAGAAGGCCAATCTCTGTGAGTTGGAGCGGAAGTTGGACCTGCAGAGGTTTGAGCTGACTGGAGGCCTGGGGAAGGCCACGGCGGCCGGGGTCTGGAAGGGAACCCGGATCTGGGTCGAGGCTTTGCCCAGCGGACCTTCCCTGCCTTCAGCCATCCACTATCGGATGGAGCACCGCTCCAACTTCACCGCCGACATCCGTCCCGGCCCTGGTCTAGCCGAGGAAGTCCGCAACCGCGCCAGTCCCGCGACGCAAGAAGAGAAGGACACCGCGCGACCTTGGCGGGCCCGCTTGACCGAGGAAGAACAGGCCATCATCGACCAGCGCCGGAGTGCTGCCACTGAAGAGGCCATCCCCAAGGAGCGTTTCCGGGTCTCCTCGCCCAAGGCGGACCTGGTCGCTCAATACCTGGCTGAAGGCAAGCGATCCCAGGACATCGCGGAACTCTTCGCAGAAGGCATGACCTTGGTATCCGTAGGATTCACCGAGGTCACCCTCGTCAAGTCTCCCTATGGAGCCGTCGACATGACTCCCAAGGTGGTCGAGTCGCGCCTGAAGACCCTCAGAGACCTCCGTGTCGAGTAGGGCTCCCGGTTCCGTCTGGAAGGGAGGAGTCTGTCGCTCTGGC
The DNA here is from genome assembly GCA_012799975.1 of Burkholderiales bacterium. Classification (GTDB taxonomy): domain Bacteria; phylum Vulcanimicrobiota; class Xenobia; order Xenobiales; family Xenobiaceae; genus Xenobium. The sequence continues at coordinate 13,106 of JAAZKF010000334.1, forward strand.
GACCGTCCTCCTTAGCGATGACGGGTCGACCTGCCGCGAGATGCTGGCCAGGACCCTGGAACTTCAGGGATATAGGCTCCTGCAGCCAGCGTCCGGAATCCGGGGAGCCTGGTCCCGGCGCGTCCAGGAACGGGCTCGTCGAGGCCGAACCAGGACACAGCGAAGCCCCCTGTGCTGAAGAAGGGGCGGAATACCAGGAAGGAAAGATGTCCCGTGACCGACGCGTCCGAATCGGTTCCCGAGGGGGAACCCGTCCAGACCAGGTTCCCTGAGGAGGAGGAGGGATCGTCTCTGACGTCCCCGGCCGAGGATTCGTCCCCGGAAGCCCAAGCCTCCGACGACCGGGAGGAGCATGTCCCGGCCGAGGATTCGTCCCCGGAAGCCCAAGTCTCCGACGACCAGGAGGAGCATGCCCCGGCCACCTTCGAGCCGGAGGTCGACCCTTCGCCGGAAGAGGACGAGCAGGAACCCCAGGACTTCTATGGTTGGCTCATGCGCAGCTATTCGCGAATGCGCGAGGGTTCTGAGGACGAGGCCTGGGAGGCCGCCCAGAAGGCCTTGGAGTTGGGGACGGACGAGCCCAACCTCTATGTCCACCTCTGTCAGCAGTTCAAGCCCGAGCGGCGCAGGCAGCTGGCCCATGCCGCCATGCAGGTCACCCCGCCTTCACACGATGCCTTCCAGTGGTTGTGGGTCGAGGTTGCCCTCAGCTATTGGTATCAGGGTAACTATCCCGAGGCGGTAGCCGAGTTTGAGACGGTACTCAAACAGCAAGGTCTGGAACCGCGTCTGGTCGGCGTCCTGGAGAATAGTCTGGGGATGAGCCTGGAAGCAGCAGGGCGCTATAAGGAGGCTGAGGAGCGCTACCTGGCTACCGGAAACCCCGAGGCTGCCGTCAGGGCACGGGCCAGGTCGGGCGACGTGGCGGGAGCCCTGAAGCTTCTCGAACAAGGGATCGGTCCCTCCGAACCTGCCATCCATCGGGCTTTGGAGGCCACCTTCCAGGGGTTGCTGGGCCTGCCCATACCCGATCTGTCCGCGCGCCTGGAAGCCCTGGAAGCCTTCCAGGATGATTGGGTATATAACGATTTCATGGCCGGCGTCCTCCTGGTTGTGAGCAAGAGGGTTGAGGAGGGTGCCTTCCGGTTGGAGCGCTTCCTGGAGGCTTGCCGGGTCCACTCCAATGAATGGGGGACCACCCTGCGTTGGGAAGCCGGCATCGCCGAGGAGGTCATCCGGATCCTGGCCGGGGATGCAGAGAGTCCGGATATCCAAGCGGATGCCGAGACCCGGGAATCGCCCGCGCCTGAAGAACCGGGGGATTCCGGATCTTCGGAGTAGGGTTTGGAAGCCTGCGGACTTCCAAGGGTTTCAGGTCTGGAGGGCGAGGCTGTTCATCTGTTGAAGGACCTCGCCAATTATCTATTGGAGCCTTGCTGTGTCTGACAGAGACCCCTATCTCGTCCTGCGCATCCCCCCGACGGCGAATTCTGAGCAGATCAAGAACGCCTACCGGGCCATGTCCAAACAGTATCATCCCGACCTCAACCAGGACATCGCGGTGGCTGCCCAGGAGAAGATGAAGCAGTGCACCTCCGCCTATCGGATCCTGTCCAATAAGGAGAGGCGGGACGATTATGACCAGCAACCTCACTTCAAACCCCGGGTTCCCAAGGGCTTCTCGGCCAACATCAAGACCCGGGCTTTTCTCGACAAGTCTGCCCCCGACAAGTCGGGTTTCTTCGAAAAACTTTTCGGTCTTTTCGTCAAGGTCGACCCCAAGCCGACCAAGGATCTGGAGGCTGCCCGAACCCACTTCACGATGGGCTTGACCCTGACCGATCGGGAAGCCTTCTATTCCGAGGCGCGTGAGGAGTTCCAGCGTGCCCTGCAGGCCAATCCGGATTTTTTTGAAGCGGCCTTCAACTACGGGTTGATGTCCTACAAGACCGGTGAGTTCGAAGAAGCGCGGGTCGGATTCCAGAAAGCCAGTCGCATCAGACCTCAGGACCGTTACTCGCGCCTGTTCTTGGACCTCCTGCGCCCCGAGGATATCCTCTAGAACGCGAGGCGGAGGTCGCCGAGTTAGCTCTGGGAGGGGCGTGCTGCTCTTCGGAGGTCCCTGAAATGTTTTTGAACCGTTCCGGCTCGGAAGTCTTTGTTCCGGACCGAACCCCTGAAGCCCAGGCCCTGGCCCGCACCACCCATCTGGGGATCGGAGCCCATCCCGACGACCTGGAATTCATGACCTGGCATGGTATTCTCGAGTGTCTGCGCCACGGGGATCGCTGGTTCTCGGGAGTGACGGTCACCGACGGTCGGGGCAGCTCGCGGTGTGCGGCCTATGCGGACTTCTCCGATGAGCAGATGGCCCGGGTCCGTCGCGATGAGCAGCGCAAGGCGGCCGTAATCGGGGAATACGGGGCCCTGGTGACCCTGGGTTATTCCAGCGTGGAGCTTCGGGGGCCGGCTCGCCGGGAAATCGGCGAGGACCTCGATACCCTGCTGAGGGCCACCAGGCCACGAGTCATCTACACCCACAGCCTGTGTGACCGTCACGCCAGCCACGTGGCCGTAGCCACCCTGGTCGTGGCCGCCCTGCGCCGTCTGGGTCCCGAGTACCACCCCCGGGAATTCTATGGATGTGAGGTCTGGAGGAGCCTGGATTGGCTTCTGCCCGAGGATCGGGTCGGCTTCGACGTCAGCGCTCACGAGAACCTGACGGCTGCTTTGACGGGTGTCTACGATTCCCAGATTGCGGGAGGCAAGCGCTACGATCTGGCCACCTCCGGACGCCGTCGCGCCAACGCGACCTATCACGACGCCTATGCTCCAGACCAGGTAACCTTGATGGAATACGCCATGGATCTGGGCCCGTTGCTGCGGAATCCGAGCCTTTCCGTGGTCGATTTCGCCTTGGGGATGGTCGACCGTCTGGCGATGGATGTGCGTCAGAGGTTGCAAGATTTCGGGGATTGAGGGGCGAAACGCCGTCTGAACCTGTCTGAAGCGAGGTGCTAGTGGAAGTAATCCTGGTCGAGACCGAACAGGAAGGGGCCTTGTTGGCAGCCCAACTGATCGCGCGGCAGGTGAGGCTCCGACCGGATTCGGTCCTGGGGTTGGCAACCGGAGCTACGCCGATTCCGATCTATGCGGAGCTGGTTCGGATGCATCGGGAGGAAGGTCTGAGCTTTCGCCGGGTTTCCACCTTCAATCTCGATGAGTACGTGGGTCTGGCAGCGGACCATCCCGCTTCCTATCGGCGCTACATGCAGGAACATCTCTTCGGAAAGGTTGATCTGCTCCCGGAGAAGACCCATGTGCCCGACGGTTTGGCACGGGATATCCCAGCCTGCTGTGCTCGCTACGAAGAAGAGATCCGGATGGCGGGCGGAGTCGACCTCCAGCTCTTGGGGCTGGGGCAGGATGGACACATCGGATTCAACGAACCCAGCTCCTCCCTGTCCTCCCGGACCCGCCTGAAGACGCTGACTCCTCACACCATCGCCGCCAATCAGTCGGCTTTCCCGCCGGGAGAAGAGGTCCCCAGACATGTCCTGACCATGGGGATAGGCACCATCATGGAGGCGCGGCACTGCCTGTTGGTGGCCTTCGGGGCGCGCAAGGCATCTGCTGTAGCTCGGATGGTGGAGGGGCCGCTTACCGCCATGGCTCCCGCCTCGATCCTGCAGATGCATCCGTGCGCTACGATCCTCGTCGACGAGGCTGCTGGCCGGCGCTTGAGGATGCGCAGATACTATATGGATGTCTATCGCCGCAAGCCGGAATGGCAGAAGGAGTGACATGGAGGCCCTGAAGGTCAGTTACTCGGGAGTTCGGGGGATCGTTGGGGGCTCTTTGACCCGCCAGACCGCTTGGCGCTACGGGGTCTCCTTCGGCCGTCTGGTGGCCTCGCGGGACTCCGAGGGGACGATCCTTCTGGCTCGGGATACCCGGCCTTCCGGACTGTGGCTTCGGGAAGCCCTGCTGATGGGGTTGGCGCCTTTCGGGTTTGATCTTCTCGACCTGGGCGTGGTGCCCACGCCGACGGTCCAGTTCTTCATGGAACCGACCCGGGCGGCGGGAGCGGTCATGATCACGGCCAGCCACAACCCCGAGCCCTGGAACGGCTTCAAGTTCATGCTGGGGCCCGAGCGTACAGTCCTGGACTCTCTGCAGACCGAGGCCTTGATCCGGGGGGTCCGGCGAACCGAGGATCCCCCGGAGCAGTTCGTGGCCCCGGCGGTCGAGGACCGGCACGAGCAGGCCGTACGCGCGCATCTGGACCGGGTCTTGGCCCAGGTCGACGCGACAGGCATCCGACAGGTCGGTTTCCGGGTGGCGGTCGATTCGGCGGGTGGGGCCGGGACCGAGCCGACCCTTCGCCTCCTGGACGAGTTGGGGTGTCGGGTGTTCCCCGTGCAGACCCGGCGCGACTCGGAGCCCTTGCCCGAGAACCTCTCGGCTCTGTGCGCCACAGTCCGTGAACACTCGTGCGATCTCGGGGTCGCCCAGGATCTGGACGCCGACCGTCTGGCCCTGGTCTCCGAGAAGGCCGAGCCTTTGGGAGATGAGTTCACCCTGGTCCTGGCGGTAGACCATCTCTTGGGCCGTTTCTCGGGGCGAGAGGTGGCCGTCGTCCGCAACGTGGCCACGACGCGGGCACTCGATGCCGTCGTCGCCCGGCATGGCGCCCGGATTGTCGAGACGCGGGTCGGTGAGGTCAACCTCTCGCGGGCCCTGGCACGCGAGAGGGCGAACGGCCTCGTCGCTTTCGGAGGAGAGGGGAACGGGGGAGTGATCCTGCCCCAGGTCGCCATGGGCCGCGACAGTCTGACCGGCATCGCCCTGGTCTTGGAGGTCCTGACCCGAAGGCGTCGGCCGATCTCCGAGGTGGTGGCCGCCCTCCCGGATCTTCCGATGGCCAAACTCAAGATCCCCCTGGAAGACGAATGCAGTCTGGAACAGCGTTATGCTCGGGTCCGGGCACTCTTCCCCCAGGCCGTTGCGGATCGGCCGGATGGTCTTCGCCTGACCTTTGAAGACGGGGGCTGGGTGCTGGTCCGGCCTTCGAATACCGAGCCCGTCGCCCGGGTCGTGGTGCAGTCCCGGGATGCCGGGTGGGTGGAGGATACCCTAGGAAGGGTGCTCCAGGCCCTCGGAACAGGCTGAATCCACCGCCTGGCCCATCCCCCGGGCCATTGAGGGGCTGCCGGTTTCCATCCCCACACAAACTACCCCCAGATAACTGGACGCCACCAGGCCCGCAGCAGGTCGATGAGGGTGCGCACCACGACCCTGGGGTTGGCTCCCCAGGCTCGGCCTGAGCGTCGGGGGTGGTGCTCGATCGGCACCTCGGTATAGGCCATCCCTCGACGCACCGCCTTGAGGAGGATCTCGACGGGCAGGCACAGGTCCCTGGAGCGGAACTCCACATCCAGGACGTCCCGTCGGTACAGGACGACCGAGTCCACGTCTCGCACCTGAAGGCCCCACAGCATTCGGACCAGGAAGTTGAATCCCCAGGAGGCCAGCCGGCGCGGGAGCGGATCGCGTCGGGGCCAGCGCAGGCCCAGAACCACCGGAAAATCCTGATGTCGCAGGAGTCTGGGGATCTGGTCGGCGCGGACCTGCCCGTCCGCAGGCAGAAAGAAGACCCATTCTCCCCGGGCGCTGGAGTACAGGGTCTTCAGTGCCTGGGCCACCCCGCGGTTGGTGGGGTGGTTCAGGGCGCGGAGCTGGGGATGACGAGTCTGGAGCTGGTCCAGGATACGAGGGGTCTGGTCCCGGCTGCCATCGTCACAGACCAGGACCTCGAATGAGCGTCCCAATCCCTCGAGGACCCGGAAGGTCTCCTCGACCGTGGCCTCCAGGCTCTCCTGTTCCTGGTAGACGGGGATGACGACCGAGAGGTGGGGACGGGGGGAGGCCTTCAAGCCGACCCGGGCTCCTAGATCCGCCTTCCGGCAGCGTTCATCAACTGCAGTTTGGCGATGGCCAGTCCGCCTTGGGCGATGCGCTGGACCTCCTTGAGATTGGAGACCCGGGCCAGGGTGCGGAAGATCTTGCGGGGGCTGAAGTAGAACTTGCGGTTGACCTCCTTGAAGACCCGCAGCAGCTCGTCCTTGCTCATGTGCTGGGTCCAGACTGTGGGGATCCGGGCCGCCAGTTCCGGAGTCGGGTTCTTCATGAAGTCGCTCCAGACGTCTTCGTCCCACAGGCCCAGTCGGGCTCCCTCCTTCCACAAGGGGGTGTGGGGATAGGGGCTGGTGATCGCGTACACGACGTAGTCCGGGTCCAGTTCGTTCACGAACTCGATGGTCCGGTAGATGTCGTCCCGGCTACGCTCGACCGGGGTCCCGATCATGATGTAGGCACAAGAGGTCAGATCCAGCTCTCGGCACCACTTGAAGACCTGACGGACGTGATCCAGTTTGACGAAGGTCTTGCCCAGGGCTTGCAGGCCCTCCACCGTGCCGGTCTCGACGCCGAAATGGCCCTTGGTGCAGCCGGCCTCCTTGGCCCGCTCCAGGGAAGCGTAGGTGGTGGCGTTTACGGTCGCCTTGTAGCCCCAAGCCATCTTGATGCCTCGGCGCAGGATCTCGTCGGAGATGGCGATCACCCGGCTGGCCGGGGCGTTGAAGATGTCGTCGACGAACTGGACCTCCTGGATCCCCATCCCCAGGCAGTGTTCCATCTCGTCGACCACGTCTTCGGGGGTACGCGTACTGAAGGCTGAGGTCGACAGGCAGAACTTGCAGCCTTGCGGACAGCCTCGGGTGGTGGCCATCGTGGTGGCCACCAGGCCGGTCATCCCCGGAGTGTAGTATTGGGTGAGATCGACGCCGCTGCGGTCCGGGTAGGGCAGGTGGGAGAGGTCCTTGAGGATCGGGCGGGCCGGGTTGCGGACCACCGTTCCGTCGGGTTCGTGATAGTAGACGCCGGCAACTTCGTGGCGCGGCCGTCTTCCGGCCAGGGCATCGACCCATTCGCCGAAGGTCACTTCGGCATCTCGATCGATGACGATCGAGTCCACGTGCGGCAGTTGGATGGCCTGCTCCGGGAAGCTGATGGCGTGGGGGCCTCCCACCGTGACGTGGATGTCCGGGTCCACCCGTTTGGTGACCTCGGCGCATTGCTGCACGTCGATCAGGTTGTGGGTCATGGCCGTGATCCCGACCAGGTCCGGAGCGAATTCGCGGATCCGCTTTTCGATGGCGGCAAAGCCCAGCAGGTCAGCGTTGGGGTCTACGATCATGACCTCGTGGTCGCTGTATTTCTTGAGCCAGGCCGACAAGTACATGATCCCCAAGGGCGGGAAAAGGTGCTGGTCCTTCCCGTTGAAGATGTCCGGAACCCCACACCAGATCGAGTTGATCCGGGGGGCGTTGATCAGAAGAACCTTCATTCCCGTCCTCCGTGGCAAGTTGACCAGGCGCCCGGCCCCCTTCAGACCCTGGGAGCGCCGCTTTCACCTGAATCCGCCTGGCGTGGCATTCGGCCGTCGAGGCCTTGAGACCCCACCCACACCAGGGTGTGGGTGGGAGGGGCCCGTCTGCGTCGTCAGGCGCACCTCTGCGGTGCTCACTTGGTTTCCAACTACGCTCCGCTCCTCAGAAAGCACGCCTTCCTGGCATCCAGACCCGCCTCGATGGCCTCGGTTCTCACGCGAGGCGGCGGATTCAGCTGGAGGGACCTGGCTTGCGTTCGTGGAACGCGAACGCGATGAGCGAACTCCCCCTTTTCGTCCAGGCCGTCCTGCTGGGGATCGTCCAGGGACTGACCGAGTTCCTGCCGGTCTCCTCCTCGGCTCACCTGGTCCTGCTGCCCACCCTGGGAGGGGGCCAGTACTTCGGCAAGTCCTTCGACGTGGCCCTGCATGGCGGAACCCTGGTGGCCTTGTTGGTGGCCATGCCCGAGGAGGCTCGAGCCTTTGTCCGCATGCTGGCCGGGCTGCTGCGAGGGAGGTTCCGACCTCAGGACCCCCTGCAGCGCCTGACGCTTCTGGCGCTCTTCGGCTCCCTTCCCGCGGCCCTGGTCGGCCTGGCCCTGGAGACGCGGGTGGAGGACCTGCTGCACGGGGTTCCCCTCCTGGCTCTCACCCTGGCGGGCTTCGGCGTCCTGATGGCCGTGGTGGACCGGCGCAGCCCGCGCCACCGCGAACTCTTCACGTGCGACCTGCGCGAAGCCTTCCTGGTCGGCTTGGCTCAGGCCCTGGCAACAGTGCCGGGGGTCTCCCGCTCCGGAGCGACCATGACCGCGGCTCGGGCCTTAGGCCTTTCCCGACCCGAGGCCGCCCGGCTCTCCTTCCTCTTCGCCTTCCCGGTCCTGGGCGGAGCCACCCTGCTCAAGGCCCTGAGGGGCTTTGAACTGCCGACCCCCGAGTTCATCGGACCCCTGGCGGCAGGGGTGGCGGCCGCCGCCCTCAGTGGGACCCTGGGCCTGGGGCTGCTGCGGCGCCACCTGCAGGACGGAAGCTTCCTCCCCTTCGCCTGGTACCGGATCGCTTTGGGGGCAGTGCTGGTCTTGTGGGCGGGGTGGCAGGCCCTCTAACCCGGGCGGCGAACGGGAAAATCCATGCAGCAGTACTTGGATCTGGTCTCCCTGGTGCGCCACCACGGCAGGCCGCGGGGGGACCGCACCGGCACGGGGACCTTGAGCCTCTTCGGCCACCAGATGCGTTTCGACCTGGAGCAGGGCTTCCCGGCGGTCACCACCAAGAAGCTCTTCTTGAAATCGGTCGTTCACGAGTTGTTGTGGTTCCTCAAGGGGGACACCAACCTGGCCTATCTGCACCAGCACGGTGTTCCCATCTGGGATGAGTGGGCTGACGAGAACGGCGATCTGGGCCCCATCTACGGTGCCCAATGGCGTTCCTGGCCCACGGCCCAAGGGGGGCAGGTCGATCAGTTGGCGGAAGTGATCCGCGAGCTGCGGACCAACCCCGAGTCCCGACGCCTGCTGGTCAGCGCCTGGAACGTCGGAGAACTGGAACGCATGGCCCTGCCTCCTTGTCACGTCCTCTTCCAGTTCTACGCCTCCGAAGGGC
>JAAZKF010000335.1 GCA_012799975.1 Burkholderiales bacterium
GGCTCGAAGCGAGTTGGCGGAGCTGCTGGCAGCCGGACCGGCCGCCCTGCTCCAGGTGGACCGCCAAGGCCGGGTGCTGGCGGCCAACGCTGCGGCCCAGGAACTGGTCGGATGCGAGTTGGAAGGGAAAGCTGCCCCGGAAGTCCTACCCTTGGTGGACGAGAAGGGTGACTCGTTCTGGGAGTCTGCAGGTCATGATCCCATCCCGCACTGGCTACTGGAAGAGGTCCCGGTCGCGGCGGCCCGGGTCGACCTGGGAGACGAATCCACCCTGGTCCAGGTCCGCGAACTGCGACGGGCCTCCTCAAGGCCGAGTTCCGAGGACGAGCAGCCAGACCCACCTGAAACCGAAAAACCGGTGCCGGCCGATTTCGAAGCCCTGACTGGCCGAGAACAGGAGATCTTCAATGAGATCGCCCGCGGGCGAACCAACAAGGAGATCGCCGAGAACCTCTTCATCTCCGAAGGCACCGTCAAAACCCACGTCAACAACATGCTGCGCAAGCTCGAGCTGCGGGACCGCGTACAGCTCCTGCTATATGCCGCCCGCAACAACCTGCTCCCCCAAGACGCCCCGCCCCCCAACGACCCACCATGATTGTTTCCTTGCCCATATCCTGGCATACTTAATGTTGGACGGCAGACCGCCGTCCCGGTTGATAATATCGGACGACAAACTACCGTCCCCGGGGAAGCAGTTCAACGGAGGCCAGTCCATGAAGAACTCCCTGGCGGGCCTCGTTGATGGCCCGCTCAGAGGTCGGATGTACCGCTTCGAGGTACGCGAGGACGGTCGTCGCCGTTCCGGCGTGATCCGCGCGGACAATCGTCAGACTGCTATCGCAGCCCTGACCGAACGACGCTGGATCCTGCTCCATCTGGATGAGTATCAGCCACCGAAGCCGGCCGTATCCTCGGGTAATCCCCGAGAGGCGGCCGGTTTCTTCCGACAACTGGCCGTCATGTACCGCAGCGGGGTCCACCTGACCGACGGCCTGCAGGTCCTGCTGAAACAAGCCCACAGATCAAGCCGACCACTCTTGCGCGAGATGCTGGTCCGCCTGCTGGCGGGAGGACGGATCTCACAGGCCATGCGTGCCTGTCCGTCCCTGATTCCCACCTGGTGCGTCCCGGCCGTAGCGGCCGCCGAGGTCTCGGGGACCATGGCCAGCACCCTGGATCGCCTGGCGGCCACCCTCGAGCACGCCCAGGCCCTCCGGCACCGGATCCGCCAAGCCCTTACCTACCCCACCTGGGTGCTGGGATTGGGCCTGGTGCTCAACCTGGCGCTGGCCCGCTCGCTGGTGCCGGCCTTCTCAAGGGCCTTCCAACAAGCCGAAGTGCCGGTGCCGGCCTTCACCCGGGCCGTCCTGTCGGCGACCGGCGCCCTGGGAGACCCACGCACGTGGCTACTGGTCACATGCCTGGTGGGTCTGGCCTGGCTGGGCCTGCGGTGGGAGGGCCTGCAGGCCTGGTTGGACCGTTGGCCGCTGGTGGGCCCGTTGCGCCTGAAGGGCGGCCGGATTGCCGCTCTGCAGATGCTGGCCACACTGCTGGAGGCGGGTGTGCCCCTGCAAAACGCCCTGACGGTCACCGCCCAGGCAGCCACGGCACCGACCCTTCTGGCCGACCTCGAAGCCATCCATCTGGAGGTACTGGAAGGCAGTCCCCTCTCCGAGGCGCTGGAGAGACACAACTTCAGCCCGATGGCTTCGCAATTCGCGCGAGCAGCCGAAGAGTCCGGAGGCTATCCGGATCTTCTGCGGCGCGTGGCCGAATCCGAGCAGGAGGCCCTGGACCTGGCCCTGGAAACCACCACCCGTCTGCTCGAACCGATCCTGGTAGGCCTTCTGGGCCTGGTGATCGGCACGGTCAGCATCGCCTTCTTCTTGCCCCTCTACTCTGCAGCAGCTTCCTGGTGAGACCCGAGGTATCCATGATTCGAACCCGCAGACGAGGCCTGAGCCTCGCCATCCTCCTGCTGAGCGTGATGGTCATTTCCGTCGTGACCGCGGCCGTCCTGACCCGGTTGCAGCAGGCCCGCCACACCCAGGCCCTGCATCTCGACCGGACTCGCGATCGATATGACTCGATGAGCGCGCTCCATCAAGTCCTGGAGCGGATCCGACGTGGCGAAGACCTCTCCAACGCAGCCCACACGGTCTCCTCCCAAACGGGCCGGGAGATCCTAGCCGCCGGGAACCGTCTTCTGGTCACAGGCTCGCAAGGCACGATTCAGGCCAGCGTCGTCCCGCGGGCCTGGCAGCATGCCCTCCTGGCCCGGGAACTGAACCTGAACGGACTCCGGGGTGCCTTCGATCCAAAAGACCCGCACGGCCCCGCCCTGGGGACCCCGCCGGCCCCGACCGCCGACTTCCTGACCGAAGCCCGAGGCTGGGCCCAGGCCGCGGGGATCCACCTGAAAGCGACCGCGGCCGACTGCTCCTTCCAGCCCGGCGGGGGGACCTGGCAGCGCACCTACCAGAATGGGAGGTTGGTTTCCATCCAAGCCGGCGGAACAGCTCGCTGGACCCTGGAAGGCCAGCGCTGGACCTCGGATGGGGGTGCCTGTCTGGAGCTGGTCGACCGAACCTGGATCCTGAGCGCCCCGAACCCGGTCGAGCTGCAA
>JAAZKF010000042.1 GCA_012799975.1 Burkholderiales bacterium
GCATGCGCTCCAGCAAGGCCTCGAGCTCCTGGCGGGCCTCGGGCAGGCGCCCCGCCCGGTAGAGAAGGGCCCCGTACAGGAGGCGGGACTCCTGCATGTCCGGGTCGCGATCGACCAGCTCCGCCGCCTGCACCAGGAGGTCTGTTTCCCCATCAAACCGAGAGGCCAGTAGGGTCGAGTTGAAGTGCGCCAGGTTCAGGTCCCCGGTCTCGGTGGCCTGTGAGAAGGCCTTATGGGCCGCCGGGACGTCACCTCCCCGAGCCAACAGGACTCCCAGGTTGTTCCAGGCTTGCGGAGTCCCCGGGGATTCCCGGACCGCCTGGTTCAGGAGGGCCAGGGCTTCCTCCGAGCGTCCCATTTCCCGCCACGCCGAGGCCAGATTTACCATAGCCGCGTTCCAGCCAGGGCGCATGGCCAAGGCCACCTGGAAGTCATCGGCGGCCCTGGCCGGCTGTTCCTGGCGTAAGAAGACCACTCCGCGCAAGTTGTGGAACTCCGGCAGCCCGGACGCAGAGAGCTCGATCTCCCGCAACGCTTGAAGCGCCTCGAGCTCGGCCCCCAGATGGATCCAAGCGGCGACCTGATTCAAACGGACCCGAAGGTCCTCGGGTTCCAAGGCCAGGTAGGCGTCGTATTGTTCCAGGGCCTCCTGGGAATGGCCCAGTGCATCCAGGGCCAGGGCCAGATAGGGCAGGATCTCCAGTCGCCCGGTATCGGCCTGGAGCCCTCGGCGGTAGAGGTCGACCGCCCGCTCCAGGCGACCCGAGCGGTGCAGGGCCCGCCCCTCACGAAAGAACTGACGGGCCTCCCACTCGGCCTTGCTCCCGGGGCGCGGCTCGGGGCTGGGGAGCGTCTCTGCCCGGACGGGCAGGCAGGCTCCCCAGCACAGGATGGCTGACGCCGCCAGGGGAACCAGGGGTCGCAGGAGGAAGCGCATCCCGAGACTAGGATCGCTTCAAGGCAGCCTGCGACTCCAGGTGCCCCGCCAGTTGGACCATCTCGTGGATGGTCCGGTTCAAGGCATCCGCCTCGATATCCGAGAAATCATCCACCAGACGGATCAACCGGACGAACCGCGATTCCAGGGTGAATCTCTCGATCTCGCCCATCGCCAGGATCCTCTCGCGGGTGGCCGGATCCGCCAGGATTTCGCGCCCTTCGTCGGGGTTGCTGCTGGCCGAGTCATAGAGCGCATCGAATCGCTGGTCGCCCGTTTTGAAACTCTGCCAGACCACCCTCGTCGAGCGCCCGAAGCCTGCGGTATTCAGGGCCGTCAGCGCCAGGGGGACCGGGGAGGAACCCGACACATACAGGTTCATCCACCAGGTGTCGGGCTCGGGGGCCGGGATGAACTCCAGTTGGACCTTCCTCCCTTGGAGTTCGGCCTCCATGGTCGGCAGATGCAGGCGCTCCCCGGCCGACTTCTCAGGGCTCAGGTCGATCCCGAAGGGCAGAATCTCGGGATGGGGACGCTCGGGGAAGGACTGGACCCGACACAAGCGGGCCCCGGGAATCAGGTTCCGGAGGAGAGCCAACTGTTCCTCGGTCTGTCTGCCCATCTCGCCCATACTGCCCATGGTGCCCTCCTAGTCTGTCCTCTAGAGGTCGGGTTTCGGGGTTCTGTTCCGGGTTCGGCGACTCCTTCTGGACTCCAGGGAGGAAGAGGGCCCGAGTCGAAGGCGAAAGAATCCGCCGAAGGCTGGCCAGGCGAAGTTCTGTCGGAGGGTATCACAATGCAGATGGACATCCCCCTGCGTGCCCTGGAGATCCTGCTCCAGGGGCGCCGACTCAACCGCTCTGCCCTGAGTCGAGCCCAGCGCGAGAGCCAATCCAGCGGACGCCCCTTGGAACAGATCCTGCTCGAGGCGGGCGAGTTCGACCGGGAGACCTGGCTGGAAGCCGCCAGCCAGGCCGCCGGAGTGCCTGGCTTCAACCTTCAGTCACAGAAGGTCAGCGCCTCCTGGGCGCAGACGATCACCCGGGAGGTGGCAGAACAGATCCCTGCGCTCCCGGTCGCTCGCCAGGAAGGACAGTTGGTCGTGGTCCTCCAGGATCCCACCGACACCTTTGCCTTGGAGCGACTGAGCACCCTGACGAAACATCCGATCTCGCCGCGGGTGACCTACAACCCGGATCTCCCCGGCGCCATCGAGAAGGCCTTCTCGGTCCGGATCGACCGGATCGGTGCGGACACGCCCCACCAGGCCACCGAGTCGCAGCGCGCCCGGTCGGGGATGCGCTTCGCCACGGCCACCCGAACCCCTAATATAGACCGGAAGCTCCAACTGAGCATGGTCAAGAACATGGGGGTAAGCCGCTCGGTGAAGATCGACGGCTTCGTCGCCGCAAGCCCCATCGACGAGGCGGAACAGGCCGAAACTCCCCACGAGAAGATGGAACTGCTGGCCCGAAACCTGATGGGGATTACCGAACCGGGCGACCTGCGCCAGAGGTTGGACGCGATCCTCCGCAGCGCGCGCCTGGTGTGCCGCTCTGATGGCGCCTCCGTGCTGCGCCTCTCGGAGGATCGCACCGAGCTCTACTTCGCCCACGCGGTCGGCTCGCGCACCGAAGAGCTCATGAAGATCCGTTTGCCGCTGGACGAACGCAGCGTCGCCGGTTTCTCGATCCTGCGCAGACAGACCCTGCGGGTCAGCGACGCCGCCATTGATCCCCGTCAAAGCAAGAAGACCGACCAGCAGATCGGCTACCAGACCCGTTCGCTGGTGGCCGCTCCCATCTTCTGGGAAGGCGAACCGCTGGGTGTCCTGGAGGTGGTCAACAAGATCCAGGGTTCCTTCGACGACGACGATGTCGAATTCATGCAGGTCCTGGCGACCCAGTCCGCCGTGGCCATCCGCCTCTCCCAGCTTGCTGAACAGGCTGCCTCCTTCCGTCAGGAAGCCATCGCCGTCTTCCAGGACCTGTTGGAGCGTTCCAGGGTCCAGTCGCGGGCCCGCGGCGAACTGGTGGCCCGGGTCGGGCTGGCCTTGGGCCAGGAACTGGGACTTTCTACAGCCGAACTGGAACGCCTGAACCTGGCCGCCCGGGTCCACGAGCTGGACCGACTGGGGGCAGACGCTCCCCAGGAACTGCTGGCGCGGATCCGCGCGCTAGCGGACGTCGCTGCAGTCGTAGGTCAGCTGCGCGCACCATTTGCCCGCGAAGGCAAACCCGATCCGGCGGTTCCCCGGCTCTCTCGGATCCTGGCCCTGGCCGTGGCCTGGATCGAGGGGTTGGAGCGCACGGGCCTTTCCGGGCGCCAACAACTCCTTCGGGAAATCCTTCAGGACTGTGGTAGCCGGTTTGACCCTGCCCTGAAGATCCCGTTCGAGATCGCCGTCAACGCGGTGACTCCACCGGGTTGACCGGAGGAGTGGTCGAATCCTGGTCCAACATCTGCAGGAAGGGCCGAAGGATCTGCGGATCGAAGCGCTTGCCGGACTGCTCGGAGAGCAACCGGTGAGCCTCGGCCGGTGAGACGGCGGGGCGGTGCGGCCGGTCGTGGGTCAAGGCATCGTAGGCCTCAGCCATCCCGATCACCAGGGCTCCGACCGGGATCGCCGTCCCGCGCAGTCCCACCGGATAACCAGTGCCATCATAGTGCTCATGGTGGTAGAGGATCAGGGGCAGAGCCCTCTCGACGTAGCCGAGGGGTTGGAGCAGCTCGACCGCACGCCGGGTGTGCGAGCGGACGAGCTCGCGCTCCTTTTCGGTCAAGTCGGTAGGCTTGTTCCACAACGCAGCGGGCAGGCCCATCCGGCCCAGGTCGTGCAGGAGGGCAGCCACCCTCAGGGTCTCGAGATCGGCCGGGCTCATCCGCAACTGACGTCCACCCCGAACCGCCAGCTCGGCCACCCGGGCCGAATGGCCCCGGGTCAGGGGGTCCCGGTCCTCCATTTGACGGCAGATCTCGATGAGCATGTCCACCACCGTCTTCTGGGAGGTCTTGAAGACGTTGGCGTTGTGGACGGCCAGCGAGAAGGGGATGGCCAGATAGGAAGCCAGGTCCAGGTCACTCTTGGTGAAGGTCCCCAACTGAGCTTTGTTGGCCACCCACAAGAGTCCAAAGACCTCCGCCCCGGTTCTCAGCGGTGCCAGCATGGCCTCGCGGATCGGCTCGCGCAGGTTTCGGAACAAGCCCAACTGGCGGTCACCCTTCTCCAGGCGGACCGGCGAGTTGGTCTCCAGGATGTAGCGGACCAGGCCTTCTTTGACGGGAATGCGGAAGAGCTGCACGGTCTCTTCAGAGAGCCCCTCCCCGATCTGGGTCACGAAGTCTTTGTCCCTGCGCAGCAGGATCGCGGCGTATTCCGCTCCCAGGTATTCCCGGGTTACGAAGGCGATCGACGAGTAGAGTTTCTCGGTCTCCTCCACTGAAGAGAGGGAGGCCAGCAGGTTGGGAAGAGCCTCCCAGCGACGAACCTGGCCCTCGATCTCCGAGCGCAGGCAATGGAGTTGATACTCGACCTCGGCGGGTGACTCCTGGGGAGGGTAGAAGAACCTCCTCAAAGCCAAGGCAAGGCCCAGGCCGAGAAGAATCCCCGCCCCGGCAGAGATCGAGATGTGGAGCCAGTTCAGGTCCATCGCAAAAGCCATCGGTGGGGTCCCGACCGCGCTCCCCTCCAAAGGGGAAGATCGCGGCTCAGGAAGCCTCCTGCTGCATCTCCTCGACGTGAATCAGGGTCGGTTCAGCCTTGCGCTCGACCACCTCGGGGGTGATCACGCAGCGCCGTGCGTTGGGCAGCGAGGGAACCTCATACATGATGTCCAACATCACTTCCTCGATGATGCTGCGCAGGGCACGAGCCCCCGTCTTGCGGGTCTGGGCCTCGCGGGCCACCGCGGCCACCGCCTCCTTGGTGAATACCAGGTCCACGCCATCCATGGCGAAGATCTTCTGATACTGCTTGACCAGGGCGTTGCGCGGCTCGGTGAGGATCCGGACCAGGGCCTCCTCGTCCAGGGCGTCGAGCGTCACCACGATGGGCAGGCGGCCGACGAACTCGGGGATCAGGCCGAACTTGAGCAGGTCCTCAGGGAGGACCTGCGCCAGGATATCCCCGATCTGGCGGTCCTTGCGCGACTGAATGCTGGCTCGGAAGCCCAGGGACTGGTCTCGGACGCGCTGCTCGATGATCTTGTCCAGGCCCTCGAAGGCCCCACCACAGATGAACAGGACATTGGTGGTGTCGAGCTGGATGAACTCCTGATGGGGATGCTTGCGCCCTCCCTGGGGAGGCACGTTGGCCTCGGTCCCCTCCAGGATCTTCAGCAAGGCCTGCTGCACGCCCTCGCCCGACACGTCCCGGGTGATCGAAGGGTTCTCGGACTTGCGGGCGATCTTGTCGATCTCGTCGATGTAGATGATGCCCTGCTGAGCCTTCTTGACGTCGTAATCGGCAGCCTGGATCAGTTTCAGCAGGATATTCTCGACATCCTCACCGACGTAGCCCGCCTCGGTCAGGGAGGTGGCGTCCGCCAGGGCCAGCGGAACGTTGAGCAGCTTGGCCAGGGTCTGGGCCAGATAGGTCTTACCGCAACCCGTAGGACCGATCAACAGCACGTTGCTCTTCTGAAGATCGACTTCTTCGCCACCCGGAGTTCCCTTGGAGTGGATCCGCTTGTAGTGGTTGTAGACCGCCACAGCCAAGGTCTTCTTGGCCCGGTCCTGCCCGACCACGTACTGGTCGAGAATCTGGCGGATTTCCCGCGGCTTGGGCAGGTTGCGGAAACGAAGCGGGTCCTCGTTGCTACGTGAAAGTTCCTCTTCGATGATCTCGTTGCACAGCTCGATGCACTCGTCGCAGATGTAGACACCAGGGCCTGCGATGAGCTTGCGGACCTGCTCCTGGTTCTTGCCGCAGAAGGAACACTTCAGGGTTCCACGATCATCCCCGAAACGGAACATCAAAGACCTCCATCGGTGGCTGGAGCGCCCAAGAATCCAAACGACTTCGCCGGGTTGCTCCCGTTCTGAGAAAAAATCAAACCTGCCAGGATTTTCCTGAAAACCGTAAGAGTCCCGCGTACCCCTGGGAACTCATGGGATCCTAGCGACTTTCCCGCGTTATGACCTTGTCGAGTATACCATACCCGACGGCCTCCTCCGCGTCCATGTAGTAGTCGCGCTCGGTGTCCTGCTGGATGCGTTCCAGGTCCTGCCCCGTGTGCCGAGCCAGGATCTCGTTGGTGGCCTGGCGGATACGCAGGATTTCCCGAGCGTGGATGTCGATATCGGTGGCCTGTCCGCCAACCCCTTGAACCCAGGGCTGATGGATCATGATCCGGGAATAGGGCAAGGCGAACCTCTTGCCGGCAGCTCCTGCCGCCAGAAGCAGGGCCGCCGCGCTGGCAGCCATCCCGATGCAGATGGTAGACACGTCCGGCTTGATCAACTGCATGCAGTCATAAATGGCCAGGCCGGCGGAAATCGAACCACCCGGGCTGTTGATATAGAGGTCGATATCCTTGTCGGCATCCTCCTGCTCGAGGAAGAGGAGCTGAGCGATCACCAGGTTGCACAGACGGTCGGAGACATCGTCACCCAGGAAGACGATCCGGTTCTTGAGCAGGCGCGAATAGATGTCGTAGGAACGCTCACCCCGTGCCGTCTGCTCCACCACCATGGGCACCAGATGTTGGGCTCTGGCGATCTTATGGCTGGGAATCATGATACCTCCAAGCGGCACTCCTTGTGGATGAAGGATGGGCGAGCCCCAGGGCTGGGGAGCGCCACTAGCTCAAGCCTCGTCCGCAACCGGGTCGGGAGCCTCCTCTTCCTGGCCCGGGGGCTGGGGCAGCACGTAGTCCACCTTGGCGGCTTCGACCACGGCGTGCATCACCTTGTGCCGGACGATGTGCGACTTCAAGAGCTCGAGAGTGCCCTCCTCCCGCATCCGACGCCGCACGGCGGCCTCCGACTGACGGGTGCGGGTGGCTTCCTGTTCGATATGCGGATCCAGGTCTTCCTCGGTGGCCTCAATTCCTTCCTGACGAGCCAGGGACTCGATCAGGATGTCCATGCAGGCCTCGCCGAAGCCGATGCCCATGGCGTGCTTGGACCAATCCTCCTCCGAGCGCCCCTGCTTGCTCAGCATCTCGGGCAGGGTCTGGCCGCGGCGTTCCAGGTCACGGGCCACGCTGGCCGAGTATTGCCGGGCGTGGTTCAGGACCAGGGAGGGCGGGACTACTTCCGGCTGAATCTGCTCGAGCAGTTTCTGGAAGACCTGGTTGGCGACTCCGTGTTCCGCTTCGTGCTGAACCTGGGTGGTCATGCGCTCGAGAATCTCCGCGCGAAACTCCTCGATGGTCGATTTGTCCGAGACGGCCTGGGCGAAGGCGTCGTCCAGTTCGGGCAGGCGGCGGATCTTGGTCTCCTTGAGGTGGAAGTGGAAGGCCACGTGCTTGCCGGCGAGTTCGGAAGGATAGTCGGCCGGGAAGTCGACTTCGAAGTCCCTCTCCTCACCGGGCTTCATCCCATACAGGTTCTCAAGGAATCCCTGGACGTAGTTGCCCGGGATCAACTCCATGGGGTAGTTTTCGGCGTTGCCACGAGGCAGGGGTTCGCCGTTCTCGGAACTGTGAAAATCCACCAGGGCGACATCGCCCTCCTGAAGGCCGCGCTCTTCCTCCAGGGTCAGCAGTTCTGACTGTCCCTGGCGGATGCGCTCCAGCACCGAGGCGACCTGTTCCTCGCCGATCTCCGGACGCTCCTGGGTGATCTCCAGGCCCTGGTAATCGCGGATCTCGACGTGGGGAAGCACCTCAAAGGTGGTTGTGAAGACCAGGTCCTTGTCCCGGGCCTCCTCGAGGATGTCCCAGTGCGGCTCGGACAAAGGGCGGATTCCGGTCTCTTCCAAGGCCTGGCTGAAGGCCGAAGGCATGAGATCCTCCAACACCTGGGCGGTCAGGCTGTCGTCTGTGATATGGCGGCGTCCCATGGCGGCCGGGACCTTGCCTTTGCGGAATCCAGGCAGCGAGAGGTGGCGCAGGGCGGAACGGAAGGCGGCCTCGTAGGCCTTCTCCACCTGTTCCTGCGGGACGGAGACTTCCAGAACGCGCTCGAAGGGCGATTTCTCGGTGACGTTGACCTTCATTGTTCCTCCCAGGGCGGCTGGCGCTCAGGCGTGCCGCCCGCAGATTTCGACACCCAACGCGCCGGGGAGGGCACGCAAGGCATCCCGGAAGAGCCCGGACACCGAGGGAGACCCTCTGTGCCAGAACCTCCAGACGTGAAGAAGGGCTGCCTTCCAGCAGCCCTTCCGGTAGCGTTGGAGCGGAAGAAGAGATTCGAACTCTCGACCCCTGCCTTGGCAAGGCAGTGCTCTACCGCTGAGCTACTTCCGCATGTTAGCCGGCCTATTCTCGGTACCGTTCGGTCTTCCTTCCCGGCACTGTCCTTTTTCGTCCTATCCCTGGAGTGGGCGAGAAGGGACTCGAACCCCTACGGATTCCTCCAGCAGATCCTAAGTCTGCCGCGTCTACCAGTTTCGCCACTCGCCCATTCCAGGGACTGCAGAGCCGCTCGTGGCGCCCCACCGGACGAGCGCTATCATAGCGTTCTGGTCTGCCCGGAGTCAACCCCCCCGGGGAGGCAATTCCGGGTGCTCAACCGGAGACCGGGGAGGTAGGTTTCAGGGCCTTCGCAAGGGCACAGGCCTGGAAGCCATCACGCCGAAAATTGACCTCGAAGGAGGATCCCGGAACACGAAAATGCGCCTCTTGATCACCGGAGGAACGGGGTTCGTCGGGGCCCACGTGGTCCGCGCTGCCCTGCAGCGGGGCTGGCAGGTGCGCTGCCTGGTGCGTCCCACTTCACCCCGGGCTGCCCTGGAGGGCCTGGACGTCGAATGCGTGGACACCGATCTGGCAGACCAGGAGGCCGTCTTCCGGGCCCTGCGAGGCTGTGAGGCGGTCGCCCACGTGGCGGGCACCTTCGAACACGGCCCCGGGGCTCTCCAACGAATGCGCGCAGTCCACGTGGAAGCCACCTCCACCCTGATTCGAGGCGCCGAGGCAGCGGGAGTGGCCCGCTTCGTGCTGTGCTCCTCCTCCATCACCCTGGGTTGGGGCAGCCCCGAAGCCCCTGCCGACGAGGAGAGCCCCCTCCCCGACCCGGATCGCTCCTTTGGACGCGACACCCCACTTCGCAGCTACTTCGAGACCAAGTCCGCAGCCGAGAGACTGGTCCTCCAGGCCTGCTCTCGCGGGTTGGAGGGGATGGTCGTGATTCCCGACTACGTGATCGGGGCCTGGGACTCCAAGCCCACCTCGGGGGCCATCCTGGTCCAGATGGGCAGCCACTGGGTGCCCTTCTATCCTCGGGGCGGGAAATGCTTCATCACGGCTTCCGATTGCGGCCTGGGACATATCCTGGCCCTGGAGCACGGGGTCCCCGGCCGGCGCTACCTCCTGGGCACCCACAACCTAATGTATCGGGAGTTCATGCAACGGGCGGCGCGGATCATGGGCGTTCGCCCGCCACTTTTCCCCCTGCCCCGCGCAGCCGGCCGGCTGGTGGGACTGGCCGGAGCCCTCTTGCGCCGCCTGGACCGACACCGATTTGCGCTCCTGGACAGGCAGGTAGTCGAGGCCACCCAATCCATCCGTTTCCGGGATGGCAGCCGGGCCGAACGGGAGTTGGGGCTTGTGGCCTCCCCCATCGAGGAGGGAATCGAGGACGCCGTGCGCTGGTTTCGCGACCACGGATATCTGAAGGCCTGCAAGCGGGCACTCTGAGCCTGAATCCGCCGCCTACCGTGGCATTCGGCCGTCGAGGCGTTGAGACCCCACCCACACCAGGGTGTGGGTGGGAGGGGACCGTCTGCGTCGTCAGGCGCACCTCTGCGGTGCTCACGTAGTTTCCA
>JAAZKF010000336.1 GCA_012799975.1 Burkholderiales bacterium
AGTAGCCGCAGACGGTCCAGATCGGCAGCCGTGAAGGGCTTGTCGAAGAAGGCCTCGCGGACGATCAGCGCTTCTTCGCGGAAGGTCCGCAACTGGTAGTAGGAGGGCCGCTCCCAGCTCTCGACCAGGGCCAGGGCCTGGTCGAGGTAGCCTTCGGCCTCTTCCAGTCGACCCGCCCGGAGGGCCAGATCGAAGCGCAGGCTCACGATGTCCGCGGTTTCTCCCGGGGTCGAGCCCAGTTCCAGGGCCTCGGCCGCCAGGCGATCCGCCTCGTCCCAGCGCTGGCGCAGGAAGGCTGCCTGCATCTTGAGGATCACCACGCCGCCGGGGGCCTCGGCAGGTCGGAATCCATCTTTTTCCAGGGCGATGGCCAGACGCTCTGCTTCGTCGACCTGGTTCTGGAACTGGGGGTCTTGCGGATGGGTGGCGGCGGCGAAGAGCAGGCCTCGGGCCAAGAGCCAGCGCCCTGTGGGATCCTCCGGATGAGCCTCCAGGAAGGCTCGGGCCTCGCGAACCTGCTCGCGGGCATCGCCGATGTCCTCCAGCACGCTGAGGAGGCTCCTCCAGGCCTCGGGGTCGCCGTGGGTGGCATAGGCCTGGCGCAGGAGGGCGGCCGACTCGTCGAAGCGGCCCAGGCGGCGCAACTCCCCGGCCGAAGTCCGCCAGTCCCCGACCACGGCGGGGGGCGGTGCCTGAGGCGCCGTCCAGCGCAGGTAGATGCCGTAGGCGGCCGTGGCCAGCAGGAGGATCGTCAGTCCGATCAGGAAGCGAGAACTCTTCATGGGGCCTGGGATTCCCTCAGAGGGCGAGAGCGTCCTCCCGCAAAATCCGGAGCGCAGGGGTTTCTTGGCCCCCGGGCGAACCTGCCCCGGCCGTGTCTGAGAATCCTGCATCCCTGGTGGAAGCGCCCCAGACGCCCTGGCAGCTCCTCCGCACCAATCCGGTCTTCACCCGACTCTGGGTCTCCCAGGTCCTCTCGATGGCGGGAGACTGGCTGAGCTATGTCGCCCTGCTGGCCCTGTTGTTGGAACTGACCGGCAGCGGCATGAGCGTCAGCGTGCTGCTGTTGTGCACCACGCTCCCCTCGCTGCTGGTGGCTCCCCTGGCCGGCGTGGTGGCCGACCGCTGGGACCGACGACAAATCCTGATTCTCGCGGATCTGGTGAGGATGCTGTGCGTGCTGGGATTCCTGTTCCTGCGCGAGCCTCATCAGGCCTGGTTCGCCTATGTGTTGACGGCGGTCCTGGCCCTGGCCTCGGGCTTCTTCGCACCCGCGGCGACGGCTGCCTTGCCCAACCTGGTCACTCCTGGCCAGTTGACTGCGGCTAATGCCCTGATGGGAGCCACGGGAGGGGTCATGACGGCCCTGGCCGCCTGGTTGGGAGGCTGGGTCTCAGCCCACCTGGGTCGACCCATGGCCTTTGGCCTGGATGCCTTTTCGTTCCTGGTCAGTGCCCTGGTGATTTTCTCGGTGCGCGTGCCCTTCTCGGCCTCGCTTCCCGAGTCGGTCCATCCGGGACAGGTGCTGGCGCGCAGCGCGCGAGACCTGCATGAGGCCTGCTCCCATGTCTGGGCCTCGCGGCCGGTGCGGGCCCTGATCCTGCTCAAGATGGCCGCTGGGCTGGCGGGCGGGGTCCTGGTGCTCCTTTCGGTGATGCCGGTCCAGGTTCTGGGCGCAGGGGACTTCGGTGTGGGCTTGTTGTACGCCAGCCGAGGGCTGGGGACCTTGGCCGGGGCAGCCCTGGCTTCGAGCCTGGCTGGGGCCGGGAAGGGCCGGACTGCCTTCCTGGCCGCCTGGGGTCTGGCTTTCTCGGGGTTCCTGTGCCTGGCCTTCGGAAGGGCTGAGACCCTTTACCAGGCCGCCTTCTTCGTCTTCGGGGCCTTCCTGGGGTCGGGTTTGCAGTGGGTCTTCTCTGCTGCCTTGTTGCAGAAGGCAGTGGAGGACCAGCTCCTGGGGCGGGTGCTGGCCCTGGACAACGCCAGCATGACCTTGACGGCCTCGGTCTCGACGCTGCTATGCGGCTGGGGGCTGGTAGCCTGGGGCCCCCGAATAGTGGCCGACCTCGTCGGAATTACCGTTCTGGTGGCTTGTCTGGCCTGGTTGGGAGTTCACGCCTGGTG
>JAAZKF010000452.1 GCA_012799975.1 Burkholderiales bacterium
AGCTTCTGGGCTACGCGGAGGCGGGGGACAACATCGGCTGCCTGCTGCGTGGCGTACAGCGGACGGATATCGAGCGCGGCCAGGTGTTGGCGAAGCCCAACTCGATTCGTCCCCGCACCCATTTCATGGGCCAGGTATACGTGCTGACCAAGGAAGAGGGCGGCCGTCACACGCCGTTTTTCAACGGCTACCGCCCCCAGTTCTACTTCCGCACCACGGACGTGACGGGGGACATCAAACTGCCCGAAGGGGTAGAGATGGTCATGCCCGGAGACAACATCGACATGGAGATCACGCTGATCACCCCCATCGCCTGCGAAGAAGGCCTGCGCTTCGCCATCCGTGAAGGCGGCCGCACCGTGGGCTCCGGGGTTGTCATCAAGGTCCTCGACTGAGCAAGGAAAACCACAGCATACGAAGAAAAGCTGCCGCAGCCCGATGGTTGCGGCAGCTTCTTTTATAAAGAGAGAGGGAGCCTCACAACAATGAACATGCCCAATAAACCGCCATGAAAAGACCCTGCTGAACAGCCATTTCCCGCGTCCGTCGGGAAACAACCTTGTATTTCAACCATGTGCCAAACTCGTCACAACCGCCCGCCGACAAGTCGCCGCCCATCGACCAGGAAGAACCGGTTTTCATGGGCGGCACAACGGAAACAGCTCGTCCAAATACAGGAGGGCGCTTTGGTTTGCAGCTGAAACAGAACGGCGCGCCTCAGATGTGCGTTTTCTTTGATCATTCATTTTCCTGATCATTCTTGCGAACCAAATACATGATCTCCATGTAGCGCCCGATAATCTTATGGTAATTCTCCTTCCGGTGCGGGAAACTGCAGGCGGTGCAATCCTTGTTTCCTTTTTCGTTATACCGGAAGTTTCCTCCGCAATTTTTTCCCAGCACATACAAAGGACAATAACAAAACAGACAATTGAACTCCTCCGGGTCGACGCCTTCGTGGCATGGAAAATACCGGCACTTTTTGTTCTGAAAAAACTGGTCATGCAGGGTCTCGTCCATTATGCATCCACTCCGTTCTGCAGTGTGAAAATATACACCGGATTGAGCGCTGTCATCAGCCGATAGCGCCCGAGCGCACGGGGTTTGGCCACGGAAACCGCCGAAATGTCGCAGGAATCGAATGCCTTTGACAGTTCGGAAAGCTCTGTGATCGTTTCCAATGTCACCGCGTTGGCCACAATGCGCACGTTGGGATTTTTATCGAGCAGGCAGTCGATGATGTCTTTCAGGTTGCCCGAACTGCCTCCGATGAAGGCGTGCGTGGGCACAGGAAGGTCAACCAGCGCGTCCGGCGCTTTGCCATGGATGACTTCAAGGTTTACGAGATCGAATTTCTCCTTGTTCTTCTGTGCAAGGATGGCGGCTTCTTTCTTCATTTCGATGGCATAGACCCTGCCCCGTACCGCCTGGATCGCCATTTCCACCGAAACCGATCCGCTGCCGGCGCCTACGTCGTATGCGACGGCGCCCTGCGTGAGCCGCAGTTTGGACAGGCAAATGCTGCGCACCTCCGCTTTGGTCATGGGCACCTCGCCCCGTTCAAAGGCGTCATCCTCCAGGCCGTGGGTCACCACATAGTCATCGCTTTTCGGATTTTCGATCAGCAGTACGCTCAGCGGATCGTATTCGCCCCGCATCAGTTCCCGTATGCTTCCGGAGGTGATTTTCTCATCAGCATAGCCCAGTTTTTCGCCGATATGTATGGTCAGTTCGTCCAAGCCCGCTGCGCAAAGCCTTTGAATCGCATGTTTTGCGCCGTCCGTACCGCCAAGCAAAGAGAATACAGCCCCATTGCGGCGGACCTCGCCGATCAGGTCGCATTCCCTGCCGTGCAGGCTGACAGAGCGCACATCCTCCCACGGCCGATGTAGCTTCGCGCAGAGATATGAAAGGCTCCCGATACCGGGCAACACTTCAACCTCCATGCCATCCAGCACACCGGCCAGTTTCCTCGCACCACTGTAAAAGCCGGTATCTCCGGAAAGCAGTATGGCAAAATGCCTGCTGCGGGGATCGTCACGGATGATCTGCGCGATATCCTCGGCAAGGACCGACGCATAACAGGCTTTTCCCTGCGTATCCACGGATTCCAACATCCGTTGTGCGCCGATCAGAGAATCCGCCTGCCGAAGCACCCGCTCCATGCCGACGGTGTGGCTTGCCCGGTCTCCCATGCCGATACCTACAAGGGAGACCTTTTTGCGCAGCGGCATGAGCCCGAATCGCTCCTCTATCCGTATTGCCAGTTCGTCAAGGCCTACGCCATCCGCCTGCTGCGGCCTGCCAATGATGACAGCCTGCGCGCCGGCCTTCTGTGCCGCACGAATCTTTTCTGCGTAGCCCCCCGCGCTCCCGGTATCCTTGGTCACCACATATCTCGCATCTGCCATGCGGAACATGGCAGCGTTCAGCTCTTCCTCAAACGGCCCCTGCATGGCGATTATGCGCTCCCCCGAGATCCCGCATTCGGCGCAGATATCCAGCGAGCGCTTGATGGGCAGCACCCGGGCATAGATCCGCACGCGCAGTTCTTCGTTCGCACAGAATCGTGGCAAATCCTTGCTTCCGGTGGTCAAAAACACATTGCCCCGCGTGTCGTTCAAGAACTCAATGCAACGCTCCACATCGGAGACCCAAATGCCGTCCGCTTCTCCCGTTTCGCTTTCGCGCTGGAGGCGGAAATATTCCGTTCCCGCTTCCGAACAGGCGCTTTGAATGTTCTCTGTCGCCAGATGGGCATAGGGATGTGTCGCGTCCACGACCAGATCGAATTTCTCCGTCTGGAAAAAGTCAGCCATCTCTTCGGCGTTCATGCGCCGGGCGCGGATCAATACATTTTCAAACCCTTCCAGCCGTTCGCCGCCGTATCCCGTTGCCGCACAAGCGACGATCTGAATGCCGCGCCCCTGCAGGCGCTCTATCAGCTTCCTGCCCTCGGTGGTTCCGGCGAACACACAGATCTTACCCATGTTTGTATCCTCTCGGCGTGACCATCTTGCCATCGATCACACGCGTCTGGCTGTTGCCCACAAACACCGTGGTGAACATATCCGCCTTGTATTCTCGCAGCCGGGCAAGGGGCATGACGTGCGTTGCTTCACCATCGCGCGCGATATTGCGCACGGCGCCGCAGACCGTTTCGGGGGAAATCCGGCGCAAAAGGATGTCGCAGGCTTTCATGAGGTGATCCGCTCTCCTGGAGCTGGAAGGATTGTAGATTGCCATGCAGAGATCGGCCTCTGCCATCATTTCCAGCCGCTTCTCGATCGTTGCCCACGGCGTCAAAAGATCGGAGAGGCTGATCACCGCAAAATCATGTCCCAAGGGTGCGCCAAGCACCGCCGCGCCGCTGAGCGCCGCCGTAACGCCCGGGACGACTTCGATATCCAGTCCCCGGTTGCCCTCCGCCATTTCATAGACCAGGCCTGCCATGCCGTACACGCCCGCATCGCCGCTGGAGATCATGGCGACCGTCTGCCCGCTCAGGGCCGCATCGATGGCCATCCGGCAGCGCTCGGCTTCTTGGCGCATGGGCGTTTCCAGGTACACCTTGTCGGGGAACAGGGGGCGAACCAAATCCGTATACACACCGTATCCGGCAATCACCTGAGAAACTTCCAACGCACGCATGGCGCGAGCGGTCATTGCATCGACCGCGCCGGGACCTATGCCGACAACATACAGCTTATTCAAATACAACACTCCATTTCTCCTGCGCGATCCCCACCGTCACGCCGTGTAGCACGGTCTTTTTGACGATCAGTTCCGCGTTTCTGCCCGCCGAACACATGGCTGCCCGGTCACACACGTTGCCCACGCCGACCTCCTCAAACACGCGTTCCGAATGAGAAAATTCGCCTTC
>JAAZKF010000337.1 GCA_012799975.1 Burkholderiales bacterium
ATGCCAGGAAGGCGTGCATCGAGGAGCGGAGCGTAGTTGGAAACTACGTGAGCACCGCAGAGGTGCGCCTGACGACGCAGACGGGCCCCTCCCACCCACACCCTGGTGTGGGTGGGGGGTCTCAACGCCTCGACGGCCGAATGCCACGGCAGGCGCCGGATTCAGGCAGAGGAACCCCCCGGCTTCCGGCGTAGAACGCGGGGTGTCTGCACCTCCTCGAATCCTCCTCTCAGGCTACTACGGCTTTGGCAACCTCGGAGACGAGGCCATCCTGGAATCGCTGGTCGGTGAAATCCTCCACCAGAGCCCCGAAGCCCGCCTCCGTGTGCTTACGGCCGACCCCGATCGAGCCCGCGAGCTGGGGCTGGAACCCATCCCCCGCAAGAGCCCCCTCCCCATACTCCGGGCCCTTATGGATTCGGACCTGCTGGTCTCCGGCGGAGGGGGGCTGGTCCAGGACTCCACCGGTCCGGGCAGCGTGCTCTACTATCTCGGGCTGGTCGCGCTGGCCCGCGGGCTGGGATGCCAGGCTATGCTCTTCTGCCAGGGCTGGGGACCGTTGAGGACCCCGACAGGCAGACGCCTCGCCCGCCTGCTGGCCCCCCTGGCCAGTCTGGCGACCTTCCGGGACGAGCAATCCTGCCGCGACTTCCAGGCGCTGGCGCCCCGCGTCCCGGTCCGGCTGACCGCCGATCCGGCGCTCCTGCTCCAGGCCCCCCCGCCCGCCCGGATGACCACCATCCTGCAGGAGGAAGGCCTGGCCGGATCACCCGAGGATGGCGGACCACTGGTGGCTGTGGCCATCCGGCCCTGGCCCGGGGCCCCTCTGGAGGCGCTGGCCCAGGCCCTGGAGAGCTTCTGCCAGGTGACCGGCGCCCGGGTTCTGTTTCTCCCCTTCCAGCCCGACCGCGATACCGAACCCTCCCGGGAACTGGCTGCACGTCTGGGGCCGCGGGCCCGGATCGCCGCCCCCCGGTCGCCGAGGGAGACGCTCGGCCTTCTGGCCCGGGCCGACCTGGTCGTGGCCATGCGGCTTCACGCCTTGATACTGGCCGCAAGTCTGGGCCTGCCCCACCTGGGGCTCTCCTATGATCCCAAGGTCGAGCGTTTCTGCACCCGGGCAGGAGGGATGCACCTTCCCTTG
This sequence comes from Burkholderiales bacterium, assembly GCA_012799975.1. Taxonomy (GTDB): domain Bacteria; phylum Vulcanimicrobiota; class Xenobia; order Xenobiales; family Xenobiaceae; genus Xenobium. Next base: position 1,145 of record JAAZKF010000337.1, read on the forward strand.
CAAGGCCTGCCGGCTGAAGAAATCTCTGGAGCCCTGCAGGACCTCTGGCAGGATCGTTCGAGCCGGCAGGCGGGTATAAAGGAACGCGCCGACACGATGCGTGACGACGCCCGAAGGGCGGTTTCCGGGGCGTTGACCCTGGCCCGGACCAGGGAAGTCCAGGCCGCCCTGCCGGTCCTGGACGGCGACCAGGGTTACCCGGTCGACCCGTAACTTCCACCGAGGAGAACTGAATATGCATCCCCCCGCCCAGATAGTGGTGCTTGGAGCCGGCTTCGCGGGCCTGGCGGCAGTCAAAGCCCTGCGCAAGGCACGAAACGTCCGGGTCACCCTGGTAGACCGCACCAACCACCATCTCTTCCAACCCCTGCTTTACCAGGTGGCCTCAGCAGCCCTGAACCCTTCCGAAATCGCCGCGGCTACTCGGGCTGTCCTACGCGGCCAGAAAAATGCCCGGGTTCTTATGGGTGAGGTCACCCACGTCGATTACAAACAGCGCACGGTCGACCTCGACGGGGGCCAGACCCGCCTGTTTTACGATTATCTGATCCTGGCCATGGGGGGGCGGACCTCCTACTTCGGGCAGGACCAATGGCAACAGCATGCCCCGGGTCTAAAGAGCCTGGACGACGCCATTGAGATCCGGACACGCCTGCTGGCAGCCTTCGAGCGAGCCGAGAAGGTCCAGGACCCTGAGGATCGCCAGCGTCTGATGACCTTCGTGGTGGTCGGGGGAGGGCCGACCGGAGTGGAGCTGGCCGGCGCCTTCGCCGAGTTGCGCCGCCACGTCCTGCGCTGGGACTTCCGGGACATCGATCCGGCCTCTGCCCGAATCGTCCTGATCGAGGCAGCCGATTCACTTCTGGGCCCCTTCCCCGAGCGCTTGCGCCAGGACGCGGCCCAGCGCCTGCAGGAGCTGGGGGTCGAAGTCCGCCTGAAGGAAAAAGTCCTCAGCATCCGTCCGGGCGTGGTCGAGACCTCGACAGGACCCATCCCCACCGAGACATGCATTTGGGCTGCTGGTGTGGGCGGACACGAACTGGCTGCCGACCTGGGTCCGAATCGGGACCGGGCAGGCCGGCTGCTGGTAGAGGAGGACCTGCGCCTGCCCGGTCAGGACCGGGTATGGTGCCTGGGTGATATGGCCCACTACGAGCATCCCCACACCCTCGGCGGCCGGACCTTGCCCGGGGTGGCCCCGGTGGCCCTGCAGCAGGGCCGCCACGCAGCCCGGGACATCCTGCGTCTTCTGAAGGGCGAATCCACCCGCCCCTTCTACTACCAGGACAAGGGCAGCATGGCCACCATCGGCAGGTCGGCTGCCGTCGCCTTCGTCGGACCGGTGCAGATGACGGGGCCTCTGGCCTGGTTGGCCTGGCTCTTCGTGCACCTGATGTATCTGGTGGATTTCCAGTTGCGAGTCCTGGTCCTGATCCGCTGGACCTGGGCCTACTTCACGTGGAAGTGGGGGGTCCGCCTGATCACCCGCCCATTGCAGGAACGGCACTGCCCCCTGCCAGGTCTTCTCGACCCGACAGAAGGTATGGGGACCAGCGGGCCGGGCCTCAGCGCAGGGCGCCGACCCACAGCCTTTGGAGGCGGGCGCGGTGGGAACGCCAGGTCGGAAGCGGGGGGCGATACAGGGCCTGGAACCCCTCCTTCTCGAGTTCCTGGAAGAGAGGTGTGCGCCCCAGCTCCGTGCGCACGATCCCATAGGAGGCAGCAGTCAGACCGACCAGACGCGACACGAAGCGATCCGCCGAGCCTTCAAGCCGATTCAGGAACAATCGTCCCGGTTTGAAGAAATCGCGAAGGATCAGGAACTCCTCGCGCAGGCAGTGGTCGTAGAGACGCTTCAGCATTTGGTCCAGCCACAGGTCCAGGTCCGGACGCTCGGGATCCAGGGAATCGATCTCCCGTTCCAGCGAATCAGAAACGTCCGTCCCCGTCTCCTCGACCACATCCCGGGTCAGTCCCAATAACCGGCAACGGGTCGGGTTGTCGAGAATCTCCGCCGCCCTCCGCAGATGAAAGTGTCGATGGTGGAGATGGAACAGGACGCGCAGGGCCAGACCCTGCTGTTCGAGCGCCGGCAGGTTGGCGACCTCCGGGTGGAAGAGGACCTGAGGCTTCGGTTCGGGCACGGCCCGGACCCAGAAAGCTTCTTCCCCGGAATACAGATGCACCTGCATTTTCTTCTGACGGAAAAGACGCCAGGCCAGGCGGTCCAGGAGCTCGGCCGGCTTCCATCCTGCGGGGGCGGGTTGGGAGTCGGCCAGCAGGGCACTGAATTCGGGGTCCGGGAACGGTACTGCCACCTCGCCCCTGGGGAGCAGGCGATTGAGCAGGAACTCGACGATCTGGTCGACCCGCTCATCGTGTTCTTCCTCGATCAGGTTCGGGTCCAGGTCAACGGCCGCCACCCGCTCGCCACCCTCCTTCTCGGCCTCTGCGGCGGCCTCCCGCCCCTGCCGCACCAGGGCCAGGACCACCTGGGCGGCGGGACGGAAGGCGCGAATCCGTACCTGACTCGAGACCCGATCCAGATGGTCGAAGAGTTCGGGATGGTCGGCCAGACCTTCCAGGGCACCCAGGACATCCCGGAACTGTTCTGCCGCGTCCCCGACCTGAAGGTGAAGCCTGTAGTAGTGGATTCGGGCATCGAGGGGGCCGCATCCGGGAATCCGCTGGGCTCGGGTCAGGAACTCCAGAGCCTGGGGCGGGTCGTCGAGATGGATCTCGGCCAGGTTCAGGAAGATCCTCTTGCGCTCTACCGCATCGCGGACGGCCTTGAGGCGCTCGATCAGGACCGTATGCATGGCCGTCACGAAACGGTCTGCCCCGGGAGACTCCAGCTCCTCAACCAGGATCCGTCGGCCGATCTCCAAGGCCTCGTTGAAGCAGAAGGAACCGAAGTAGTTATAGAAGAGACCTTCCTGGATCTCCAGCACGTCGGGGTGTTCCTGGGCGAGTTCCTGGAAGATGTCCCAGGCATTGTCGAACTTCTCCAGGACCACCAGTTTCATGCCCTCCTCGATCCGGGCACACAACGCGGGGTCGCTGGCGCGCCGGAAGGGGAGTTCATCATCTTCCGCACCCAGGACTTTCCAAAGCACCGGGGCCGCTGCCTCCTCCGGCGGAGCCTCGTCGCCGGGTTCCCGGGATCCCTCTGCCGCCGGGATATGAGCCTCCTCGGGACGCACCTCGACGGGATGACCGGGGTCTTCAGGAACGTCCGGAATGGTGGCCTCCTCCGGCGGAGCCTCGTCGCCGGACTCCCGGGATTCCTCCGCCGCCGGGATGGGAGCCTCCTCGGGACGCACCTCGACGGGATGGCCGCGGTCTTCAGGAACGTCCGGAATGGTCTCTTCAACCACAGGTTCGACTGGGGCCGACGTGAGCTGTTCCGGAGAGGCTACAGCAACCTGTTGCTCTTCGGCAGAAGGTTCCGGCAGCGATTCGGAGGCTTCCGCCCGGCTGGAGAGGGCAGACCGCAACCTCTCCAGTTCCAGCACCAGGCGCTCGCGTTTCTCAGGAGTGGAGACCAGGCGGGACGCCGTCTCCTCCAGCGAGAGCAGTACCCGCAGGTGGGCCTGGGGGTCCCGGCTGGCCGGGTCCACCTCGCAGCGCGCATAGACCCGTCGGACCAGGACCGGCCCGGTCGAGCCCAGCAAGGATTTCATCAGAGCCGCCATGGCCCGGTCGGGAGAAGCCTGGAAATCTGCGGGCCGACTCTCGGGGCGGGGTGGCGGCTCGACCTTCTGCAAGAACTGTTCACGAACCTGGAGCAGCGTCTGTTCCAGCGCCTCTGAGCGGGCCACCGCCTCCTGGAAGGAGGCTTCCAGCGCCGTCTTCTCCTGGAGGGTTTCGGCCAGTTGGCCTTCCAAATTGCGGGCCGACAAGCGCGCGCCTTCCAGTTCGGACCGGCTCTCTTCCAGGCGGCGGGAATGCTCCGCCAGGTCCGTTTTCAGGTCCCTGGATTCGGTTTCGGCCTGTTCCCGACGGGCCTTTTCCCCTTCCAGCTCGTGGCCCAGCCGCAGGACCTCGGCCTCCAGTTCCTCCTGGCGGGACCTGCTTCGGCTCAGCTCCTCCTCCAGGCTCTCCAGGCTCTCCGCCTGGCGCTGGAGATCTCGGTCGAGATCGGCCTGGCCAGCTACCAGGTGGTCCAAGCGGGTCTGGGCTTCACCTAGTCGCCCCTCCAGTTCGACCACCCGACCCTGTTCCTGAAGCGCCTGTTGGCGCGAATCTTCCAGGGCACGGCTCAGGTCCTCGGCTCGAGTCAGGGCCTCCTGCATCTCGGCGCGGACCCGGGCTCCCTCCCGGCCGGACTCTTCCAGATGCTCCCGCACCTGCTTCAGGCTCTGCTCGAATTCCTGGACCTGGAAGACCAGCTCGATGTTCTTGACGCTCAGGTTCTCGACCTCGGCCTCCAAACGCCGGTTCTCACCCCGGAGCATCTCCACCAGACCCATCAACTTCAACTCGGCGGGCCCCAGCGGTCCGGAATCGAGGCTGGCACCGAGCAGGTCCCGGGCCTCCTTCTCCGGGATGCAGCGATCCTCGCGGGAGTCTGGTTTCTGCGCCATGGTATCTGCCTCCAGTCCCTTGGTCCGAAAGAGTTCGCAGGTTGGAGGTCATCGCCTGCCCTGAAGTCTGGTCCGAACCCCCTGGTCGGGAAAGGAGGCGTGAAGATCCCGGACCAGTTCCTGGAGGAACTCGCGCTCGTCCGGGTCGTCTACGGCTTCATCCGCCAGATTGAGCAGGCCTACCAGGTGCGCCAGCAACAAACTCACCAGGGCCGGGTCCTCGACGAAGTGGTCGCGAATCCAACGGACTGTCCCGTGAGCCCGGTTCAGGAAGAGCCGCTCGCCCGCGATCCATACGGTGGCCCCAGGGGGCGCAGGCCCCAATCCAGGTTTTCCAGAAAACGAGAGCCGCGCTTGCGGACCTGTCCCCGAGCCACCAGGGCGAACTCGCGCCGAAGGGCTTTGAGCAGCTCGGACTCGGGGGCTCCCGTTTCGACTTCGCTCGCAGCGGCGCTCACCTTCCGCTCGGAGGTGTCACAAAAAACCGGCGCATTCAGCCTCTCCCCCAGGCGTTCCAGGATGCCCCCCCACCAGGCAGAGGCCGCGGTCCGCGAGCGTTCGGCAGCCTGCATGGCGTCCGTCAGGACCTGTCCCAATCCCGGCGAGGTGATCTCTTCCAGATGAGCCTTACCAATGAGCCTGGTACAGAGCTCCCGGACCGGACTTCCCAGCGGCAGCCCCTGGCGCAAGACCACCAGGCTTCCCCGGCGTGCACGGGAGGGGAAGCCGATCTCTCCGGTCAGGGACTCCCCCTCCACGGAGAGGATCA
>JAAZKF010000043.1 GCA_012799975.1 Burkholderiales bacterium
CGCCTGGAAGGAGGTCCCCAGGGACCTGGTTTCAAGCCTGGGCTTGGAGGGAAAGCCCCGGGAAATGCAGATAAGGGTCTACCGCCAGGTCCTGCACATCGAGATATTTCGTGTCTTCTCAGACTTCGATCTAGAAGCCCTGCAGGCACTGATGCGAGCACAGTTGAAGAACTGACTCGATCATCGAGTCTCAGCGGGACGGGCTTCCCACACGGTATCCGGCAGGTCGATGGCGCCCGGGAAATCCCTCAGGTTCAAGAAGGCCCCGGCAAAGAGGTGCGCCGCCAGTTCGGCCAGGGGTTCGGGGCAGGCTGGTTCCAGGATGTGGAAGAGTTCGTGTGCCAGGATCCGCTCTCGGGTCGGGCCGGGCAGTCCCCGGCTGGCCAGTCGCCCCGCCAGGTCGGCCATGCCTTCGGGATCCAGGAACACCAGTCCCCGGTGGGGCAGGACCCGGGCCCCTGGGATGCATGCTCGAAGGCCTCCTGTGGAATGCTTGGGTGATAACTGCACTTCCACACGGAGGCCTTCGTACCTGCCTGCTATCGAACATATATTTGCCGACGCTCAGGATCAGCACCCCAGGAGGAACTTCGACGTCGCTGTCCGTTTCGGGTTCTGATATAATGGCGCGGGTTCAGGACGGGTCCGGGGTTGCTTTCCGTCCACCTCAGGGGGTGGGTAGCTTCTGGGAGGATGCGGCTTTGCCGAGGAAGCTCATCTGTGGTCTGGTCTTGCTGGCAGCAGGCTTCTTCTGGATGCACCTGAACTGGGAGAACCACGACGGTCTCAGCTTCCCCGATCAGCATTCCGCGAACTTCATGGTCAATGCCTTCACTTGCAGCACCTTCCTGGTGCAGGCGCAGGACGCGTTGGTGAAGAGTTTCACTGGAGTTCCGCTGGGAGAGTTGCCGCCCTTCCACAGGACACAGGACTACCCTCCCCTGGTCTTCATGTTGTCGGCTCTGGTCATGCACTTCTTCGGAGTCGACATCCAGGTGGCTCGGATGGCGCAGGTCTTGTTCGTCGTCGGCCTGATCATGGTCATGGGACGGATCGGTTGGCAATCGGCCGGGTGGCGTGGGGCCATCTTGTTGGCCCTGGGGATCGCCACCAGCGTCTGGACGGCCCAGTTCACGAGGATCTACTGCATGGCTCCCGGGCAGATGTTCATCCTGGCGGTCTGCCTGACCTTGTTGTTGGATTCGCAGGGCTTGACCCGGCGCAACGTCTGTCTGGCCATTGGGCTCGCCTTCGGAGTCGGGATGCTGATCAAGTACTCGGTGTTGCTCCTGGTGCTGCCTGCTGTCTTTATTTTTGCCCTCCCCCGCCTCTTCGGGTCCTTCCATTCCGTCCTGGCTTTTTTGGCGCTCCTCTTCCAGATCGCGATGGTGGTCCTCTACACCTGGTGGGGCATAATCTGGGTTCGTGTTGTCGGAGGCGTGGGACTTTGGGACCCCCTGGTCCTGGCTGCCGAGGCCATCTTCCTCCTGGGCCTCCTGATGGCCTTGGTCTTGGAACGGAGGTTCGGGCCCAGCTCCGGGGTCGGCCTGTTGCTGGTGTCCTCAGCTTGCGGTCTGGTCTGCTCTCCCTGGTATTTCGCGAACATGGACTTATGGGAACCCCTGATCGCTCTTCA
>JAAZKF010000338.1 GCA_012799975.1 Burkholderiales bacterium
CCTCCAGGGAGGATGGTCCATGAGCCGACAGATACGGCAATTCACCCCTGACGAGCGGATGCAGGCCCTTCATCGCGCAGAGGAAGTCGGCGCCACTCGGGCAGGCAAGGAACTCGGGGTCGCTCGTTGCACGATCCATCGCTGGCAACGGGAGGCCAGAAGAGCGGCGGTGACTGCGCAACCTCGCCCGGCGGAGCCGACTTCGCCTCAGGGCGGAGTCGAAGTCGAACCAGGGGCCGAGCCAGTCGCCCCGACGGCGCCCCGGCTCGAGCCGCAGGCCCCTGCGAAGCAGGAACAGCCAGCCCGAAGCAAGTCAGTGGCCCGGATCTACACACCCTCGGAGCGCGCCCGGGCTTTGGAGCTCGCCGCCGCCGAGGGCTTGACGGCCGCCGCCGCGAAGCTGGGGATCTCCCGCTTCTCCATCTACGAGTGGAGGCGGCGTGCCCGATTGCACGCCGAGGGCAAGATGGCCGACAGCCCGGTCGCCGGCAGCGACGAGGACGCCGCCGCAGCCAGGGACCGCCGGATCCTGGAGGAGTGGAGGGCCCACCCCGGCCTCGGCCCCAGCCAGGTGCGCAACCAGTTGCGCAGGCAGGGCTTCAAGGTCAGCCTGCATACCGTGCGCTGTGTTCTGGACGAGAACGGGTACGTGGCCCCCAAGGTCCGGCGCGAGACCGGGCACGATCAACGCTACGAAGCCGTACGGCCGAACCATCTGTGGCACCTGGATTTCCTTCACCGCCACATCCACAAGCAGAAGGTCTACGCCCTGATCGTCCTCGACGACTACTCGCGCTTCATCGTGGGCGGGGCCCTCTGGGATGGCGAGCGGGTGGCCGCCGTCTGCGAGACCTTCGAGGCCGCAGTGAACCGCCACGGCAGGCCGGAGAAGGTCATGAGCGACGGCGGCAGCGCCTTCTACGCCTGGAAGGGAATCGGCGGATTCACCCGGCTGCTCGAGGAGTTGGAGGTGGACCAGTTGATCGCCTCCGTGCCCCAGGTGAACGGGAAGCTCGAGGTCCTCAACGCCAACATCCAGAAGGAGCTCTTCAACCAGGAGACCTTCTTCGACCTGGGAGAGGCCCAGCGCCGGTTCTCAGCCTGGATCCAGTTCTACAACTTCCGGCGGACCCACCACGCCCTGGGCGGCCTGCTGGTCCCCGCCGACCGCTACTTTGGCAGGTCGGACGAGGTCCTCGCCGCCATCGAGTCCGGGTGCAAGCCCGACGGCCTGGGAGAACCGCTCCCGGTGGAGCAGCGGCAGCTCGATCTGTTCCGGGTCACCAGCCACCGGGGCCGAGTCGAGCTGTATTTGCTGGGCCACCGGATCCCACTCACGCTGTCCGCTCGGGCTTGATCGGTCCGCGGGGCCGCCTGTGCGGTGACCACCGCTGGGGCGGCCCCGGCGGGCCCCGCCACTGGAGCCCTGTGAGACGGGACATCCTGCGAGGATTCGGAAGACACTCAACAAAGCGTGCGGGATGCGTGAAAGGATCCCCGTCTCCATCCTGGCTGGAATGGCCCTGATCCTCCACCGGCATGTGCCTGCCCTCGCGGACCTTCTTGGTCCTGTGGACCTGCTGCTGGAGAGGATCGGCGCCGGCCGTAGCCAAGCCTTCGCGATGTGCCACCGCCTCCTGGAGTTGCTTCCGGCCCTGTTTCGCGGTCCCGGCCGGCCCAGGCGCGCACCCGTCGAGGAGATGTCCTTGCTGCCTGTCGTCGAGGCCTGCTTCGACTACTTAGCCCGTCACCCTGGCGCGATCGCCGTGGGCAGGCAGCGGCGTCGGTATAGCGACGGCTACCGTCGCTTCGTGGTCAACCTGGCGGGCCCCGGGGGACTGGCCGAGGGCCTGACCGTGGCCGACCTCTCGCGGGCCAGCCAGGTTCCTCTGGGAACGCTGAAGGAGTGGCTCTCACCACCGCCGGACCGGGGCCGGAAGGCCGAGGGCCGGGGGGGCCCCGAGTCCCAGGACTCGTCGCCGTCGGACGCCGCCGCCCCAGAAGACCAGGGCCCGGACGCGAAGTGCTCGGTGACGGTTCGCGACACCCACCTGCGGCAGCTCTTCGCCCTGTGGCAGGGCTGGCACGGGACCTTCGCGGCCTTCTGCGATGCGGCGCGCCACGAGCACGGGCTTCCCTACAGCATGTCCTTCATCGGCGATGCCCTGCAGGCAGCGGGACTGCGCTTCAGGAAGCCGCAGAGCGCCGGCCAGGCCCCCTGGACTCGTGAGACCTACATAGCCTGCTTCCCTGGCGCCCAGTGGCTCGGCGATGGGACCAGCATCGCGGTTTGTTTCGGGGAGCGCATCTTCGTGTTCAACGTCGAGGCGTTGCTCGACGTGGCCTCCAACGCCGCCGTGGGGATCCACGTCTCCGCAACGGAGGACGAGGAAGCTCTACTCGCGGCTTACGGGGCAGGACTCGACGCGACCGGATCCCCGCCGCTGGCGATGACCTTGGATAATCGGCCCAGCAATCACACGCCCGGAGTCGCGGGGGCCATTGCACCGACCATGCTGCTTCGCTCCACCCCGGGAAGACCCGAGGCCAAGGCACCCATTGAAGGCTCGTTCGGGCTGTTCCGCCAAGCCATCCCGCCCCTGGTCCTGGAGGGCGCTACTCCGCGTGATATCGCCCGGAGTCACCTTCAGGCGGTCATGACGGCCTGGTTCAGGGGCCGCAATGGCAGGCCACGTCGCCGCCTCAATGGCCGCAGCCCGGTCGAGGCCTACCGGGAGGCCGCTCCGACGCAAGAGGAGGTCGACCGGGCCGCGCGGGAGCTTCGAGAGCGCCAGCGACGGCAGGAGGCGGCCCTCCAAACCCAGGAAGCGAAACGCGATCCCGTCCGTCGGCGTCTCCTCGCGCAAGGCCTGGAAGACCTGGGAATCGCCGACCCCGAAGGCTCGCTGGCTGCTAACCTGGCCCGCTATTCGCCGGAGGCGATCTCCTACGGCCTCGCCACCTTCAGCACCAAACAGGGCGAGGGGACGCTACCGCCGGGCGCAGACCCCGGCCGTTACTTGGGCGGCATCATCCGCAAGGACCACGAGAAGCGCTACCTGCGCCAATTCGCCGAGCACCTTCTGGAGCAGAGGCTGCGGCTTCGGGACTTCAGCCTGGGTCCGCTGGTCGGCCGGGCCGAGCGCCTGCGGGCCGCCCAGACTCCGTTGGACCTGCCGCGGAGCTACGCCGA
>JAAZKF010000339.1 GCA_012799975.1 Burkholderiales bacterium
GGCGGCCGGCAGCCCGGGGCAGACCTCCCAGGGCCAGAACCAGCCTTGAGCTCCGTTCCAGTGCTGCCGGAGACCCCTCCAACAGCACCAGCCCGCCGGCCAGGCCAGCTCGATCCTCGGACAGGTCAGGCAGACCATCCAGGATGTGCATGGCCAGGGAAAGTGCCGAAGAAGGGAGGTTCAGGGGGCCTTCCGGACCCAGGTGTCCCAGCAGGACTTCCTCACCCAACGCCGGGGCCACCCTGCGGAGAAGCCTGTCGTCGGCTTCCTCCATCAGCACCAGACGCGAAGCCGCCACCGGCTCGCAGGGGTCGGGGAAGGCCGGACACCCCAGGAGCAGGGTGGCCTCCAAGGCGCGTCGGTGCGGCCGCCCCCAGATCCCGACCAGCGGCCAGTCGGCGCGCACGGCCAGACGGCCCAGGGCCAGGATCCGGGTTCCCACCCCCAACAAGGTCATGGGTTCTGGGCTCAAGCTCCCTCCAACCCGGAATTTCTCAGGGGGAGCGCAGGGGCTCCCAGGATCTCGCCCCCTTTCGGGAGAAGGGGTATTCATCCCCCATGCCACGGGCAAGGAGGAACGGGCCACGACCGGGCGCGAATGCGGCGCCACCCAATCGCGATGAGGAGATCTGATAGAGCGATGGGCCTTCGCAGGATGAAAGTCAATAAACTGGGAATCGACCTCTTGACCCACGATCCGGTGGTCATCCTCAAAGACGTGGATGGGAAGCACCAGCTCCCCATCCTGATCGGGCCCTTTGAGGCCACGGCCATCGCCCTGGCATTGGAGAAACAGGTCGTACCGCGCCCGCTCTCTCACGACCTTATGAAGTCGATCATCGAATCCCTGGATGCCCAGGTCGAGAAGGTCGTCATCGACGACATCAAAGAAAATACCTTCTTCGCCAAGGTCATCCTGCGAGCCGGCGGGGACCCAGTGGAGATCGATGCCCGCCCCTCGGACAGCATCGCGCTGGCCCTGCGCACGAACTCCCCCATCTTCGTGTCCGAGCAGATCATCCTGGCCGAAGCCCTCGAGGATAAGTCCGCCGAGGACCAGGACGCCACGGCCTTCAAGAACTACATCGAGAATCTCAAGCCCAGCGACTTTCGCAAGGACACCTGAGCCAGCGGGCCGCCCCACCTGGATTCCACCTTTACTCCCAGGGAATCTGCGTGATAATGGGAGTGCAGGTAATTTCATGAAATCGGGGGATCGTATTCCTGGCCCAGGAAGCAGGGTGGGTGTCCGGACCGAAAGATGCCAAAGGATCCTGTGCTTCCCGTAAGGCACAAGTAGTGACTTGCGGGAGGCAGATCAGGTTTTTGCAACATATAGCGGGGCAAGAGACCCGGCGAAACGTCCGACGCGGTATTCACACCGACTCCTGGCCCTGGGGGGACGGCCCCCCCCACGGTATCTTCTGCAAACAGGCTGCATCTGACCGCCCAGGTCCTCCAGAAGGGACCGGCGCGGTTGCCAAGGGGCGTTGAAATGGCTTTCTACGGCATCGGCAACCTGTTCGGCAATCTCGTCCGCCCGGAGACTCGCGAGAAGGAACAGGCCCGCGAAAACGAGGGGAAGAAAGCCGAACAGGAAAAGGCTGCGAAGAATGAGGAAGCCGCCAAAGGGCAGCAGGCTCGGGAAGCCGACACGGCGGCCCAGGCCGAGGCCCAGAGGCAGCGTCTTCTTCAATTACAGGAGAAGGTCGCCCGACGCCTGGAGGACTTCGTCCGAGCCTCGGGCCGCGAAAAGTCACAGAGCGCCGACAGCGACACCGAATCCCTGCTCCAGCAGATGGAGAACGAGCAGGATTCGTTCACTCCCGAAAACCTCCAACGCCTGCGCCAGCTCAGCCAGACCACCAAAGGAGTCCTGCAGGCCAGCCGCGAGGGCCAATCTGAATCCCAGGCCAGACAGGATACCGGGCGAGCCGATGCGGGACGACCGCAACCCGGAACCTCGCAAGACCAGGAACTGCTCATGCGCCGAGCTGCCCAAGAGCTGAAGAATCAACTTCAGCACACCGAGGCGCAGACCACCGGTCGGGCTCAGCAAGAGGCCCGCGAAGCCGGCCGCGACACAGCCACCGACACGCGCTCGCAGAAGGCCCAGGAGGCGCGCTCGCAGTCGACGACACCTGAATCCGGCGCGGCTCGCGCCGAGAAGCCTGCCCAGCCAGAACAGGCCAGGACCCA
>JAAZKF010000340.1 GCA_012799975.1 Burkholderiales bacterium
GGCGGGTGCATCCGCCGCATCCTCAGACACAGGCACGACGACGGGCTGGGGGAGTGGCGCAGGTTCTACCCCGGCAGGTCCATCGGGGGTTCCCTTAACCGATACCGGAGGCGCCGGCTTATCCATGTTGTAGAGGAGCTGGGTCACCAGCATCACAGCTTGCGGGTTCCCGGTGCTCTCGGCTACGTTCCGGGCCTTCTCCATCTCCTGGCGGGCCGCGGCCTTGTCGCCGGTCTGTTGGAGTAACCGGGACTTCTCCAGCCGGGCTCCCAGCATCATTCCGGCGTTGTTCATGACCTCGGCTACCCGAGCCAGTTCATCCAGGGCCTTGATGGCCTCTTCCGGGCGTCCCTGCTCCTCGTAGATGTGCGCCCGCATGGCATGGACATCGGCGTTGCCGGCGTGGTCGGCCTCGAGCTGGGCCAGGATCTGCAGAGCCTGGTCGTAGTTCTTCTCGAAGGTTTCCAGGCGGGCCAGGGTCATCCGGGCCCGGGTGTTCTGGCTCTCGCGAGTAGCCCGGATGGTCTCGGGATCCTCCTCGGGAGGGATGGGCAGGTCGGACAGGGCCAGGATCCGATTCAGGAACTCGCGCCCTTCGGTTGGCTTGTTCTGCGCGATCTTCACCTCGGCGAGCGTCTGCAGGGCGAAGGCGTAGGTAGGCTCCTTCTCGATGGCCCGGTTCAGGAACTCCTCGGCTCGGAGCAGGGCGTCCTCCCGCACCATCTCAGGCGTGGCCTCAGGTGTCGGAGAACCGGCCTGGGGAAGCGGTGAGGCCGCTTCTGCTTCCGGTTTGGCTTCTGTGTTCGGTTTGGCGTCTGCGTCCTGTCGGGATCGCAGTGTTTCGGCCTTGCGCATCCAACTGGCGCCGAGGTTGGCCAGGACTACCGGATCATTGGGGTTCGACTGCAGCTCGCGGGTCCAGCGGTCGATTTCGACCTGGTGGGGGTCCTGCTGGGCCTGCTGGGCTTCGGGCCCGGACTGGGCGGTCTCCGAGCCTCCGATGTTGTAGCACATGACCCCGGAGCTCATGGCGAAGACCAGGACCAGGAACCAGACGCCCAGGTTGATCATGATCTGGCGACGGCGTTCCTGGGGAGAAATCCGGCGTTCTTCCTGTTCGCCCTCCGCACCGGGTTTGGTGGTGATACGGCGGCGGCGAGAGTAATCGGTGGACTTGCGTCGGGGAGGCATGGGTCGGCTCCTGGAAGGAGATGGATGGAACGCGGGAAGCGCGCCAATTCAAGCCCCGACCAATCCGGTCGAGGCGTGGCCCCCTGGCTTCTGCGAGGTTTATGCAGTTCCTTCCCGCTCAGCCTTCGATCAGGAAGTCGTGCAAGGCCTCGGCCTCGATCACCTCGTCCCCGAGGTGCTCGCGCAGACGCCGGATAGCCCGGCTGTGCATCTGCGAGACGCGTTGTTTGGAGACCCCCAGGATCCGGGAGATCTTTTCGAAGGTGACTCCTTCGAAGTAGTGCATCCGCACCAACAACTGCTCGCGCTCGTTCAGGCGACTGATGGCCAGGCGGAGGCGATCCCGCTGCTCGGAGAACTCCAGCTCCTGGGAAGGATCGAGGGGATTCTGGTCCTCGACCATATCCAGGATGGTGGCGTCGGAATCATCTCCAGGGGTCAGGGGCTGGTCCATCGACAGCAGATAGATGCAGCCCAGACTGGCGATCAGGTCGTAGACCTCGCTGGCGCTGATCTTGAGCTCGTCGGCCAGTTCGGTCTCGGTGGGTTGACGCCCGCTCAGCAGGGCGAACTTGTCGATCGCCTTCTGCAGGGCCCTGGCCTTGCCCCGGGTTCGCTCGGGCAGCCAGTCCATCCGGCGCAGGCCGTTGTAGATGGCCCCTCGCACCACCGGCGTGGCATAGGTTTCGAACTTGAAGCCGCGCGAGAGGTCGAAGCCCTCCACCGCGCGCAGCAGACCGAAGAGCCCATCGGCCACCAGGTCTTCGAGATCGGTGCCGGGACGAAGCTTGCGTAGGACCCTGACGGCCAGGTGGCGGACCAGCGGAATATAATGTTCGACCAACCGGGCCTGAAGTTCCGGGTCTTTGGTCGATTTGTAGCGTGCCCAGAGGGCCTTCAGTTGGTCCGCTTTTTCCACTCAAGGCCCCTCCTGGGGCTTGGTGCTGCGCGGGAGCCGACAGTACAAACGCGCCGGGACTTCCGGCGCGCCCTTTTCAGGCCGACCTCCTACGCAGAGCGCAGGTCGGAAGGTCAGAGGTTTTGCTGTTTCATCTGCTGGAAGAGCAGGTTGGCCAAGCCGACGCCGCCTTCCTGAGCCCAGTTCTTGGCCCTTTCCTCGTCCAGCATGCCCTGGAACATCTCTTCGCCCTGGCCGCCCCCCATGATTCCGCTGGAACCCGAAGACTTGCGCATCTGGGCAAATAACTGGGTCAGGAACAAGGTCTCGAACTGCTTGCAGGCTTCCTGAAGCTTGGCCTCGTCCTGCGCCTGGGAGGGCGCCGAGGCCGTCGCGGCCTTCGGGAGCGGTTCCGGGGTGAATCCTTCGATCTGCATACCTTCCTCCAAGGGGAGCGGTCCCCGGACGGGCAGGCCTCAGTGGGCCCGCCCGCCCGAGAAGGAGAGCGGGACTAGCCGCGCTGCAACTGGTTGGTCATTCGCATCATTTCATCTGCAGCCTGGACGCCCTTCTGGTTCATCTCGAAGGCGCGCTGGGCCTGGACGATGGAGATCATCTCCTCGACCACGTTGATGTTGGACTTCTCCAGGTGGCCCTGGGCCAGGGATCCCATGCCGTTCTGGCCCGGGATATCCTCGGTACGGGCACCGGCCACGGGGGTTTCGACATAGAGGTTGCCACCGATGGCCTGCAGACCCGCGGGGTTCAGGAAGCGGGTCAGACGGATCTGACCGACCTTCTCGGCCTGTCCATCACCGTTGATGCGCATTCCGAAGACCTCGCCGTTGGGGCGGATCTCGATGTTGGTCACGTCCTTGGGGATCGAGACGCCGATGGGCTGGCCCGAGCCGGTGACGATCTGCTGGGTCTCCCCGTCGTATTTGAAGGCGCCGTCGCGGGTGTAGGCCGCCGTGCCGTCCGGCAGAGTCACGCGGAAGAAGCCTTCACCCTGCACGGCCACGTCGTACGGGTTGTTGGTCTTCTGCAGCGAGCCCTGCGAGAACTGGCGCTGGGTGGAGGCTGCCCGCACGCCCATACCGATCTGGGTTCCCGAGGTGGCCTCGGTCCCCGGGTCCTGCATCGTCGCGTACAGCAGGTCCTGGAAGTCTACCCGGGACTTCTTGAAGCCCGTCGACTGGTAGTTGGCCAGGTTGTTGGAGATGTTATCGATGTTGAGCTGCTGGGCCATCATCCCCGAGGCCGCAGTGTACAGAGCACGCATCATGGCGGTTTGATTTCCTCCTGTATTGGATTATTTATGGAACCTTAACGAACCCGGCCGAGGTCGTTGACGGTCTTCTGGAGGCGCTGGTCGTGCGCCTGGAGGACCTTCTGGTTGGCCTCGTAGTTGCGCATGACCATCATCATGTCCACCATCTCGTTGATGGCATTCACGTTGGCCTGCTCGAGGTAGCCCTGCTTGAGTTGGAAGTCGGTCGTGGCGCGAACTCCACCCTGAGCCACGAACTGGGAGTCACCCGAGCGCTTCAACTGCCGGGTATCGTCGAATACGGTGACCAGCAACCGATCCACGGGCTTGCCTCCACAGGAGATGACCCCGTCGTTGCTGACCTGGAAGTCACTGCCTGACAGTTTGACGGGCCCGCGATGCCCCAGGACGAAAGAGCCGTCCGGGGTGACCAGGTGGCCGCTGGTGGACAGACGGAAGCTGCCTGCCCGGGTGAACTTGATCCCTTCCGGGGTCTGGATGGTGAAGAAACCCCGGCCATTGTCGTCCAGGGCCATGTCGAAGGGGTTGCCGGTCTCCTTGAGCGAGCCCTGGGCACCGTGGGTAACCGAGCCGGTGCTGAGCGTCCCACGGGTCTCCATCCCCGGAGCGGTGGCGATTTCGTAGGAGGACTGGTGCATCCCGTCCAGACCGCCGACCTCGCGGTTGAGGATCTCGGTGAACGAGGAGATCGTGATGCTCTCCTTGCGATAGCCCGTCGTTCCCACGTTTGCCAGGTTATTCGTGATGATGTCCTGCTTGGCCGACATGGTCATCATCCCCTGCGCGGCCATCTTCATCCCATCCAGCATCGGTACACCTCCATCGTTCTGATCCGCAGCGGCCTGCGAACCCGACATTCCCTTCTAGATTTTGTCCTTCCAACCTTTTCCGCTACAGCGGATCGCCGCCATCCGCCGTCTGCTCTCCCCGATCCGGCTCTTCCCTGGAGGGGAATTCCTCGTCTGTTGCCCGGGCCTCGTTCAACTCCTGGACGAAGTTGATCACCGTGCCCATCAACTCGTAGACCTCCAACGGGATGTTTGAGCCTTTGCCCTCCTCCCGCAACAAATCCTCGACGCGTCGGGCCTGTTGCTGCACCTCCAGGCCCGTCTCCGCCCCGCCCGTTCCCTGGGCCACGGCCAGTTTCCCGGTTTCCGGCTCAGGCTTGGACATTGACTGTCTCCAGGCTGTTCAGTTCCTGGTGTTCGACCAGCGCTCGCCCGGTGAAGGGGCGCAAGGTGGCTCCGAGGCGTCCCGGCAGCCATCCCGACTCGGCGATCCGCTCGGCCAGCACTCCCAGGGAGCGTTCGACGAAGAGGCAGACCTCTTCGCAGTCCGACCCCAGGTCTACGTGCACCGCCCGGCGGGTGACCTCCAGCGTGCAGGACAGGTCGCCCAGGTTCTGGGTCGAGACCAGGAACTCGACCCGCAAGTCCTCCGGATCCACCAGGCGGCTGCCATCCTCGGCGATTCGGTAACGGATCCAGACTTCGGCAGACTCGCCCCGGTCCAGGCGCAGCGGGACCTGGAGGTAGTAGAAGGCCAGCCCGGCATCCGGTCGAGCCTGGTTGATGAGCTGCAGGGCCCGCAGGTTCTCCTCCAGCCTCGCCATCAACCCCAGCACCCCTTCCAGGCCGGCGTCCTGACCCGCCAGGGCGGCGCGCAGGTCCCGCATCACCGCCAACAGGTCCCAGTCCGGTTCGGAACCCGACTGCAGCGCCACATGCGTCTCGATCCCGGCCTGTCGGGCCAGATCGAAGAGCCGCCGACCCGCCTTCCCCGATTTCTTGCCGCCTCCGGGCTCCAACAGGAACTCGCCCAACAGGCCCGGCACCTCGGCCAGCATCTCCAAGGTCCGTCCGGCACGCCGCTGGGGATTCTCGACCATACGCCGAAGCTCACCCTGCAAGAGGAACAACTGCTGGCCGAGTTGCGGATTGGCAGCGATGAAATGACCCAGTGTGGAGATGTTCTGGGGGGTCAGGGGAAGCTGGCTGGACTGCAGGAACCAGGCCGCGCCTACCCGAGCCGTCTGAGGCAGCCCTGCAGTCGACTCGGGGGGCAACTGCGCCAAGGCCGACTGCAGGCTGGACAGGTTCTCACGTGTCAGGGGAATCCCATGCTCGACCATCGAGGTGGCCAGACCGACGTTGGCCTCGGTGAGAGGCTGCTTCAGTCCGGACAGTGCCTGCCCCACGTCCTGCCCCGACATCGGTGCAAAGATGTTCTTCATCATCTGCAACCGAAGCTGACCTTGCTGCTGCCCCTGGACCTGTACCTGGAGGGGCTGCCCCACGTCCAGGGCCATGCGGGAACTGGCCGTCAAGGTCTGGGAGCCGAGGCGCAGCAGGAAGGTTCCGTCTTTCTGGCGACCCGCCACCGTCCCGAAAAGGACCTGACCGGGACGGAACTGAACCCCGGAATCGACCTTGGCCAACAGCGTTCCGGGAGGCGGTGCCAAGGGCGAGGCGGGCCTGGAGACGCTGCCTCCGGGCTGACCCGAGAGTCCCGAAAGTCCTCCTTGCAGGCTGAAGAGCTGCATTTCCTGGCTCACCTCCCTTCCCAACCGACCTCGAAATACTGGAGTCCCGCGTTACTGAGTATAGGCGAACTTCGTTGCCAGGATGTAAACCGACCGTAAACGGCATGTTAACACCCGCTGCCGAAGAATCGCCTGAAGCCCCTGTTTTCAGGGATTCTAGCGTTTATACCGGAGATGTTTCCAATTGATATTTTTTCAAAATATCAGGCCTGAGAATTGCTGTCGGACCTGCTACAATAAGGGCGTCCGATGCGCGGGAGTTGGCCAGGAGGGAGGACCGACGCGATACTCACACCGGCTGCGAGTCCTGAACCAGGGAGACCTTCCTCTACGCGCGAACGCTCCCAGCCATGAGCAGCAATGACTCTTCCCTGTTGTCCTCCTCCTTGCGCACCTGCCGTGACGTCGAGCTGACCAGGGAGGAACGGACCGAGTTTGACCTGATCAGTCCGGAACGCCCCAGGACCACCCGAGGGCTGGCCCTTCGCGTCAATCATGGGGGGCGTTCGGGTTTTGCCTGGGGCGAAGGCAACCCCCGAGGGGAAGAACTCCTGGAACAGGCCATCGAAGACTCCCGGGATGGGCCGGAGGCCATCCTCTTCGCCCACGGAATCCTGCCCCCGGTTCGCAGCGAGGGCGAGCCGGATATAGAGCAGGGGCTGGAGCGCCTCCGGGCCCTGATCCGAGGCCTGGACTTCATGCTTCCGCCCCTCCTCCCCGAGCGGGAGTTTCGCGTCCAGGCCCGACTGCTCCGCCAGCGACTGACCATCCTGACTCGAGCTGGAGAGCGTTCGGCCTGCCGACTCCTCTACTTCTTGACCTTGCGTTCCTCGGAAGACCCGCCGCTCACTGCCGGGATGTACACCGCCCGTCCCGATGACACTCCCGCCGAGATCCTGTGCCGGCTGGCCTGGCGGACGGTTCACTCTCGGGAGGTGGCCTGGCCGGAATCCGACCACCTGCCGGCGGTCTTCACCTCGACAGGAACCGGTCGCCTGCTTCAGGACCTGGCTTCCGACCAGCTCGACGTCCGCTCCGGCCCCGAGGCTCCGGTCCCCGGAAAGGCCTGGCTCCATCCGGCCATCCGGATTCTGGACGATGGCACCGTCCCCGGCGCCTTTGGCACCACCCCCTTTGATGGAGAGGGACTGCCCAGGGGGTGTGTACCGCTGGTCGAGAATGGGCGCCTGATCCGCGCCCTGGCCGACCGTTCTCGAGGCCCGCGCACGCGCCCCGGGGAGATGGGCCTGGCCGTGCGGGACTGGGGCCAGCCCCCCCGTCCCGGTTACTCCAACCTGGTCATGGGTGCCGGAGATTCTTCCCTGGGCGAACTGTGCTCCGAAATCCAGGAGGGCCTGCTGCTGGACCGCCTGACCCCCGTCCCCGGACGGGCCGAACCCGGCGAATTCTGTCGACGCGCCGAGACCGCTTTCCTGATCCTGGAAGGGCAGCCCGTCTGTCGGACCCCCCCCGTGCTGGTCCGGGCCCGCTACGAAGACCTGCTGGGCAACCGCCTTCAGGCCCTGGGATTCGAGCGTTCCTGGCACGGGCGGACCTTTGCTCCGCCGCTGTCGGTCTCAGACATCACCCTGGAAGAGGCAGACCCCGACCCCGATGAGGACTTCAGTGACCTGCCGGGTTGCTGGTGGTAGAGAGTAGATCGGGCTCATCTGGCCGGACCTGTGCCAGATACTGCTCGAAGGTTTGCTCCAGGGGCACCGCATCCCCTTCGGGGCCGAATCGGGCCACCAGGAATCGGACTTCCTGCCGGGTGTCGTTGACCACGCCGAAGACCTCTCCGGGTTCACTCTCGAAGACCTGTCCCGGCAGGGGACGGAAGACCCGGGCCCCCAGGTGCAACCGGGCTCCTGCAGTGTGCTGACAGACCAGGACATGGTGGCTTGAAGCCGCCTGTAGGGGGCCATAGGAAGCCGCAGGGGGAACCCGCAGGATCCATACCCGGGCGGGTCCCTCGGCTTTGTGGAGTTCCGCCTCCGCGTGGCCGCCCACCTCGACCCAGTCTGCCTTCTCGACCTCGAAGACCTTCATGTTTCGCGCTCCTTGCACTCCCGGGGTTCCAGCCTGAATCGGCAGGGGCAGGATTCGCACGCACCCGGGCGCGGTCCTGCAGCGACCCACAGGCTCCCGGGAAAGGGCTCCATGCAGCCCGGGTCGGAGTTCGGCAGGAGCCGAGCGGAACGGGCCTTTGCGGCGGATTCAGGGAGGGGCCAGCCCTTGACATCATTCCGGCCTGAAAACGAGGGCGTCGAAGCAGCCGAATGCCGAGGCTGGTGGCAGATTCCGGTTCAGGGCACCAACAGGACCGGCCGACGGGAGAACCACGAGACCCGCTGACTGGTGCTGCCACGAGGCCGGTCCCCCTCGCTCATGGGATGGGTACCCAACACCAGGTAATCCGCCTCTTCCTGGTCCGCCACGCGCAGGATGGCCTGGGGACGATGCCCCAGGACCACCGAGAAGGTGACGGAGAGTCCGGCGGATTGGACCACCCGCTGCTGCAGCCTCTCGCTGGCCCGTTCCTGCAAGGAGAGATGGAATTCCCGGGTCTCTTCGTCCGAATCCTCCGGATCGTCGATCGGCTCGACCACATGCAGCATGTGGAGACGCGCGTTCAGACTCAGGGCCAGCTCCCTGGCCCGATTCTCGGCCCGCTCCGAGACCTCGGTAAAATCTGTTGCCACCAGAACCACGCGCATGGAACGCTTCCTCCCAGCCCTCCAAAGCTCTCCCCGGTCGTCTTCTGCGAGCGGGTAAGGGCTCCCTTCCAGCGCCGGAGGAGGACCCCCCGAGGCCCCGGTCGAACCGCCGGATTCGTGTCCGTTCGACCAGAAACCAGCCTGACCCTGGAGGATGTCGCCCGCCTGGTCGGGGGGGAAGTTCACGGAGACCCGACATTCCCGGTCCATGCAGTGTGCGGCCTGGACGGGATGCAGCCCGGAGCCATGACCTTTGCCGAGAATCTCCGGGGGGTCCGGGCCGTCGAGGAGGGCCTTGCCGGCTCGCTTCTGGCACCTGCGGGAACCGAATCGCGCCTGCCCATGGTCCAGGTCGGCAACCCCCGCCTGGCTTTTGCCATCCTGCTGGAACACTTCCATCCCCCCCGGCGAGCTCCCCGGGGCGTGCACTCCACCGCCACCGTCCACCCGACGGCCGTGGTGCCCCCCGATTCCCACGTGGGGCCCTGCGCGGTCCTCGGGCCCGAGGTCCGGGTGGGCCCGGGCTGCGAGGTCCACGCTCGGGCCGTGTTGGAAGCCGGCACCCGGATCGGCCCGGGAACACGCATCCTTCCCGGAGCCTTCCTGGGTGCGGGCTGCCAGGTGGGTCGCGATGGCATGGTCGGCCCTTTGACTTCGCTGGCCGCCGGCACCGTGGTAGGCGACGACGTCGAGATCGGAGCCCGGTGCCGCCTGGACCGGTGCACGATCGAGACCGGCTGCCGCCTGGACAACATGGTGCGGATCGGCGAAGGGGCCCACGTCGGCCTCTGTGCCATCCTGGTCTCGCAGTCGTATCTGGGCCCCGGGGCCCGCCTGGGACGCTATGCGATCCTGGCTGCACAGGCCATGGTCTGCGCCGGTGTGACGGTAGGAGAAGGGGCCCAGGTCGCGGGTCGGGCCCGAGCCACGACCGACCTCCCCCCGGGCCAGGCGGCCTGGGCCGGGGACCCGGCGGTTCCCCATCGCGAGGAACTGCGCCGTGAAGCCCGCCGGAGCCAGGCTCTGAGCTTCGTCCGAACCCTGCTCCAAACCGCTGGGAAACCCACCACGGACTGAACCACAGGGTGCCTCAAGCGCACCAGGGACCAGAACTCGATTCCTGACCCCTCCAGAACCAGCATCAAGACCGAGGCCTTGTGGTCAGGTTAGTCGGTGTCGCCGGGAGCCTGCCCCCGAAACACCAAGCCCTGTTTCCAGGGCAATCGGCTGCGCTGCCCCCGCTGCAGGAACGGGCCTCGCCCCTGGCTTGGACCAGCCCAGGATTCCCAGACCCACCCAGAGGATCGCCAGCAGGGCCCAACCCAGGACCCCCGCCGCTGGGTCTCCCCCCAGACCGGAGATCCAGCCGGGGTGAATCCGCGCCGGCGGGTCCAGGACTCCCATGATGATCCAGGCCGAGTGCAGGCCGATCCCGGCCCACAGGGACCCGCTTTTCTCGGCCAGACGACACAGAATGGTCCCCGCCAGGAAGAGGCCCAGACCATAAGCCATCTTGAAGAGCGGGTCTCCGGGGCGCAGGAGGTGGACCACGGCAAACAGGGCATTAGCCAGGAAATAAGCCAGAGGTCGCGTGAGTTCCTCGCGCAGGACACCAAAGAGGTAGCCGCGGAACAGGACCTCTTCTCCGAAGGCCAGGACCAGGGCCACCCCCACGGCCTGGAAGCCGGCCTCCCAGGAGAGAACCGGCGGTGACCACCAGCCTCCCCAGGCCAGGAAGAGCCGGTGCGTCCCGACCCCCAGCAGGCCCAACCCCAGTCCCCCGCACAAGCCGGAAAGGCGCGGGGCTCCCAGGGCCGGCGCTCCGCAGCCCGGTCCGCACTGCCTCCAGGCCCGTAAGGTGGAGGCCAGGATGACCAGGTACAGGAAGGCCACGTAGGCCATCTTCCAGCCCCCCGGCGCGCTCCCGTCCAGCAGGGCGGCGGGACGCCCCAGAAGGAGGCCGGGGATCAGCCAGCAAGCCAGCCAGCCTGCTGCGAGAGGGCCCAGCAGGGCCCCCAGGCGCCGGACCAGCCTCACTTGGGGGGACCCAGATCACCGGCCTGGAGGGTTTCGCCTCGGGCCAGGCGTTCCAGGATTCCTGCCATGGCCCTTCCCCCGCCCGGCGGGCCCAGACGCTCGCGGCCCACCTGACCGCGGCGAGCCCGCTCGGCGGGGTCCTCCAGCAGTCTTCGCAACTCGGCTGCCACCTCGACGGGATCGTCCTCGGCTACCCGCAAGGCTTCTCCCAGAAGGCCCTTCTGACGCCCCCGGTACCAGCCCAGGCGGCTCTCGCCTCCGGGCTCGAAGGCCACCACGGGGAGGCCCAGCCCGGCAGCCTGTTCGTGGGCGGTCCCGGCCAGTCCGAAGGCCACGGTGCTGCGGTGGAGCACGTCGGGGAAGGCCTTCCGGACCAGCATCACCGGCGGTGCGGGTCCGCGAAGCTCAGCCACGGCGCCCCGCTCCCGCCCGGTGGAGACCATCGTCCAACCCGGGCAACTTCCGCCCAGCCTCTCCAGGTCGACTGAGGGCGCCAGGCCGACCAGGGCTCGCGGCGCCGAATCCATCTGCCCGGCCAGTATGGTATAGGCCTCCAGCATCCGGGGCAGAGCCGAGTAGGTCCCCTCCCGGCTGCCCGGCAGCAAGGCCAGGCACACCTCTTCTGCGGCCACACCGAGCTCGGCTCCGGTGACCTCCAGGCCGTCCATCATGGCGTTGCCGACCCAGGCCGCGCGGACCCGTCGCTCGCGCAGACTCTGCGCCGTCGGTTCGTCGCGGACCAGGGCCAGGACAGTGAAGAAGCGCAGGACCAGGGCCTCCAACGCGGAGTAGCGATGGTGGTAGTCGGACTTGGCGGTCCCGATGAACACCAGCGGCCGCGCTCCGGCCAGAGCCGCCACCACCACGGGCCAGAGGTCTCCCACCGCCACGAAGAGTCGATAGCTCCGTCGTTCCCTGCGGAGCCAGGCGATCTGTTGCAGGACCAGTCCCGCCAGGCCGCCGACCAGGTCACGCAGGAGATTCCCCAGGGCCTCGGGGATCAACCCCCCGCTGGGCATGGAACGGCGGGGGCCGACCCGCCTGGCCACCCCCTCATAGGCCACCCCCTGGCCGACCAGGGGCAAGGCCTCCAGGTCCAGGCCCTGCGCCCGGCAGGCCACCTCCCGGGCGATGGCATCCTCGCCAGCACCGTTGGAGACCAACAGCACGCGCGGCGCGTTCAAGAGGCCACCTCGGCTACCAGGGGTGGGCTCCCATCGGTCGGGACCAGGCGAGACCGGATCTGGCCAGGCCCGGAAGCGACCTCCAGGCAGATCTCCCCCAGGAAACGGGCATGACTCCCGGTCTGGACGATCCAGGTCTCCCCGCAGCGCTCGGGTTGGGTGAAGAGGGTGTGGCTGTGCCCCCCGACGATCAGACGGACGCCGGGTAGACGGCGGGCCAGCTCACGGTCTGCCCGGGCCCCCAGATGCGAGAGGAGGATCAGCACGTCGTTCCGTGAGGCCAGTTCTTCAGCCAGGCCGGGCAGTGCCTGGAGGGGGTCCAGGAAGCGGAATCCCGAGAGCCTCTCCCAGATGGCCAGAGGGGGATACTGGACCGGGGTCGCCCCCAGGATTCCGACGCGGATCCCCTCGACCAGAAGTTCCAAGGAGGGTTGCCAGAAGGCCGGGCCAGCCCGCAGGTCCTGCAGGTTGGCGGCCAGGATCGGAAACGAGCGTTGGGCCTGGCGACGCTGATGGACGCTCCGCAGGTAGTGGAACTCGCGATTGCCCATGGCCATGGCGGTATAACCCACCCCGCTCATACGCTCGAGAATCGGCTCGGCCAGATGGAAGACGGTGTTGGAACCGGAAATCGCGTCCCCGGCGTCCAGCAGGATCGAGGGGGATACGCGGTCCTGCGACTCCAACAAGTCCAGGACCTCATGCCGGCCGTGCATGTCGTTGCTGTGGTAGATGGTCAGATGCGACACGGCGCCGCGGACCGGGCCTCAGAGGTCGCCCGTCCGGGCTTTGAAGGCGGCCAGCAGGACCGCCAGGAAGCCGCCCGTCCAGCCCACCCCTCCGACCAGGGTAATCCCGGTCGCCAGGCCCATCACCAGGCCGACCCCCCCGCCCAGCCAGCTCATGAACATCAGGCTGGGGCGGAGGAACAACGAGTAGCCAAAGCTGGCACCGACCAACAGGCCTATCAGTCCGGTTTCCAGCCCGCGCCCCAGCTCGGCTGCCTGCACGGCCACCGCCGACCCGATCCGGGCGGCCTGGATCAGGGGCGAGGCCGACTCGGCCACCGAAACCGGTTGGTTGGCTCCAGCCAGGAAGGCCATCAACATGCCCGTCAGGGCGAAGCCGACCACCGACATGCGCCGTTGAGCTCGGCGCTCTTCGGCCGGGTTCGTCGGCGTCGCCGGCGGGGGTGGAGGCGGTGGTGCGGGCGAAACGGCCTTGGGGTCCGCCGCCTCGGCGACCGGTTGGGCTCCACTGCGGGCAGCCTTGCGGCGCTGTTTCCGGGTGCTCATGGTTCCTCCTCGAAGGGTTCGGGGGGCCGAAAGACCATTATACCCGGGAGGCTCCACGTGTCCAGAGACCCCGGGGTCCCTGAATCCGCCGCCTGGCCTGAGAACCGAGGCCATCGAGGTGGGTCTGGATGCCAGGAAGGCGTGCATCGAGGAGCGGAGCGTAGTTGGAAACTACGTGAGCACCGCAGAGGTGCGCCTGACGACGCAGACGGGCCCGGATCGATGGCCGAA
>JAAZKF010000341.1 GCA_012799975.1 Burkholderiales bacterium
CAGCCTCCAGGTGGAAGAGGGCCTTGAAGAAGAGGGCCATGGGCTCGGCCGGCATGACGCCCAGCAACTGGTTCAGGGTGGCCAGGCCATCGTCCGGACGTCCGCTGAGCCTCTGGGCCAGGGCCAGGAGGATGTTGAGACCCAGAAGATCCGCCCCCAGGCTGAAGATGCTGGAGCGGGTCAGGGGCAGGGTCATCCGGAAGGAAGGAAGGTACCTGCGAATCCTCTGCCCCAGGCCCTGCTGGCACAGAAGGGCCTTCTGGAAGGTGCGCACCGCCTGGAGCGGATTCCTGGACTCGATCTCCAGACAGCCCATCAGCAGGTAGGCGTCGGTGAACTGGGCATCCCGCGTCACCGCTTCCTGCAGGCGTTCCAGGGAAGACGGCAGATTCCCCAGCACCAGCTCCGAGCAGGCCTGCACGAAGGCGCGCTCGGCCCGGGACATGGTGAGGTTCTTGACCATACCCACCCCGAAACGTGCCCCGTGCTGCGGCTCCAGGAGCTCCAGCACGGGACACAACCCCTTCCCAGAGAGGGAGGAGGGACGACGCCAGTAGAGACCGCTGTCGGTCGCTGTGGGGCCGTCCTCACGCCCCTTGAACAGACCCGAGACCTCGCCGATCCCCTTACCGGCCAGCTTACCAGCCAGCCCGAGACCACCCTTCAGGTTCCCCAAGATGTCGGACTGTTCCATCTGGTGCCTCCAGGTGGGCCTGTGCCCTCAAGAACTCAGACGAGGTAGACCATCTCGGTCTTGCCCAGGCGCAGCCGATCACCCTCGTGAATCTCGGCCTGGACCCCGGCCGTCAGACGGTTTCCGTTCAGGAAGGAGCCGTTTGAGGAGCCCACATCCTCATAGAGGATCCGTCCCTCCTGGCGCACGATGCGACCGTGCCGACGCGAGATATAGGATTCGGTGTCGGCCTCGGTAAGGTCGATTTCCGGGAAAATCGAGTCGGCCGGAGAGCGACGCCCCAGGGCCATGACGTCGCGGTCCAAGAGGAACTCGCCTCCCCCATCCACCAGTGAGAGCCGGGGTCGGGGAGAAGCGGCTGGTGCGGCCGCCTCGATGGCGACGGGGACCGCAGCCACCGGGCTCGGTGTCTCGACCTCGGCCCGAGCGGCTGTCAGGCTGGCTCCGCAGTCCTCGCAATAGGACTCGGAGGAGGGATTCTCGGCTCCGCAGGCGACGCAGCGGATGGTACCAGAGACGGGCTGGACGTCGGGAACCGGAGCCTGGGGGGCTGGCTGTGGCATGGGCGCGGGGGCCGGCGCGGGGGCCGGCGAGGGGACCGACTCGGCCACGGGAGCCGGGAAAGAGGCCGGAGCAGCAAGCGGTACCGCCGGCGCCTCCTGGGTGACCGCGGGTATGCCCTGGGGGAGCCGAGCTCCGCAATCCTCGCAGTAGGCAGAACCTTCGAGATTCTCCGAACCGCAGACACTGCACTTCATGGACGTTCTCCTTTACACATCGCGTTGCGGCCGCATCCCGGGCGGCCCGGATTCATTCCTGCCCGACAACCGGGGCTTGCACCGCCTCGAAGGGCGGGACCGTGTCCAACAACTGGGTCAACTTGCGGGTTCCGTATTCCAGTTTCTTGGTCCCAGCCGAGGTCGCAGCGGCCCCCTGCTCGATCCGGGTGGCCTCGGCCAGCGCCTGGTCGGCCAGGTCCTTCTGCCCCTGCTGGAGGAGTTGCGTAGCCGCCGAGCGCAGCAACTGGGTCGCTTTGGAGCGGTCTCCGGCCTGGGCCAGTTCCAAGGCTCGCGTCTGCTGGCGGAAGACGCTGACGGCATCGATGACCTGCATCACCCGCGGGGTGACCCGCGAAGCCTGGTTGAGATCCGAGGTGTAGGCGATCGTGATGTCCGACGAGAGCGTCGAACTGGGGGTAGGCTGTCCCGGCATATCATAGGAAAGGGAGGCCTGGGCGATTCGATAGATCCCGGGTTGGCGCGAAGGGAGGACCAGTTCGAAGAGCAGCGACTGGGTCTCCTCCTTCTGCAGGTCGGTCAACCGGATGCTGCAGGTGCGGTCGACCACGGGCACGGCCCCCAGATCGTTGATCAGGGGCTTGACCTTGTAGACCCTGCGGACATGTACGTCCTTGGCCAGTTTGAGTCGGATTTCAGGGTTCCGGACCACCACACTCTGGACCCCTCGCAATTCGCTTTCAAAGATCGACGGAATCTCTCGCGGCCTGTCGATGTAGTAGGAGGTGCCTCGACAAGAGTTGGCGATATCCAGAAGAAGCTTCTCGTTGAAGTCGTCACCAACTCCGATGGTCGAAACCGAGATGCCCTCCTCGGTGGCCAGGATGCACTTCTCCTTGCAACGCGCCTCATGCAGGGTCAGGCCGTCGGTCAGGATGATGATGTGGTTCATCCGATCACGCGAGAAGTTCCGCCGGACCTCCTCTACCGCCGCGTTTATCCCGTGCAGCATCTCGGTTCCGGAGCCCACATCGATCTGATCGATCTTGCGGACCATCTGGCGCGCCGAATTCTTGTCGTAGATCTGACTGGACGGGATCAAGACCCGGGCCTTGTCGGCGAAGGCGATCAAGGCGCACAGGTCGTTGGGACGCAACATATCGATCACGTGACTGACCGCATTGATCACGTATTCCAGCTTTTGCGCGGCGTACATCGAGCCGCTCTTGTCCAGCACGATGGCCAGGTTCAGGGCCGCGGGACCGCTGCCGATCTCGGGTCCGGGTCGGACTTCCGCCAGCAGGTAGACGAGCTTGCTCTCGCTGGTGGTCATCACGGCCTGATAGCTCAGGTAGGTTACGAGATTGACTTCGGACACGTCGCTTCCTCCACTTTGATTGCGTCCATTGAAATGGGGATCGGGACTCGCCTCGGGCTGGCTCCGAAGGGCCCCTCTTCCCGTTCAATCGGGCCGACTCCTCGTGGGTTCGGAGGAAGCGAGCCGGCGCACCACCGCCAGCGTCGCGTTGTCATCCGCCCCGCGTTCCAGACAGGTTGCCACCAGGCGCTCGCACAGGTCCGCTGGCTCGGGATCCCCCTGAAAGAAGCCCAGGAGCTCCTCGTCGCTGTAGTATTCCCAGATTCCATCTGAACAGACCAGCAGGTAATCTCCGGGTGCCAGGCGCCGCTCGTAGAGATCCACCTCGACCTCGGAGTTGGTTCCCAAGGCCCGGTAGATCACGCTGCGACGGGGAGAGTGACGAGCCTCCTCTCGGGTCAGATGCCCCATCTGCACCAAACTGCCTACCAGCGAATGATCGGTGGTGACCTGGTCGAGCTCGGAACCGATCAGGAAGGCCCTGGTATCGCCGACGTGGGCGAAGACGGCCAGATCACCCTCCAGAAGCACCGCCGTCATGGTGCAACCCATCCCCTGACGTGCAGGATCCAGACTGGCGTATTGATAGATGGTGCGATTGGCCCGTTCCAAGGCGCGCTTGAGGATCAGGGCATTGCGCTGAGCCGGATCGACGGGTAACAGAAGCGAGGTCTCCAGGCCGACCTGGCAGGTCAGGAAGCGCTCGACGATCTCGTGGGCCAGGGCTCGGATGGCCAAGGACGCCGCCTTGTCGCCCTCGACCTCCCCTCCCATGCCATCTGCGACCACCACCAGGTGGGCCTGCAACGGGACATCCCGCTCACATGCCCCCAGTCGACACTCCAGCCAGGCGTCCTGGTTATTCCGGCGGACCAGCCCGATGTGGGACTTCGTGGCCACCGCGAAGCCCGGGTCGACCCCGGAAGCACCGTGCGCAGGCTCCGGCACCTCATCCGAAGGGCCTGCTGGCGTTTCAGCCAACTGCTCCCGGGCGCGCTCCAGAGCCTCACGCATCTGCTCGGCGGACTCGAAACGGCGCTCCGGCTTGCGCTCGACAGCTCGCAGGATGACTTCGACGACGGGGCCGCCCCCAGGCACCTGGGGTCGCGGGAAGAAGAAGAAACTTTCGCGGGCTTCCAGGTTCATCCGTTCAGCCGTCAGCGCCGAGTAGAGGACCGCACCCAGGCTGTACAGGTCCGAACGCCGATCGGGAACTCCGCCCTCCATGCCATAGGCTTCGGGTGAAGAATATCCCTGGATCACCGAATACTCCTCGCAAGGTTCCTCCTGTCGGCGGGCTCGCTCACAGCGGACCAGCAAGGGGGTCCCATCCGAGCCGATCCAGATCGCCTCCGGGCTCAGCCCTCCGTGCAGCCAACCCGCCTGGTGCAGGGCCTCCAAGGCCCCCAGCAGGGACTCGCCCAGGCGGGCGACCTGTTCAGCGGACAAGGCGCCGCCGGCCAGGTGTTGCTGAAGGGATTCCTGACCCGGCCAGGGACCGATCAAGTAGCCCCGGCCTTCGTGCTCCAACCGCTGGCTGGGGTGCCAGAGTGTCTCGTGCTGGACCCCGGTCAGCAGGTCCCACTGCCGGGACCAGGATGGGCCGGTGTCCGGGAACTCCACTACCAGGACGCGATCCTCACCGGCTTCCAGGGGATTCCCCTCGTAGAGCAGGACTCCCCCGCCGGTCTCGACCACCCGCTCGATAACATAGAGATCCGCAACCTTCTGACCGGGGTCCAACGGAGAGCCGAACCGGGGTTCGGATGTCTCGAGCTCTGCCTCGACCTGCAGGAAGGCTCCACACTCGTCGCAGAAGCGGGAATCAGCCGGGTTCTCACAGGCACAGGATGGACAGAGCATGGAACCTCCTCGAGATGTGCGGATCAGCGGGAAGGGAGCCCGGACCGGGACCACCACAGCCACAAGGCCCACCCCACCGTGCTGGAGGCCAGACTCAAGAGGCTGGCCGAAATGACGAAGATCCAGAGGGGAGCCCGTTCGTGACGCGGGGTGTAGAACAAGATCACCCACAGCAGACCAGCGGTAACCAACCCCGCCCCCGGGAAGATGGCTCCCAAGGTCAACAGGAAGGCCAGCGGCATCGCCCAGCAACCCAACCGAGCCGGCTCGACCTCGACCTCCAGGCCCAGGCGCTCGCTGCCCTGGCTGCCCCGATAGAGAACAGAGCCGGTGTGACGTCCCCCCATATCCAGGTGTCCCGTCTGGACCGTGACCTCCAGGGGAACGTCCCGGCCCTGGACCTTCCCCGGAGAGACCAGGATCCACGGGTCGCTGGCTTTCACGGTGCCGTCCACTTCACCGCGCAACAAGACCCGCGAGCAGATCGTCTCGCCGTAGCGGTGCCGTCCCAGCTCCAGGCGTTCGGGTTCGAAGCGATTGAAGGGAGGGGGCGGAAGCGGGCCCGTCCGAAGACGCTCGGGGAGCTTGGCGAAGGCCTCGGGGAGGTGACGCATCTCCTCCAAGGCTCGGCGGAAGGCTGCCGCGTCGGGGAAGCGTTCTTCGGGAGACAGGGCCACGGCCCGGGCCACGATCGCCTCCAAGGCCTCGGGGACTTCGGGGTTCAAAGTCCGCAGAGGGGCGAAGCGAAAGGGTTCCTGTGCCGGGTCGACTCCGCTCAGGGCCTCGTGGAGGGTAGCACCGAGGGCATAGATATCCGTCCGGGCATCCGACTGGCCGCGTCCGTACTGCTCGGGAGCCGCGTAGCCCGGCGTGCCCAGGGCCCTGGTATCCGAGGTCTTGCCGCTCTTGAAGAAGCGGGCGATGCCGAAATCGATAAGGCGGGCTGTTCCATCCGGAGAGAGGATCACGTTGGCGGGTTTGAGATCCCGGAATATCACCGGCTGAGGACGGCCGTGCAGGTATTCCAGAACCTCGGCGATCTGCACCGCCACATCCAGGGCTTCCCCTACCGAAAGCCGCCCCTGCTTCTGCAAGACCCGCTCGAGGGTCTCTCCTTCGACGTAGTCCATGACCAGATACTGCCGGCCGGCCTCGATGAAGGAATCCGTGATTCGGGGAAGATTCACATGCTTGAGCTGGGAGAGAAGCTCGGCCTCGGACTTGAAAGCCTGCTGGGCTTCAGCGCGCTCTTCCGGGTCGCTGAAGTCGTCAGCCATCTCCTTGATGGCCCAGTATTGCTTGGCCAGCCGGGAATCGCTGACCAGGTAGACAGCACCCATCCCGCCCTCGCCCAGGATCCGCTCGACCTTGTAGCGGCCTGAGAGAACCTGTCCGACTCCCAGCCTGGCTGTCATCCTGCTTGGCTCCCTCTCCTGGGCCCGCCCACTCCCCGCGATTTTGGGCTTTTTCGGCCTGCAGGTCGAAAAACGTAGCTTCCGCCTGAAACCCGGGGTTCCTCCACAAGGGGACTCAGAGGGAAGACCCGAACCAGGCCAGCAGGGGCAGGCTCGTCAACAGACCGCGGTCCATGGCGACCAGGACGGCCCGCGTACGGTCGTGCACACCCAGCTTCCGGAAGATATTCTTCAAATGGTTGGCGACGGTGAATTCGCTGATCGACAGCTTCTCAGCCACCACGCGATTGGACCCCCCCTCCTGAATCCCACGCAGCACCTGAACCTCCCTCGCCGAGAGCAGAGCTGAGGCCGGTTGAGGGCGGGACGGGGCGGAGAGGGCAGACAGACCATCAACCGAAGAAGCCGAATCCCCGGTAAGGGCTTCCAGCAACCGCTTGCCCAGGAAGGCTTCCAACAGGTCCCCTCCCTGGTGAATCCGGCGAAGGCTGTCCACCAGTTCCCCGGGGCCGATATCCTTGGGCAGATAAGCGCAGGCCCCGGCCTGGACAGCCTCCAGGATTGAAGGCAGATCCTCCTTCCCGGTCAACAGTACCACCCGGGTTTCCGGGAATCTCTGCATGACCTGCCGGCAGACCTCCACCCCGCTCATCTGGGGCAGGACCAGGTCCAGGAGAATCATGTCCGGACGGGCCTGGTCCAGAACCTCCAAGGCTTCCTCTGCACTGCCAGCCTGGGCCACGACCTGAAAGTCCCCGGTCCTCTCGACCATCAGGACCAGGCCTTCCCTCAGGAGTTCATAGTCTTCGACCACCATGACCCGTACCGGCGAAGCCGGGGAACCCGATTCTCGACTCACTTTCGATCTTCCCTCTTGAATACGTTCCACCCCCCGACGCCGTGACGAACGTTCTAGAGAATCTGCTCGCAATCCTGGAATTGCCCGGGGAACATCCCGAATCCGCCGCCTGGCGTGAGAACCGAGGGCATAGGCGCGTATGGATGTCCAAAAGGGTTCCGGACCTTCCCCGAAACCCTGGAATCTCGGGTGCATCCGCTCGAGGGGTCGGAAGGTTCAAGGCAGCAGTTCCTGGTCCAACCTCCGCAAGCAGGCTTGAACGGTCCGGCCCACGGCCTGGAGGCTGGAGGCGCTGACCTTGTCCAAGGTATCCTCGGATGTATGCCAATAGGATGGCACGACCCCTTCCGGCGAGGTAGCAAAACCGATCACATCGATTGCCGGAATTCCCGCCATGAGGAAGGGGACATGATCATCATCCACCCCCTGCTCCGGGCCCGAAAATACCCGGGAATAGCCCAGGCGGGTCGCCTCTTCCCGAAGCAGGACGCGCAATTGGGGATGGGAGTTGACCTCGTCGATGACCTGTAGGTTGCGGTCGCCGACCATGTCCAGGATGAAGGCAGCGGAGATCTTGCGGGCCAGGCCGCTGTCCACCCAGGATTCGACCAGGTGGGTGCTGCCATAGAGGCTATCTTCCGGCCCCCATTCCACCAGGGCCTCCTCGCCGTCGAAGAAGGCCAGTTTCAAGGTGTGCCGCAGCGGGCGCAAACGGAAGACCCGGGCCAGTTCCAAGAGGGCCGCCACGCCGGAGGCTCCGTCGTTAGCTCCCAGGAACTCGAAGTCCTCGAAGCGCTTGGTGTCCGCGTGGGCACCCAGGACCAGGGTTCGGTCCGAGGTCCCCGGAAGGGTGGCCACCAGGTTGACCATGGGGATCGGCCCCAGGGGGGTGCGCGGTGTGAAGCGCTGCTCTTGAACCACAAAGCCCAGTTTTTCGAGCTCGGATCGCAGCCAGGAGCGCAGGCGCCCAGAAGCCTCACTGCCCGGTGGTCGAGGCCCCAGCAAGACCTGGGTCCGCACATGCTGGAGCGCCCGTTCTCCCGAGAAGAGTTCCGCGGACTCCCCTCCCCGACATCCCGCCACCACGGACAGCATCACGAAAATTCCCAAAACAAGCTTCAATCTGGACACGAACACGGCGCTTCGCCTCATCCGCTTCCCGACCTTCAGACCATGCAAAGAGGGACTGACTACGGACTGGGGAGGGAAGGTTTTGTTTGCCTCCCCTGAGCAGATGGTGCCCTGGGTTCCAGCAGGAAAATAGCCGTATTCCCCCATTTATTTACGCAGGGCTGGATCCGGGCGTCCACGACCCGATAGTTGCGATTGAACCATTCGATCAGCCCGACCATGTTCGGGTCCCCGAAGGGACAGAGCAGCAGGAAGACCCGATCCGGCCCCGGCCTGGCCCAGGGAGGTACAGGCGGCAGGGCGACCTGAGGCAACCCCCGGTAACCCTTGCCGAAGCGGAATTCCATATAACCCAGGCGCGAGAAGTCCACCTGGACGTGCTCACGCGCATAGGTAAAATTCAGACCCATCAGCGCATAGGGCAGGCTGACAGCCAGGACGTCGCCGGCACGCTCGCGCTCTCGGATCCAACCGACGGCTCCCGGCCAATCCTGGTTCCACAGAAAGGGGTCGCGGGGGAAGAAGGCCGCGGTCGCCAGGTTTACCAGCACGACCAGCGTGACCAGGGCTGGAGCGTGGCGGCCGGCCCCCACCAGCATCAAGATGACGAAGAAGCCGGCCACCGGAACCAGGTAACGGGGCTGGAAGGGTTGCACCCCCAGGGCTCCCCCCACCAGGAAGCCGAGCAGCGAGAGCAGGAAAGCCAGCCCCAGCAGAAGCGCCTCGGTCCCCTGTCCGCGGCGCACCAGGATCAGGCAACCCCGTATCCACAGAGCCCACAGTGCCAGCCCCAGCAGATCCAGGAGCCGGCCCGTCCAGACGGGAGCCAGTTCCCTAATACCCGGCCAGGCCGCCGGCAGGGAGAGGCCCGTGAGATAGGCCGGGAGATCGGCGAAACGCGCCATATGGGGAGAGTGGGTGCCCACACCGACAACGGCTGGATGGATGGAGCCCAGCAGGGTCCAGGCCAACCAGCCCAGAGCGGGCAAGGCTCCCAGAACCGTGGTCAGAAGCATCCTGCGTCGCTCGGGAAGAGCCGGTGCCAGGGCCAGACCCAGGGCCAGGGCCGCCAGGATCAGGAAGCCACCGTAATGCACTGCGGGCATACAGCATGTGGCCACCAGGTACCCTGCCCACTCCGCACCCGACAGAGGCCGCCGAATTGCCTTCAAGGCCAGGGTCATGGCTAGGGCAGCCGTCAGGTCCAGAAGGCCATACTGACGGATCTGGGCCTCAGCCAGCCAGAACGGATAGGCAGCGGCCACCACCAGACCAGGAAGGAGGCCGTTGCCCAGGACCCGTCTACCGATCAGGAAAACGCAGACCACCGCCAGGATCCCCAGCAAGACCGAGGGGAGTCGCAGGATCAAGGGGTCCGATGTGGCATGGAGCAGAGGCTTGAGGAGTACATACCAGGTGGGCGGACTCATGTCCGCTCGGAAGCCCTGCGCCATCTTCTCCAGCGGACAGGAAGCGGCGAAGAAGCTGAAGGCCTCGTCGTTCATGACCCCGGCGTAAAGAGCGGCGCTCAGGCGAACCAGGGCAGCCAGCAGCACCAGGACGAAAAGAGCCCTGAGCGGCTCGTTCTTGGGGGGCTCCACGATTTTCCGGGTTCTGCGCACCGAAAGGTGTTCCTGCAGGGCCGTTCTGCCGACAGTTGTCCTCCCGCCCCCCGTGCGGGTGCATATCCTCAAGCGGCGAGGCGACCGACGCGATATTCACACAAGCTGCCAGGCAGAGCCTGAATCCGCCGCCTGGCGTGAGAACCGAGGCCATCGAGGCGGGTCCGGATGCCAGGAAGGCGTGCATCGAGGAGCGGAGCGTAGTTGGAAACTACGTGAGCACCGCAGAGGTGCGCCTGACGACGCAGACGGGCCCCTCCCACCCACACCCTGGTGTGGGTGGG